>NZ_JBQXXG010000001.1:0-417033 GCF_052644995.1 Quadrisphaera sp. KR29
GGGGGGGGGGGGGGGGGGGGGGGGGGGGGGGGGGGGCCCCCCCCCCCCCCCCCCGGGGGGGGGGGGGGGGGGGGCCCCCCCCCCCCCCCCCCCCCCGGCCCCTGGCTCGTCGTGGGCCTGGGCAACCCCGGCCCCGAGCACGCCGCCGACCGCCACACGGTGGGCGCGATGGTGCTCGACGAGCTCGCCTCCCGCCAGCGCACCGGCTTCAAGGCGTCCAAGCACCGGGCGGCCGTGGCGGAGGTGCGCCTGGGCCCGCCCGGCCCCGACAGCCAGCGGGTGGTGCTGGCCAAGCCCACCTCGTGGATGAACGAGTCCGGCGGTCCCACCGCCGGCCTGGCCCGCTTCTACGGCGTGGACCCGCGGCGCGTCATCGCCGTCCACGACGAGCTCGACGTCGACGCCGGCGTCGTGCGCCTCAAGCGCGGCGGCGGCGAGGGCGGCCACAACGGGCTGCGCGACATCAGCAAGGCCCTGGCGACCAAGGACTACGTGCGCGTGCGCGTGGGCATCGGCAGACCGCCCGGACGGATGGACCCCGCCGACTTCGTGCTGCGCGGCTTCTCCACCGCCGAGCGCAAGGAGCTGCCCTTCCTGCTGTCCGACGCCGCTGACGCCGTCGAGGCGGTCATCACCGACGGGCTCGAGGCCGCCCAGCAGCGCTTCCACGGCCCGCGGTGAGCGCCAGGCCGCGCTCGGCGTCCCCGGCGCGGAGCGCGCCGGTGCCGCGCCAGTCAAGTGCTGGGAGCGACCGCGCAGGTGGAAGCGGCGTGTCGCGCTCCGGTACGGTGCGCCACAGCGCCACCTGATCGGAGGCGGCCAGCGAAGCGTCGAGGAGACCGACAGTGACGATCACCACCAAGACGACCAAGGGGTCCGAGGACGTCAAGGTGACGTTCTCGCTGTCCGCGGAGGAGTACGCCGAGCCCGTCTCGGTCGTGGGCAACTTCAACGACTGGAGCCCCTTCGCCCACGTGATGAAGAAGCGCTCCAACGGCAGCCGCTCGGCCACCGTCACCGTGCCCAAGGGCTCGGCCGTGCACTTCCGCTACCTCGGCCACGACGGCCACTGGTTCGACGACGCCGACGCCGTCGTGGACGACCAGGGCAGCACCTACAACGTCTGAGACCCGCGGCGCCACGGCGCAGCGGGCCGCCACCTGGACCCGACCGGGCGTCGCCCGGTCGGGTCCATCGCTGTGAGTGACCAGTCGCCGGCCCTCCTACAGTGGCCGGGATCGCACCGCAGGCCCTCCAGGAGGACTTCCCCATGACCGCAGCCAGCAGCGACGGGGCAGCGCAGCACAGCGCGCAGCCCGCCGAAATCCCCGTGGTGATCCTGTGCGGGGGCATGGGCACGCGGCTGCGCGAGGCCAGCGAGCAGCTGCCCAAGGGCCTGGTCGACGTCGGCGGCCGACCCATCTTGTGGCACATCATGAAGCTCTACTCCGCCCACGGCTTCCGCCGCTTCGTGCTCTGCCTGGGCTACAAGGGCGACATGATCAAGTCCTACTTCCTGGACAGCCGCGTGCGCTCCTCCGACCTCACGCTGCACACCAACGGCGCCAAGCCGCTGGAGTTCCACACCGACACCTCCGACGAGGACTGGGAGATCACCTTCGTCGAGACGGGGCTGACCACGGCCACCGGCGCCCGCATCGCCCGCGCCGCGAAGTACCTCGACGCCCCCCGCTTCGCGCTCACCTACGGTGACGGCATCGGCTCGGTGGACGTCACCGCAGCGCTCGCCCAGCACGTGGCCTCCGGGGCGACCGGCACCCTGACCGGGGTCCACCCCAGCGGCCGCTACGGCGAGATGCAGGTCGAGGGCGACTCCGTGAAGGAGTTCAACGAGAAGCCCACCACCCAGACCGACTACGTCAACGGCGGCTTCTTCTTCTTCGAGCGCTCCTTCGTGGAGGGCTACCTCGACGCCGACCGCACCGAGGAGATGCTCGAGCACGCCCCCCTGGGCCGCCTGGCCCGCGACGGTGAGCTGGGCGTCTACAAGCACGAGGGCTACTGGCTGGGCATGGACACCTTCCGCGACTGGAAGGAGCTCAACGGCCTGTGGGACGCCGGCCGGGCCGAGTGGAAGATCTGGGAGGACTGAGCCCGGTGCCCACCGCACCCCAGGGCCCCTCGGCGCCAGCGCCGGGGGGCCTTCCCCTGCTCCGCGCCCAGCGCGAGGCGGCCGCCGCCGCGCTGCCGCCGGAGGTCCTGGACTACTACGACGCCGGCGCCGGGGACGAGGTCACCCGTCGCGAGGGCGCGCAGGCGTGGAGCAGCTACCGGCTGCGCCCGCGGGTGCTGCGGGACGTCGGCGCGGTGAGCACCGCCACCACCCTGCTCGGCCAGCGCCTGGCGCACCCCGTGGGCATCGCCCCCATGGCCTTCCACGCCCTCGCCACCGACGACGGCGAGCTGGCCACTGCCGCGGCCGCCGGCGCGGGCGGCGGCCTGCTGGGCCTGTCGACCCGCTCCTCGCGCTCGCTGGAGGAGGTCGCCGCTGCGGCCGCCGAGCACGGCGCGCCCTGGTGGTTCCAGGTCTACGTCATGAAGGACCGCTCCCTGACCGAGGCGCTGGTGCGCCGCGCGGTGGCGGCCGGCGCCGGCGCCCTGGTGCTCACCGGCGACACCCCCTACGTGGGCCGCAAGCGGCGCGTCTCCGGCACCCGGCTCTCCGTCCCCGACGACCACTTCCTGGTCAACCTCGCGCCGCACTTCGCCGAGCGGGTGGCGGCCGGGGGAGCGGAGCTGGCCGTGGCCGACCAGCGCGCCGCCGCCGAGCAGGACCCGACCACCGACCTGGGCACCATCGCCTGGCTGGCGGAGGTCTCCGGGCTGCCGGTGCTGGTCAAGGGGGTGCTGCGCGGCGACGACGCGGTCGCGTGCCTGCAGGCCGGCGCCGCGGGCGTGGTGGTCTCCAACCACGGCGGGCGCCAGCTGGACCGCTCGGTCCCCAGCGCGCTGGCGCTGCCCGAGGTGGCCGCCGCCGTGCGCGAGCACACCCGCACAGCGGGTCCGCTGCCCTCGGGGCACGCCCCGGTGGTGCTGGTCGACGGCGGCGTGCGCACCGGCACCGACGTGCTCACGGCCCTGGCGCTCGGCGCCGACGGCGTGCTGATCGGCCGGCCCGTGCTGTGGGCGCTGGCCGCCGGCGGCGCCCAGGCGGCGCGGGAGTGCCTGGCCGAGGTGGTCTCCGACCTGGCCCACGTCATGGCGCTCGCGGGCGCGGCCAGCGTCGCCGAGGTCACCCCCGACCTCGTGCACCCGGTCGCGGGGCGCGCCTGACGGCGGTGACGCTGCGTCCCCGGAGGCCGGTCGCGACCACCCTCCGCACCGGCGACCGGCCCGGCCCGGCCGTCCGCCTGCCTGGGCCCGCAGCCAGGCGTGACCGCGCCTTGACCGAGGCTTGACCGATCCTTGACCAGGCCATTCACCGGCCATGGTGGAGTCGGCCCCGTTCGGGTGGTGTGCTGGCGGCAGACCGCGCGTCGCCCGTCCACGGGCGTCACGCAGGGCTACCGTCAGGGTGGAGGGCGCCGGGGGGCCGCTCGCAGCGCTGAGGCACCAGGAACGAGCTGACCCGGACGAGGAGGTGGCCGGTGCACGGCCACGCAGAGGCTGCCCCGCGAGCGCGGCGGGACGCCCGCGGCCCAGGGAGGTCGACGAGGCCTGTCGACGTCGACGTCGTCGTCGTCGGCGGCGGCTCGGCGGGCAGCGTGGTGGCCGGGCGGGCCGTGGAGCGCGGCGCCGGGTCGGTGCTGGTGCTCGAGGCCGGCGCGCCGGTGCGCCCCTGGGACGTCGAGCTGCGGATGCCGCTGGGCATGTACCGCGCGGTCGGGGACCCCCGCTACGACTGGAGGTACACCGGCGAGGAGGAGCCCTGGCTCTTGCGCCGCAGGATCAGCCACCCGCGCGGCAGGGTGCTGGGCGGCTCGAGCGCCATCAACGGGATGCTCTACCAGCGCGGGCACGCCGCCGACTACGACGGCTGGGCGGCCCTCACCGGTGAGCCGGGCTGGGACTACGCCCACCTGCTGCCCTACTTCCAGCGCGCCGAGGCGGCGCTCGCCCCGGCCGCGGGCACCAGCCGCGGGCTCACCGGCGCGCACGTGCTCACCCCCGACCCGGCGGACAGCCCCCTGCACGAGGCCTTCTTCGAGGCCGCCCGCCAGGCCGGGCACCCGGTGGCCAGCGACCCCAACGACGTCCAGGACGGCGTCGGCCGCTTCGAGAAGGCCCAGCACCGCGGCCGGCGGGTGACGGCGGCCGACGCCTACCTCACCCCGCACCGGCGTTCGCGCGCCGGCCGGTCCGCGCTGCGGGTGCGCACGAGCACGCTGGTGACCCGCGTGCTCGTGGAGGGCGGGCGCGCGGTCGGCGTGCGCTACCGGGACCTGGACCCCGCTGGCGGTGCGCCCGGCCCGGAGCAGGAGGTGCGCGCCGGTGAGGTGGTGCTGGCCGCCGGCGCCTTCGAGACGCCCAAGCTGCTGCTGCTGTCGGGCATCGGCCCGCGCGAGGAGCTGGCCGCCGCCGGCGTCGAGGTGGTGCACGACCTGCCCGGCGTGGGGCGCGACCTGCAGGACCACCTCGGCGCCTTCGTGCAGCACCGGTGCAGCCGGCCGGTGAGCACGGCCCGCCTCAAGCACAGGCCCCACCTGCTGGCCGCGGCGGCGCAGTGGCTGGCGCTCGGCTCGGGCCCCGGGGCGAGCACGCACATCGAGGCCGGCGGCTTCCTGCGCACCAGCCCCGAGCAGCTGGTCCCCGAGGCCACGGTGTTCTTCTCCAGCCTGGTGTGGCCCGTGGCCGGCATGCCCGCGGTCGAGGGCGACGGGTACCAGCTCTACGCCTACCCCGGGCGGGTCACCTCCCGGGGCAGCGTGACCCTGCGCTGCGCGGACCCCGCCGCGGCGCCGCTCATCCGCAACGGCTACCTCTCCACCGAGGGCGACCGGCAGGCGTGGGTGCGGGTGCTGCGGACCGTGCGCGAGCTGCTCTCCCAGCCCGCCTTCGCGCCCTACGACGGCGGTGAGGTGGTCCCCGGCGCGCACGTCGTGACGGACGCCGAGCTGCTGGCCTTCGTGCAGCGCACCGCCCGCACGGGGCTGCACCCGACGTCGACGGCGCGCATGGGCGTGGACGACGCCGCCGTGCTCGACCCGGCCACGCTGCAGGTGCACGGCGTGGCCGGCCTGCGCGTGGTGGACGCCTCCGCCATCCCGCTGCTGCCCAACGGCAACAGCTACGCCCCGGTCGTGGTGCTGGCCGAGAAGGCCGCCGACCTGCTCACGGGCGCCACGCCGCCCGCACCGGCGCCCGTGCCGGAGGGGGCGCGCGCCCTGCCGGGCTCGCTGCCGCCGCTGCCCTGCCCGTCCCCGCAGGGCCCGGAGGTCACGGGCGGGACCGCCGCGGGCCTCGCCCCGGCCTGACCGGCGGGCGCCGTCTGCTCGCCCTCGGCGAACGCGGCGCCGCCGGCCCGGCGCGGGACGGCACCTGTCGGTGCGGCGACCTACCCTGGGTGCTCGTGCCGCTGACTGGGATCGTCTCCGCCCTGCTGCCCGACCGCGGGTTCTCCCTCGCCGTCGCGAACGCCCGCTCCGGCGACGTCCCCCTCCTCGAGGCCGCCGCCCCTCCCGGTGCCCGTCCCGCCCTGCTGGCCGCGCTCGCCAGCGCCCCGGAGGCCGGCGGCGCGGGACGCACGGTGCTGGCGGTGACCGCGACCGGCCGCCAGTGCGAGGACCTCGCCGCCGCGCTGCGCTGCTACCTCGAGCCGACGTCGGTGGTGGAGTTCCCCAGCTGGGAGACGCTGCCGCACGAGCGCCTCTCGCCCCGCTCGGACACCGTGGGCCGCCGCCTCGCCGTCCTGCGCCGCCTGGCCCACCCCGGTGAGCTGGGCGCCGAGGACGGACCCGTGAAGGTCGTGGTGGCCCCCGTGCGGGCCGTCCTCCAGCCGCTGGTGAGCGGCCTGGGCGACCTGCGCCCGGTGCAGCTGCGCGCCGGTGACGTCGTCGACCTCGAGCAGGTGGTGGCCGACCTGGCCGCGGCCGCCTACACGCGCACCGAGATGGTCGAGCGACGCGGTGACGTGGCCGTGCGCGGCGGCATCCTCGACGTCTTCCCGCCCACGGCAGACCACCCGCTGCGGGTCGAGCTCTTCGGCGACGAGGTCGACGAGGTCCGCGCCTTCTCCGTGGCCGACCAGCGCTCGCTGGAGGTGGTGCCCGAGGGCCTGTGGGCGCCGCCGTGCCGCGAGCTGCTGCTCACCGACGAGGTGAGGCGCCGCGCCGCCGCGCTCAAGGAGCAGCTCCCGGGTGCCGCCGAGATGCTCGACAAGATCGCCGGCGGCATCGCGGTGGAGGGCATGGAGTCCCTCGCGCCGGCCCTGGTCGACGGCATGCAGCCGCTGCTCGACGTGCTGCCGCCCGGCACGCACGTCGTCGTGCTCGACCCCGAGCGGGTCCGCAGCCGCGCGCACGACCTCGTGGCCACCTCCGAGGAGTTCCTCGCCGCGGCGTGGGCCAACGCCGCCTCCGGCGGGCAGGTGCCCGTCGACCTCGGGCTCGACCGCGCCAGCTACACCACCTTCGCCGCCACGCGCGCGCACGCGCTGACCACCGGCCGGCCGTGGTGGTCGCTGAGCTCCTTCACCGCCGACGAGGAGCTGTCAGGAGCAGCGAGCTTCGACGCCAGCGACAGCGCCGTGGTGGTCACGGTCGGCGCGCGCGAGGTCGAGGGGTACGCCGGTGACGTGCCGCGGGCCCTGGCCGACCTGCGCGCCCTGGTCAGCGACGGGTGGCGCCTGGTGGCCACCGCCGCCGGGCACGGCTCGGCGGACCGCCTCGCCGAGGTGCTGCGCGACGCCGACGTGCCGGCCGCGCGCGCCGAGGAGGTCGACGACGTCCCCGAGCCGAGCGTGGTGAGGGTCACCACCGCCCACCTGGGCCACGGGTTCGTCGCCCCGCAGCTGAAGCTGGCGCTGCTCACCGAGGCCGACGTGCTCGGCACCTCGGGCCCGATGTCGGCCAAGGACGCCCGGCGCATGCCCTCGCGCCAGCGCCGCAACGCCGTCGACCCGCTGCAGCTCAAGACCGGCGACTTCGTGGTGCACGAGCAGCACGGCGTCGGCCGGTACGTGGAGATGGTGCAGCGCACCCTGCAGGGCGCCACCCGGGAGTACCTCGTCATCGAGTACGCGCCCTCCAAGCGGGGCCAGCCCGGTGACCGGCTGTTCGTGCCCACCGACACCCTCGACCAGGTCACGCGGTACGTGGGCGGCGAGGCCCCGGCGCTGAACAAGATGGGCGGCGCCGACTGGGCCAAGACCAAGGGGAGGGCCCGCAAGGCGGTCAAGGAGATCGCCGGGGACCTCATCAAGCTCTACAGCGCCCGCATGGCCACCCGCGGCCACGCCTTCGCCGCCGACACCCCCTGGCAGCGCGAGCTGGAGGACGCCTTCCCCTTCGTGGAGACGCCCGACCAGCTGGTCACGATCGACGAGGTCAAGGCCGACATGGAGCGCGTCGTGCCCATGGACCGCCTCATCTGCGGCGACGTCGGCTACGGCAAGACCGAGATCGCCGTGCGCGCCGCCTTCAAGGCCGTGCAGGACGGCAAGCAGGTCATGGTGCTCGTGCCGACCACGCTGCTGGTGCAGCAGCACCTGGAGACCTTCGCCGAGCGCTTCGCGCCCTTCCCCGTCACCGTGCGGGCGCTGTCGCGCTTCGTCACGCCCAAGGAGTCCGAGGCGGTCAAGGCCGGCCTGGCCGACGGCACCGTCGACGTGGTCATCGGCACCCACCGCCTCCTCGGCGGGGAGTACCGCGCCAAGGACCTCGGCCTGGTGATCATCGACGAGGAGCAGCGCTTCGGCGTGGAGCACAAGGAGCTGCTCAAGACGCTGCGCACCAACGTCGACGTGCTCGCGATGAGCGCCACACCCATCCCGCGCACCCTGGAGATGGCCGTCACCGGCATCCGCGAGATGTCCACGCTGGCCACCCCGCCCGAGGAGCGGCACCCGGTGCTCACCTACGTGGGCCCCTACGAGGAGAAGCAGGTCGCCGCGGCCATCCGGCGCGAGCTGCTGCGCGAGGGCCAGGTCTTCTACGTGCACAACAAGGTCGAGTCGATCGACAGGGCCGCCGCGCGCCTGGCCGAGCTGGTTCCCGAGGCCCGCATCGCCACCGCGCACGGCAAGATGCCCGAGCACCGCCTGGAGGAGGTCATCGTCGACTTCTGGGAGAAGCGCTTCGACGTCCTGGTCTGCACCACCATCGTCGAGACGGGCCTGGACATCTCCAACGCCAACACGCTGATCCTCGAGCGGGCCGACCTGCTGGGCCTGAGCCAGCTGCACCAGCTGCGCGGCCGCGTCGGACGCGGGCGCGAGCGCGCCTACGCCTACTTCATGTACCCGGGGGAGAAGCCGCTCACGGAGACCGCGCACGACAGGCTCGCGACCATCGCCTCCCACACCGACCTCGGCGCGGGCATGCAGGTGGCCATGAAGGACCTCGAGATCCGCGGCGCGGGCAACCTGCTGGGCGGGGAGCAGTCCGGGCACATCGCCGGGGTGGGCTTCGACCTGTACGTGCGCCTGGTCGGCGAGGCCGTGGCGGAGTTCCGCGACGGCCCGAAGGAGGAGGGCCTGCCCGAGGCCAAGATCGAGCTCCCGGTCGACGGCCTGCTCCCGCACGACTACGTGCCCCACGAGCGGCTGCGCCTGGAGGCCTACCGCAAGCTCGCGGCGGCCACCTCCGACGACGACGTCGCCGCCGTGCGCGCCGAGCTGGTCGACCGCTACGGCGAGCCGACCGAGCAGGTGGAGAACCTGCTGGCGGTGGCCCGCTTCCGGGTGCGGGCCCGGGCGTCGGGCGTCAGCGAGGTGTCGCTGCAGGGCCGGAACGTCAGGTTCGCCCCGGTGGAGCTGCGGGAGAGCGCCGAGCTGCGGCTCAAGCGGCTCTACCCCGGCACCCTCGTCAAGCCCGCGCTGCGCACCATCCTCGTGCCGCAGCCGATGACGGCCCGCGTGGGCGGGCAGCCGCTGCGCGACCGGGCGGTGCTGGAGTGGGCCACGGCCCTGCTCGACGCGGTGCTGCCCGCCGAGCAGCCGGTGCTGGCCAGCGCCGGCTGACCGTGCTCTCCAGCGCCGGCTGAGGGCGCCGGCGGCGGCTGGTGCGGCGGCGACTCCCGGTCGAGCGGTGGTGACGCACGGCTCGCGCGGCCCCTCGGACGGCGCCCGTCGCGAGCGCTGGGCCGCTCTGGAGACGTCTGCTGTTCACCTCCGCGTCTCCTCGAGGCCACCATGGGCGCTGGGTCGGGCGCAGGACGGCGCCCCTGCCGAGCGAGGGGGCGCCGAGGATGGCACCACGGATCAGGACGAGCGCGAGGACGGCTGCCGGCAGCACGCCGCAGCCGGGCGGCAGCCGCGGGCACGGCCCCGCGGTCCACCCGGAGGTCTGGGCGTCCCCCGCCAGGGCCGTGCGCCCGCTGGCGGTGCTGCTCGCCGCCTTCGTGGTGCTGGGGCCGGCGGTCAGGCTCGCCGTCGACGCCGTCGCCGGTGACCCGTCCATGCCCCACGCCTGGCTGGACGAGGCCGCCCGCCTGGTGGACCTCGACGCGGAGGGCAACCTGCCCACCTACTTCTCCGCCGCGCTCCTGGCGGCGACCGCCGTCGGCCTCGCGCTGGGCGCGACCCTCTCGCGGGCACGCGGCGCACTCGCCTGGCCGCTCGCCGTCCCCGCGGCGGTCGCCGCCCTGCTGTCGGTGGATGAGCTGGCCTCGCTGCACGAGCAGCTGGCGCTGCTGGCCGACCTCCTGGGGGTGGACGCCGGGCTCCGCTTCTCGTGGGTCGTCCCGGGCGCCCTCGTCGCGGTCGCCGTGGGCGCGGTGCTCCTCCTGGTGGCGCGGCGGATGGCCCCCCGGCTGCGCCGGCGGCTGGTCGTGGCCGGGCTGGTCTACCTGCTGGGCGCCCTGGTGGTGGAGACGGCGTCCTCCGGCCTGTCCCGCCCCTCGGCCGACGGCGGCCCGGAGGTGGTGCAGAGCACCGCGTACGTGCTGCTCAACGCCCTCGAGGAGGGGCTGGAGATGGTCGGGGCGCTGCTCGCGCTGCGGGCGGTCCTGCTGGTGCTGCGCACCGCGGTGACGCCCCGCGGGGTCGTCGTCGACCTGGACCCGGCGGAGCCGGCGCTGCGGCACGCGTGAGCGCGAGGGCGCCGAGCGCGGCTCGGCCGCGCTCGGCGGCCGCAGCCGGACTCCTCAGGAGGAGGCGAAGAGCGAGGCGTACGCGCTGGCGGCGCGGGGGTTGAGGTCCGGCCCCCAGATCGAGGACCGCGAGTAGTCCATGTCCTCGCTGAAGTACGCCTCGTACGCCAGGTCCGGCGCGACCTCGGCGAAGAAGCCGTGCATCTTGGCGATGAAGAAGGGGTTGTCGCCGGCGTTGGGGCCGGTGTTGCCGGGGCCGGGGTACAGGCCCCACTCCGGGACCCCGAAGCGCTTGCCGCGCGACGCGGCGAAGTCCGCCCAGAACCGCAGCCCGTAGGGCCCGGCGTAGTGCTCCTGCCACGTCGCCTCGTCCACCACCGCGGGGAAGACGTCGTAGGAGTCGACGCTGATGACGTCCACGTAGGCGTCGCCCGGGTAGGCCTCGCGACCGTCCGGCAGCCCCTGCCCCACGCCGCGGTTGACGTTCCAGTCCCAGCGGACGGCGGGTGCTGCGGCCTCGACGGCGTCGTGGACGCGGTGCCAGCAGGCGACGAAGGCGGCGGGGTCGTGCGCGGACCACTTCTGCCAGTCGCCGTTGAGCTCCCACCCCAGGCGCAGCACCAGCCGGTCGGCCAGCCCCGAGGCGGCGACCTCCTGCCCGAACCGGGCCCAGTGGGCGTCGTCGGTGCCGGCGGCGCAGGTGGCCAGCGTGGCGGTGGGCTCGTCGGGGACCATGGCGACGCTGATGACGACGGTGGGCACGGTGCTGGCCGCCCACTTCTCCAGGAGCCAGCGGGGCTGGGTGGCGTCCGCCCACGTGCGCCGGTCGGTGGCGTCCACGACGACCTGCAGGGGGCGCCCCCGCCAGCGCGCGAAGGCCTCGTGGTCCTCGACGCCGTGGGAGGGCAGCCAGACGCCGCTCGGCCAGGACGGCGCCGTGGCCGCCGCGGGTGCGGGGGCCGCGGCGGCCGGGGCGGTCACGGCCGCCGTGCCGACGAGGGCGGCCAGGGCTGCGGTGACGGCGGTGGCCGCGCGCCACGCGGACCGCGTGCGCCGTCCAGGGCGGAGTCCCACGCGTCCTCCCGGTGTCAGCGGGCTCCGGGGCCCCCAGCAGAGATCGCGACCCACCCTAGTGACCCCCGGACGGTGGGCTCGACCGCGTGCCGGACGCGCCGCATCGGCTCGCGCATCACCCGAACGGGGGGTGTGCGGGCCCCGGGGGCGTCACGTGGGCCACAGGCGCTTCGCCGTCCCACCTGCAGCGTCTACCTTCGGCGACGCGGAGCGGGAGACCTGCGCAGGGGGAGAGGGACACCGATGAGCACCGACACCAGCCTGGACAGCAGCCTCGACGAGACCCTGGGCGCCGACCAGGACGCGCCCTCCGGTCTCGGGGTGGCCACCCTGGACGACCTGCGCCACCCCGCGCTGGGCCCCGACGAGCCGGTCCCGGTCTACCGCCCCTACCTCGGCGCCGAGGTCCAGGAGGCCGCCCGCTCGGCCCTCGAGGTGGGCTGGCTCGGCATGGGCAAGCTCAGCCAGGACTTCGAGGTGGGCCTGGAGTCCTTCCTCCACCTCGGCCGGAGCGGCCGCCGCGCCGTGTCCACCAACTCCTGCACCGAGGCGCTGCACCTGGCCGGGCAGCTCGTCGGCCTGGGCCCGGGCGACGAGGTCATCGCGCCCTCGTTCACCTACGTCGCCGGGCACCAGGCCATGAGCCGCACCGGCGCCTCGGTGGTCTTCGCCGACGTCGAGGACCGGCGCCTGTGCCTGGACCCGCAGCGCGTCCGCGAGGCCATCACCGAGAACACGAAGGCGGTCCTCGCCGTCGACTACCTCGGCCTGCCCTGCCAGCTCGACGAGCTGCTCGAGATCGCCGACGAGCACGGGCTGCGCGTCATCGAGGACGCCGCGCACGCCTTCGGGTCGGTGTCGGACGGCCGCCCGGTCGGTTCCTTCGGCGACATCACCTGCTTCAGCTTCGGGCCGGTGAAGACGATCACCACCCTCGAGGGCGGGGCGATCGTCACCCGCGACCCCGCCGACGTGCAGACCCTGCACGAGCTGCGCCACCTCGGCATCGACGCCGACACCGACGCGCGCTACAAGAACCAGCGCAACTGGGAGTTCGACGTGGTGCGCCAGGGCTTCCGCTGCCACCTCGGCTCGGTGCCCGCCTCCATCGGGCTGGCCCAGCTGGCCCTGGTGGACGAGTTCATCGCCAACCGCCGCAGCTACTGCCAGGCGTACGACGCCGCGTTCGCCGACCTCGCCGAGGCCGGCCACCTGCAGCTGTTCGACACCGACTGGGAGGGCGTGGCCCCCTACATCTACGTCATCCGCCTGCGCGACGGCTCACGCCGCACCGACCTCATCGCCCACCTCAAGGCGCGCGGCATCGGCTCGGGCATCCACTTCCTGGGAGCCCACGAGTTCAGCTTCTACTCCGGCTCGCGCCGCGGCCCGCTGCCCGTGACGGACCTGGCCACCAGCCAGGTGCTCACCCTGCCGCTGCACCCCTACATGGACCCGGCGACGATCGACCGCGTCGTCGACGGCGTGCGCTCCTTCTTCGGCGGCGCGCGCGGCTGACAGGATGGGAGGGTGGCCGAGCCCTCCCTGACCGGTCCGGACGTCGCCGTCGTCGTGATGGCCTCCGGGGACGGGCGCCTGCTCGCCGACGCGCTGGAGGGCGTGCAGGCGCAGTCGGTGCCGCACCGGCTCGTCGTCACCGCGGCGCCGGGGACCGCGCCCGGCCCGGGCGCGCAGCTGCCCGAGGGCGCCCTCGTCGTGACCGGCGCCAGCGCCGCGGCCCGGCGCAACGCGGCCCTCGCCGCGGTGCCGGGAGCCCGCACCGCGGTGTTCCTCGACGACGACGTCCTGCTCCGCCACGACCACCTCGAGCAGCTGCTCGCCTTCCTGCGGGCCCACCCCGGCGTCGTCGCGCTGACGGGCCGGGTGCTCCTGGACGGCCCCGCGACGGGCCGCGAGGTCGGCCTCGACGAGGCGCGGGCCGCGCTGTCGGCCGAGCGCACCGACGCCCTGCAGCCCCCCTGGCGGCCCGCCCGGGAGGTGTACCCCAGCGCCTTCGCCGTGCGGCTGGTCTCGCCCGAGGGCGCCCCGCTGCCCGAGCGCTTCGACGAGGCGCTGGCGGCGGGCTCCTGGCTGGAGGGCGTCGACTTCGCCCGACGGGCCTCGCGCCACGGCTCCGTGGTGCACGCCGCCGGTCCGGCGCTGGTGGTCCGGGGCGCGCACGTCCACGAGCCCGCGCGCCAGGAGCCGCTGGGCTACGCCCAGGTGGCCCACCCGGTGCACCTGCGCCGCACGGGGGTCGTGCCCGCGGGCGAGGCGCTGACCGGCGTGGTGCGGGCCCTGGTGGCCAACGCCGCCGGTCTGCGGGGGGCGGAGCGGCCGTGGCGGCTCCAGAGGCTGCGGGGCAACGCGCGGGCGGTGTCCGACGCCCTGCGGGGCGGGCTGGACCCCGCTCGCGGGCCGCGGGCGGAGCCCGGGCGGGCTCAGCCGAGCGCCGCCCGGTAGGCCCGCGCCAGGGCCGGCATCTGCGTGGGGGACCACAGGGCGTTGGCGATGTAGGGCGCGGGCTCGTTGAAGTACGCCTCGACGACGGAGGTGCCGGAGGCGGAGACCTGGCGGAACCTGTCGACCATGCGGGAGGCGTAGTAGGCGCCGTCGGAGCCGCGGCCCGCCGCTGCACCGGGGTAGCCGCCCCACTCGGGCACCGCGTAGCCCTTCCCGTGCTCGGCCGCGAAGCGCTCCCACTGCCGCAGGCCGCCGGGCCGGCGGTAGACGGACTCCCACGTCGCGGCGTCGTTGACCACGGGGTACCAGTTGTAGTGGTCAGGACCGACGAACTCGTAGCTGTCCAGCAGGTCGAGGGCCAGCGACGCCATCGGCACGCCGGTCTGGTCACCGCCCTCGTTGGGGTTGAAGACCACGCTGACGCCCGGCGCCGCCGCGCGCAGGTGCGCGACGGCGGAGCGGAAGGCGGCGGTCCAGGCGGTCCTGTTCGCCGGCGTCACGCGGTGCCGCCAGGACGGCAGGTTCATCTCCCAGCCGAGCCGCACGAGGGTGCGCCGGGCCGTCCCCGCGGAGGCGAGCGCCGCCCCGACGCCGGTGAAGAACGACGCGGTGTCGCTGCGCAGGTCCTGGTCGTCGTTCCACAGGGGCACCGCCAGCAGCAGCCAGCCGCCGTCGTCGGTGACCGGTCGCGCGGCGTCGAGCCACCAGGTGTTCAGGCCCGCCCTCGCGGACTCGCGGCTGGTGAAGACGGCGCACGCGTCCAGCGGCCGGCCACGGCCGGCTTCGAAGGCCGCCAGGGCGCCCCGGTCGTGAGCGGTGAAGGCGCCGCTGGTCCAGGGCAGGCCGGACCGGCTGCCGCGCAGGGCGACCAGCTCGGAGCGGGGGTCCTGGCCGGCGCGGCGCCGGAGGGTCCCGCGCGGCGCCGCCGCCGCGGACGGCCCGAGCGCGGCCGCCGCCCCCAGGGCTGCGGCCGCGGTCAGCAGGGATCGGCGGGAGACGCGCTGCAGGTCCACACGAGGGGCATCGGCACCCGCGCGCCGGTCCCGCAGCGCACCGCCGGCACGTCACCCGTTCTCACGCGGCGGTGCCCCCGGTCTCCCCGGTCCCCCCGGTCCTCTCGGCCCCGCCGGTCGCTCGGGTCCCGCGGGAGCGGGCCGCAGCGCGCACCACGCGCGCCCAGCCGTCCGCCATGGCGCCCAGCCCGTACTCCTCCGAGCGCTCCACGGCGGCCCGGGCCCGGGCCTGCAGGTCGCGCGGGTCCTGCAGGTGAGCGCTGATCGCCGCCGCCAGCGCCCCGACGTCCTCCACCGGGACCAGCGCGCCGCAGCGGCCGCCGTCGAGGGCGTCGACCACGCCGTCGGAGGAGGCCGCCGCGATGCAGGGCGCGCCCAGCGCCATCGCCTCCAGCAGCGCCAGGGGCAGGCCCTCGTGCCGGGAGGGCAGCACGAAGGCGTCGGCCCGCGCGACCGCGGGCAGCGCGGGCAGGGGCCCCAGCACGAGGAAGGTGCCGGTGACGCCGAGCTGGGCGGCCAGGGCCTCCACCGCTGCGCGGTCCGGCCCGTCGTTGAGCACCACCACGCGGTGCGGGTGCTCGCGCACCACCTGCGCGTGGGCGCGCACCAGGAGGTCGTACCCCTTCTGGTGCGCGATGCGCCCGGTGGCCACGAGCGTGGGGCCGGGGCCGGTCACCAGGGGGGCGGGAGCCGCGCCGGCGGCGCGCACCGCGTCCAGGTCGATGCCGTTGCGGACCACGTGGACCCGGCCGGCCGGCAGCCCGTTGGCGACGACGGCCGCCACCAGCCCGGGGGCGACGCACAGCGCCGCGTCAGCGGTGCGGTGGGCCCAGCGCAGCAGGGGGGCCACCGGGCGAGGCACCCACTCGGCGGTGGCGGCGTCGAGGTCGGCGTGGACGGTGGTGACCAGGGGCCGGCGCGCCAGGAGGCTGACCACCCGGGCCACGAGCACCCCCGGGCCGACCTCGGAGCCGGTGAGCAGGACGTCGGCGCGGCGCGCCAGCCGCCACAGCCTCCACAGCGCCCCGGGCAGCGCCGCGCGCAGGGACCGCCCGCTGCGTGCCAGGTGCACCACGCGGAGCGCCGGGGGCGTGCGGAGCGCCTCGGCGGGGGGCACCTCGGTCAGGACCGCCAGCGCGGCCCCGTCAGCGGCCCACCGGGAGGCGACCTGCACGGCGAGCTGGTTGGCGCCGTTGAGCCGCAGGTGGTCGAGCACCACCAGCACGCGGGGGACCCCGCCCGTGCCGTCCCTCACCGCCGTCCTCCCCGGCCCGTCGCCCCGCGGCGCACGAGCACCACGACCAGGACCCACTGCACGGGCGCCACGACCACCTGGGCCAGCGAGAGCCCCAGAGCGGCACCGGGAGCGCCTCCCAGCACCAGCCCGCCCACGCCGAGGCCGACCAGTCCCGGCGCCAGCAGCGAGGTCGCCCAGAAGGCCTGCCGCGCGTACCCGAGCGACAGCAGCAGTGTGCTCGCCCCGAAGCCGGCTGCGATCGCGAGCACGCCGACCAGCGAGGGCAGCAGGACCTCGCGCCCGGTCTCCCAGCTCTCCCCGAGCACCGCCTCGCCCCAGGCGTCCGGCACGAGCAGCGCCAGTGCGCCGTACAGCAGCGTCGCCGTGACCAGCACCGCGGACATGGCCGCGCCGGCGAGCAGCGCAGGCCGCCCCGAGAGGCGCCGCCGGGCGACCTCCGGCATGGCGAACGCCGACAGGGCGTACGTCAGGAGGTTGAGGGGCCCGAGCACCACCTGCGCCGCGCGCAGCGCGCCGTTGTCAGCGGGGCTGCCGACGCCGGCGATGAGCAGCAGCGCCACCTGGTTGGCGCCCTGCACGGTGAGGAACCCGGCGACGTAGTAGCCGAGCAGGTCGCGGTGGGAGGCCAGCCAGCGCGCGCTGGCGGTGACCCGCGGGTGCCCGCGGAACCGCCACCCCCCGACCAGGGCCGCCACCAGTGCCGACAGGCCCCACGCGGCGAGCAGGCTGGTGGCGGTGGCCGTGCCGATCGCCCGCACCACCGCCACGGCGGCGAGCTGGCCACCGGCCCACACCGCGTCGACGACGAAGGCGCGCGCCGGCAGCCCCTGGGCGATGAACACGAGCCGCCACATGTCCTGCAGCAGCAGCCCGGGGAGCAGCAGCCCGATGGCCACCAGCGCCGGCCCGACGTCGCCCTCGAGGGTCAGCCCGACCACCACCGCCACCAGCCCGGAGGCCAGGCCCAGCAGGGCCGAGGCCCCGGTGGCCGCCTGCGCGGCCTCCCGGAACCCGGTGCCGTCGGCGGTGTGGCGCACCACGAGCGGCTGGGCCACCAGCGCGCGACCGCCGCCGATCATGAGCGAGTACACGGTGAAGGCCACGGCGAAGGCGCCGAAGCCCTCGCGCGTCAGCGCCAGGGCCACCATCGAGGACAGCACCAGGTTGGTGGCGCTGACGAGGACCTGGTCGGCGACGTTCCACCCGGCGCGACCGAGCAGCTGGCGAGCCGCGGAGCGCACCGCGGGCGCCGGGCTCACGCGCGGGTGCGCAGGGAGACCAGCTGCGGGGCCCCCGCCGAGAGCACGGCGGTGCGTCCGTCCACGAGCTCCGCGACCGTGGTGCAGCGGGTGCCGGTGGCGGCCAGGCCCCCCAGCACGCGGCGGGCCACCCGCCCGCGGTCCAGGTCCGGCCCGGGGTCCTGGGGACGGGTGAGGGCCTCCCCGTAGGCGTCGTGCAGCAGGACGACGGCGCCCGGGTGGACGGCGGCCAGGGCGCGGTCGGCCGCGGCGTCCGCGTCGTCGTCCTCCCAGTCCCGGCCCCAGGCCGACCACAGCACCGGCACCAGGCCCAGGGCCCGCACCCCCGCGGCCAGGGGCACCGTGTGCGCGCCGAAGGCGGGCCGGAACCAGCGGGGGGCCTGGCCGGTGACCGCGGCGAGGCGGTCGCGCCCCTCCCTCACGCGGGCCAGCGCGCGGCGGTCGGACAGCAGCGTGAGCCGCTCGTGGTCGACCCCGTGCAGGGCCACCTCGTGGCCCTCGTCGAGCATGCGCCGCACCAGGTGGGGGTGGGCCTCGGCGGCCAGCGCGAGCACGAAGAACGTCGCGCGGGCGCCGGCTGCTGCCAGCGCGTCCAGCACCAGCGGGGTGTGCTCGGGGTGGGGACCGTCGTCCCACGTCAGGGCCACCAGGGGTGGTTCGGCGGGCAGCGGGTCCACGGCGTGCAGGCTGCCGGCCCAGCCCGCGGCGGCGCCGGCGAGCAGGCCCGCGCGGGAGGGGCCGGGCAGCCCGCCCGCCTCGAAGCCCCCCAGCTGGCGGCGGCGGACGAGGCGGCGGCGCGGCCGGCTGCGCTCGCTCACCGGGAGGAGGAGGAGGTGGGCAGGACCAGCGGCGCCGGGCGGCGCCGCGGTGAGCGCAGCTGCAGCCGGCGCACCGCGAACCCCATGCGCCAGCCCAGCTGCCAGAGGAGGAAGCCGAGGCTGCCGCGGTCGGCCCCGTCCGGGAGCCACCACGGGCGGTCGTGGACCCGCCCCTCCACGGCCCCCGGCGCCGGGGTCACCGGGGGGACCCGCGCGTAGCGCGCCTGCAGCCACGCGGTGGCCGCGCCGTAGGTGGCCCCCTGGCGGACCGACCCCCGCAGCGTCCCGCGCAGCTGCATGGTCACCGCGGCGTCGGGCCAGAAGCCCAGCCGCGCACCCGCCAGCAGCTGCAGCCGCCAGCACAGGTCGGTGTCCTCCAGGTACAGGCAGTCCGGGTCGAACCCGCCGACCGAGGCGAACAGCCCCCGCCCCAGGGCGAGGTTGCCGGCGCCGGCGTGGGGCAGCCACGGCGAGCACGGCCCGGGCTGCAGCCCGCTCGTCTGCGACACCGGCCGGGAGCGGCGCAGCCACTCCGGGTTGAGGCCGGCGCTGGAGTAGCTGCCGGCCACGACGTCGTGCACCGCCAGGCCCGCGCGCAACGCGGCCAGCCAGCCGGGGGAGACGACGTCGTCGGCGTCGCAGAAGGCGACCACCTCGCCGCGGGAGCGCTCGACCCCGGCGTTGCGGGCGCTGCCCGCGCCGCGCCGGGCGCTGGCGTCGACGAGGCGGACGTCGAGCTCGGGGTGCGCGGCGGCGAAGGCGTCGACCACCGCGCGGGTCCCGTCGCGCGAGCCGTTGTCGGCCACGACGAGCTCCCACGGGCCGGGGTCGCGCTGGGCGGCGAGCGCGTCCAGCTGGCGCGGCAGGACGTCCTCCACGTCCAGCGCGGCCACCACCACAGAGATCAGCGACGTCATCGAGGCCCCCCCTCTCGACCGGTCGTCAGGACGGTCGGCCGGCGGAGACCGGCTGCAGCCGGGCGTCCTGCGCGGCGCGCAGCTCGTCCACCAGGCGCCCCGACGGCACCTCGACCATGTCGTACGTGATCACGGCGTCCTTCGGGACGTCCACCCTCAGCGTGCAGCCGGGCGCGAGCCCGAGCGGCAGCAGGTGCTGCTCGCGGGCGGTGGTGGCGTCCTCGGCCTGGCCGTACACGTGGTAGCCGCCGAGGCCGTCGATGGTGGTGCCGGCCGCCAGGTCGGTCTTGGCGGTGGTGAGCACCTCGACCTTGAGGTCACCGGCGGCCACGAGCGCGGCGTCGTCGAAGTCGACGGCGCGGACCACGGTGGTGGGCACCTCGAAGTGGCACAGGTGGTAGGGCGTGTAGAAGGAGTACAGCGGTCCCTCGCCCAGCTTGTAGAGGTTGAGGTAGTGCTGCTGCTTCGGGTCGTCGTGCGTGGCCAGCACGTAGACGCCGGGACCCGGCTTGGAGCCGACGACGTAGTCGACGACCCCGCCCTTGGCCTTCAGCTCCTCCACGTCGTAGCGGGAGGTCAGCTCGTCGACGTGGCCGTGGTGGTCCCAGCCGTTCATCCCGCGCCTCGGCACGGTCATGCCCCACGCGTTGGCCACGATCGCCTGCTCGAAGGAGATCTTCGTGCCGTCGGCGAAGCTCGTGACCATCCAGGGGTCCTGGCCCCACTTCTCGGCGAAGGCCTGCTGGGTGGTGGGGGTGCGGTAGGGGTCCTGCAGGCCCTTGATGTTGCCCGCCACCAGGGGGGTCAGGCCGATGCCGCGCACGAAGCGCAGCAGGTTGACCTCCACGCCGGGCTGGTCGCCGTCGGCGCCGGTGAACATCACGCCGGCCGCGGCGAAGCGGCGGGCGATCTCGGGGCCGACGGTCGCGTCCAGCTCGGCGTTCATCGTCACGACGGGCGTGCCGGCCTCCAGGGCCGCCATCGTCACCCGCGCGCCGTGCTCGACGGCGCCGGTCACGTCCACGACGCAGTCGACGCCGTCGGCCGCCACCAGCTCGAGGGCGTCGGCGACGACGGCGGGGACGCCCTCGCGGATGCTGCGCTCCAGCTGGGCGCGCGAGTCGACGACCTTGGCGGCGACCCCGGCCTCCTCGTAGGCGCGCAGGCCCTTGGCCTCGGTGCGGTTGGCGACCGCCACCAGCTCCATGCCCGGGGTGCTGTTGATGATCTGGTTGGCCAGACCGCGCCCCTGGAAGCCCGCGCCGACCATGCCGACCCGGATGGGCCGGCCCTCGCGCTGCCGCTTCGCCAGGGCGCTGTCAGTGATGATCACGAGGGTGCCTTCCCGCCGCTCTCGGCCAGCAGGGGCCAGGAGGCGTCCTTGTCGGAGATGACGGCCACCGGCAGCGGCCAGGTCAGGCCGAGGTCGGGGTCGTCGTGGCGCAGACCTCGCTCCACGCCCGGGGTGTAGGGCGCGGAGACGTTGTAGGTGGCCTCGGTGTCGTCGACCAGGGTGATGAACCCGTGGGCGAACATCGGCGGCACGTACAGCGCCACGTGGTTGTCCGCGGTGAGCTCCACGGACACGTGCTGCAGGTAGGTGGGGGACTCCGGGCGCACGTCGACGATCTGGTCGAGCAGCGCGCCGCGGGTGCAGCGCACCAGCTTGGCCTCGGGGGCCACGGGCAGCTGGTAGTGCATGCCGCGCAGGGTGCCGGCGCGCCGGTTGTAGGAGATGTTCGCCTGCACGAGCTCGGTGTCGAGCCCGGCCTCGGCGAACGCCTCCTTGTCGAACGAGCGGGCGAAGAAGCCGCGCTCGTCGGTGTGCGGATCGATCCTGACGATCGCCACCCCTGCGATGGGGGTGGTCTCGATCCTCACTTGCTGGTCCAGAACAGCTCTGCGTCGATCTGCCCGGTCGAGAGGAGGTGCTCCAGCTGCTTGAGGCGGGTGTGGCCGCGGCCCGTGAACGTGGCCTCGTCCAGCTGGATGGCCTCGAAGACGTCGTGCAGCTGCTGGGCGCCGCGGGCGGCGTCCCACTGGCACTCGAACTCCGGCAGGACCTTCTTGATCTTGTCGAAGTTCACCTTGTACGAGCGGTTGTCGGCGCTGGGCGGGCCGAAGCTCAGCTCGCAGCCCGGGAAGGCGGCGGCGACCTTCTCGGCGATGTCGCGCACCTGGTAGTTCTGCTCCTTCGAGCCCACGTTGAGCACCTCGCCGCGCACGGCCTCGACCGGCGCCGTGAGCACGCAGCGGATCGCCTGGGCGATGTCGAGCCCGTGCACCAGCGGGCGCCACGGGGTGCCGTCGCTGTTCATGGCGATCTTCCCGGTGGTCCAGGCCAGCCCGGCGAGGTTGTTGAGCACGATGTCGAAGCGCATGCGCGGGCTCGCCCCGAAGGCGGTCGCGTTGCGCAGGAACGTCGGGGCGAAGGCCTCGTCGGCCAGCGGGGCGACGTCGCGCTCGACGCGGGCCTTGCAGATCGCGTACGCCGTCTGCGGGTTGACCGGGCTGGTCTCGTCGACGGTGCCCTCGGCCACGCCGTACACCGAGCAGCTCGACATGTAGACGAAGCGGGAGACGCCGGCCTCCTTGGCCACCGTCGCCAGGCGCACCGAGCCCTTGTGGTTCACCTCGTAGGTGACCTCGCCCAGGAGGTCTCCCAGGGGGTCGTTGCTCAGCTCGGCCATGTGGACCACCGCGTCGAAGCCGCGCAGGTCCTCGACCTGCACCTCGCGGATGTCCTTGGCGATCGTCGCGACGGTGCTCGTCACGCCGTTGTACAGCCAGCCGTGCTTGTAGTAGCCCGTGTCCAGGCCCGTCACGTCGTGCCCGTCCTCGACGAGGAGGGGGGCCAGCAGGCACCCCAGGTACCCCTCGGTTCCGGTGACCAGGACCTTCATGCGTGCTCCTTCACATCGGTGGGGCCGGCCTCGGCGGACCCGCTCGTGGGCGGGAGGGCCGGCCCGGGTGGCACGCCCAGTCACGATACCGATGCGGCGACCGCGGACCCGCTGGCCGAGGACCGGGTGCATCCGGCCGGGTGGCGGCTCACCCGGCTGGCCCACGCAGGCCGACCTGCGCTCCGGCGCCCGGCTGCGATGCTGAGGTGGTGGCAGCCCACGACCTCCCCGCTCCCGCCCCCCTGGGCGTGGCCGTGCTGTGCACCCGCGACGTCGGGGGCCGCGCCACCGGCCGCGTGTCGGTGCTGCGCAGCCACCTGGTGGCCCTCGAGGCGCTCGGGCACCGGGTGCGCGTCGTCGTGGTGTCCGAGCGCCCGCCGGCGCCGACGCCCTGGAGCGAGCGCTTCGAGACCGTCCACGTGCGGGCCCCCGGCCTGGTGTCGGTGGCGCTGTCCGCCGCCGGGGCGCTGGCGCCGGGCCCGCTGGGCCGCTGGTGGCAGCGGCGCACGGGCAGGCCCTCGACGCTCAACGAGAGCCTCTACGTCGACCCCCGGGTCCGCCGCGAGGTCGCCGCGGCCGTCTCGGGCTGCCACGTCGTCGTCGCCGACGGGCTGCGGCTGTCCAGCGCCGCGGACCGCGTGCCGGGCGTCCCGGTCGTCGTCGACCTGGACGACCTGCTGGGCGAGCGCTACCGACGGCGCCGCCAGGCGCTGCGCGCCGCGCGGGGCACCCCGGGCGGCGCTGCGCGCTCCTCGGTGCTGGGCATCGCCGCCGAGCGCGTCCCGGCCGGCCTGCGCCCCCTCGCCGAGCGCGCGGCGCTGGCCGTGCTCGACGGGGAGGCCCGGCGCGCGTCCGCTCGCGAGGAGGCCGTCGTCAGGACCGCCGCCGCGGTCAGCCTGGTCTCCCCGGAGGAGGCGAGCGCCCTGTCCGAGCGGTGCCAGCGCCCCGTGAGCTGGCTGCCCCCGACCGTGCAGGTGCCGCCGTCGGCCCTGCCCGCCGGGGAGGGCCTGGTCTTCCTGGGCGGGCTCGACTACCCGCCCAACGCCGAGGCCGTCCGCTTCTGGCGCGACGCGGTCGTGCCCGAGCTGCGCCGCGCCGCTGCAGGCAGGCCGGTGCCGCCGCTGCACCTGGTCGGCCACTGCCCCGAGCAGCTGCGCGCGGAGCTGTCAGGTCCCGACCTCGTCCTGGACGGGTACGTGGACGACCTGCCCGCCGCCCTGACCCGGCGCGCCATGGTGGCCCCGCTGCTCGACCCGGGGGGCGTCAAGCTCAAGGTGCTCGACGCGCTCGCCCTGGGGCTGCCCGTGGTGGGCACGCCCCAGGCCTTCGACGGCACCGGGCTGCCCGCCGGGCTGCGGTGCGGCGGCGCCGACGCCCGCTCCCTGGCGGCCGCCGTCCTGGAGGTCCTCGAGGACGACGCGCTGCGCGACCAGCTCGCCCGCGGGGGCCGCGCCCACGCCGAGGCGGTGTTCTCCCCGGCCGCCTCCGCCCGGCGCTGGGCGCAGGTGCTGGCGGGCCTGCCCGGCCTGCCGGCGGCACCCGGCCGGACGGGTGCCCTCGGGGCCGGGGCGACCGCTGACCGGTGAGCCGGGGGCCCGCGGCGCGGGTGAGCACCCGGAACGGCCGGTACTGTCGAGCACCGTGGAAGACCGGGCCGCAGGCGGCGCACCGCTGCCGAGCAGGCGGCACCTGGTCGTCTGGACGTTCGCCAGCCAGGCGGTGTCCAGCCTCACCAACTTCGGCTTCACCGTGCTCCTGGCCCGCAGCGTGGGCGTGGAGGAGTTCGGGGCCTTCGGCATCGCCTTCGCCGTCTTCTCCTTCGTCATCGGCATCGTCAGGGCCGGGGTGACCACGCCCCTGCTGGTCGCTCACAGCGCCGGCGACCCCGAGGCGCGCCGGGTCGCCTCCCTGGAGAGCGCCGGCGCCTCCGTGGCCGCCGGCCTGCTCGCCACCGTCCTGGGCCTGGTCAGCGCCCTGGTCGCGCCTGAGCCGCTCGGGTCGGCGCTGCTCGCGCTCGGCCTGGCGCTGCCCTGCCTGCTGCTGCAGGACGCCTGGCGCCAGGCGTTCTTCACCGCCGGCCGGCCGCGCGACGCCGCCGTCGGCGACGTGCTGTGGGCGGCCGGCGTCTTCGCCATCGCCGGGGTGCTGCACCTCACCGGCAGCGCCGGCGTCTTCTCCCTGATCTGCGCGTGGGGAGCCGGTGCGCTGCTCGCCTCGACCTGGGGGTGGCGCCGGGTCGGGGGCCTGCCGCGGGTGCGCAGCGCGCTCGCCTGGATGCGCACCCACACCTCCCAGGGCGGTCGGCTCTCGCTGGAGTTCCTGCTCAACATGGGCGCGATCAACCTGGCCACGTTCATCCTCGGGGCCATCGCCGGGCTCGCCGCGACGGGCGCCCTGCGCGCCGCGCAGACCCTCCTCGGCCCCATGCAGACCTTCTTCTCCGCGCTGAGCTCGTTCGCGCTGCCGGTGGCGGCCCGGCAGGTCGCCGCGGGCGACCAGCGCGGCATGGTCCGCTTCTGCACGACCCTCTCGGCGCTGTGCATGGCGGCGGCGGCGATCGTCACGGGCGTGCTGCTCGCGCTGCCCCCCGCCGTCGGTGAGGCGCTGCTCGGCGAGACCTGGGACAGCGCGCGGGGCGTCGTCCTGCCGGCGGGGGCGCTGCTCGTGGCGGTGGGCCTGAGCATGGGCCCCTCGATCTGCCTCAAGGGGCTCTCGCGGGCCGACCTGCTGCTCACGGCCTCCTACGTCCAGGGGCCCCTCATGCTCGTCTGCGGCGCGGCCGGCGCCTGGGCCGGGGGCGCCGTCGGCGGCGCCTGGGGCTTCTTCGCCGCGCAGGTGGTCGGGAGCTCGCTGTCCGTCTACATGGTCGCGCGGGCCCTGCGGGCCTCCGCGGCGGCGCGCACCCCCTCGACCCTGCCCGCGTGAACACCCAGGAGGCCCCGACGATGCCCCACCGGACGCCGACGGCTCCCCGTCCCCTGCTCTACCTGGCCAAGGAGCTCCCGGTGCCGGCCAACAGCGGCGGGCGGATCCGCACCCTGGAGCTGGCGCGCGCCTTCGAGCGCGCGGCCCGCGCGCACGCGGAGGCCGCCGGCGGCCCGGGCAGCGAGCCCGAGGTCCGCGTGCTCGGCTTCAGCGACGAGCCCCTCGACGGGCGCGTGCGCGAGCTGCCCGGGACGGTGCTGGGCGTCCAGCGGCGCTCGCCGCTGCCGGGCGCGCTCAAGGCCGGGTCGCTCGCCGTCGGGCGCTGGTCCCACCCCCGCCTCGAGGCCGAGCTGCGGCGGTGGCGGGGCCGGTCGGTCCACCTCCACGTCGACTCGCCCCAGGTGCTCGTCAACGTGCCGCGCGGGATGCCCGTGACGTCGATCGACTTCCAGAACGTCGAGAGCGACCTGCTCCGCCAGCGCCTGTCCAGCGGCGGGTCCCTGCTGCGGCGGCTCGCGGCGCCGGTGGAGTCGGCGCGCACGGCCGCGTGGGAGCGCCGCGCCGCCCGGGTGCCGCTGGTCACCTGCTGCACCCCCCAGGACGTCGAGCGGCTGGCGCAGCTCGGCGTGCCCGGCGCCGTCGTGGTCCCCAACGGCACCCAGGTGCCCGCTGCCGTCGCGCCGGTCCCTGCCGACCCGACGGCCGTCTTCGTGGGCGCGCTCGACTGGGAGCCGAACGTCGAGGCGGTCTCCTACCTGCTCGAGCGGGTCTGGCCGCTGGTGCGCGCCCGCGTGCCGCGGGCGCGGCTGGCGGTGGTGGGCCGCTCGCCGGCGCCGCGGCTGCGCGCGGCGCACGGGCGCGACGGCGTCGAGGTGCACGCGGACGTCCCCAGCGTGGCCCCTCACTACGCCGCTGCCGCGACGGCCGTGTCGCCCCTGCTCACCGGCGGCGGCTCGCGGCTGAAGATCGTCGAGGCGCTGGCCCACGCCCGGCCCGTGGTCAGCACCGCCCTGGGCGCGGAGGGGCTGGAGGACCTGGTGGGCCGGGGTGTGGTCCTGGCGGAGACCCCCGAGGCGCTGGCCGACGCCGTCGCGACGCGGCTGGCGGGCCCCGGGGCTGCGCAGGCCGAGGGGCTGGTGGCCCGGGAGGCGGTGCGCGCCACCTGGTCCTGGGAGGCCGTCACCGCTCCGCTGGCCGACGCCCTGGCCGACGGGCTGTAGCCCGCCGGGCGGGCTGACCGGTCAGCTGGTCGGGCAGCCGCCCGGTCAGCTCCCGCCGACGAGGCTGCCGCGGCCGGGCGCCATGACGGCCCGGCCCGCGACCGTGGCGCGCCCGGTGAGGGCGCCCCGCACCCAGGCGGCGTCGACGGCCGCCTCCGCCCGGTCCCGGGCGGCCAGGTGGGCCAGCGCCCGACCCGCGTACCCGGCCGCCACGACCGCGGTGGTGAGCGCCCCCCGCACCGCGCCGCTGCGCGTCAGCGCGTAGTGGCGGAAGGAGGCCCCCCTCAGCCGCAGCATCTCCAGGGACGGCGCTCCCGAGCCACCGCTGGAGCCGCGCACGGCCACGTCGGTGCGCAGGCGCTGGCGCAGGCCGGCCGCGCGGACGGCCGCGCCGAAGGCGACGTCCTCGCCGTAGACGTAGAACTCCTCGGCGAAGCCGCCCAGGCGCCAGAAGACCTCGCGGCGCACGGCCATCAGCCCTCCGCAGGTCCAGTCCACGGCCAGCGGCTCCCCGACGCGCGGCGTGGCGTACAGCCCCGACCGCGGCAGCAGCTTGTGCAGGCCTGCGGCGTGGACCAGACCCCGCAGCGGCGAGGGCTCCCACCCGCCCGCGCCGATCTCGGCGCGGCCGTCCGCGTCGACCAGGAGGGCGGCGCTGGACGCCGTGCCGGGGTCGGAGGCGACGTCGTCGACGAGCTGGCGGACCTGCTCTCCCGACGGTCGCAGGTCGGGGTTGGCGAAGACGAGCACGTCGGCCTGCGAGGCGCGGGCGCCGGCGTTGGCCGCGCGCGCGTACCCCACCCCGCCGCCGCGCAGGTAGCGCCCGCCCGGGCGCGCGGAGACCAGCTCCTCGCTGCCGTCGTCGGTGTCGGAGTTGTCGACGACGACGACGGGCAGGTCGGCGGGCAGGCCCGCGAGCAGCTCGGCGAGCCGGGCGCGGCTGCGGTAGGTGACGACCACGAGCTCGGTGGTGGGCCTGCCGGGAGTCCCGGCGCCGGTGGCAGCGGCGCCCTGCGCCTGCGGGTTCACGCGCGACCTCCCGCGCCCGCGCCGACGAGGAGCTCGCGCGGGCGGGCGGGGGACCCGCCGCCGGGGCCTGGCGGCTCGCCCCGGCGGCGCGAGGCCAGCACCGGCGCGCTGCCCAGGGCTCCCGTGAGCAGCCAGGCCAGCACCGTGGTCTGCGGCTGCAGCAGGCTGCCGGACAGGAAGAAGATCATGACGAAGGCGGCCCCGGGCACCACCGGCCACGGCGTGCGGTCGAGCAGGGCCATGACGAGGAAGAGCACGAAGAGGCTCGCGGCCGGCAGCCCGTACTCGAAGACGAGCTTGGGGGCGATCGTGTAGACGACGGCCTCGCCCACCTGGCCCGCCTGGTCGGAGATCAGGAGCCTGTCGGAGGACCCGCTGCCGGCGCCCATCCAGTAGCGCGCGGGGTCGGCCGCCAGGCCGCGCGCCACCTCGGTGTAGGGCTGCACGAACCTCAGGTAGCCGCTGCTGCCCTGCTCGGAGGTCTCGCCGGCCCGGTCGGTGATCAGCGTGGCGATCGGGGACAGGGCCACGGCGACGACGACGAGGGCGCCGGTCACGAGGAAGCTCGGGCGCAGCAGCTGCGGGGACCGGGCGACCACGAGCAGGCCGATGGCGACCAGCAGCAGGATGCCGGTGCCCGAGACGGCGGAGGCGAGCCCCAGCAGCAGCACGAGCACCCACCACAGGCGCATGCGCAGGAGCAGGGCCACCCCGACGGCGAGCGCGCAGAACTGGGAGAGGAAGGAGGGCTCGAGCATGACGAACCCGTTGCCCTTGACGACGGCCGAGCCGTACTCCAGGGGGTTGGCGAAGTTGAAGCTCGAGGCCACCCAGTCCGCAGGCAGCACGTCGCGGAGGTAGTCCCTGAAGGTCCACACACCCGCGAGCTGGGTGAGCAGCTGGAGCACCCCCAGCGCGGCGACCACCGCCATGGTCCTCACGAAGGCCAGCCCCACCAGCCGGGCGTCGGCGCCGGAGGTGTCCCGGCTGCGGAACAGCCAGGGCAGGTACAGGGCGAGCAGGAGCCCCAGCGACGTGGTGGAGGCGGCGTGGCCGGTGGCGGTCACCACCCACGTGGCCACGAGCACGCCGAGCACGGCGAGGGCGTAGAGCTCGCCGCGCAGCCTGTCGGCCCTCATCGCGCCGACCAGCAGCAGCGGGACGACGGCCAGGTACTGCAGCAGCAGGGAGAGCGCGACTCCCCGCTCGCCGCCGAAGGGCAGCACCACCCGCTGCGTGAGGAGCAGGACGACGACGAGCGCTGCCAGCACCCAGCCGGCTGTCGTCGGCCGGGGCGGCGCGGCCCCCGCTGAGGCGTCGGTCATCACCCCGGCATCATCCCCGCCCGCCCCGCCGGTCCCCAACCGCTCGACCCGGGTGCGCCCGCCCGCCACCCGTCAGGCGGCGGGCGGGCGCACCTCGCGTCCACCGATCAGGTGACGGAGCTCACCACATCTGCCGGTAGGCCGCGGCGGCCCTGGGGTTCTGCTCCGGGCCGAACAGGGAGCCGGCGTAGTAGCTCGCGCTCTCGTTGAAGTAGGCCTCGTAGGCCAGCACCGGCGCGGCCTCCTTGAAGAAGGCGTTCATCTTCTGGATGTAGAAGGCGTTGTCGCCGCCGTTGTTGCCGGCCCAGGCGGTGCCCGGGTAGACGCCCCACTCCGGCACGGAGAACCCCTTGCCGTGGGCGACGGCGAAGTCCTTCCAGAACTTCAGCCCGAACTCGCCCCCGTAGTGCTTGTCCCACCCGGCCTGGTCCTTCGCGGCGGGGTAGCCGTCGTAGCTGTCCACACCGATGACGTCGACGTAGGCGTCACCCGGGTAGGCCTTGGTCGGGTCGGCCAGCGCCTGCCCCTTGCCGCGGTTGGGGTTCCAGTCCCAGCGCAGCCCGGGGGCCGTCGACTCCGCGGCGGTGTGGATCTTGCGCCAGCACGCCGCCCACGCCACGGGGTCCTTGGCGGCCCACACGTACCAGTCGCCGTTGAACTCCCACCCGAGCCTGATGATCGTGGTGTCGGCGATCCCCGCCTTGGCGATGTTCGAGCCGAACTGGCGCCACTTGTCGTCGTAGGCGCCGGAGGCGCACGCGCTGATCGAGCCGCTGCCGTCCTCCGGGATCATGGCGATCCCGAAGACCTTGGTCATCTTCGTGCCCTTCCAGGCGTCGTACAGCCAGGAGGGGTTGACGATGTCGTTCCAGTTCGAGCGGGCCGCCCAGTCCACGACGACGTCGTTGGGGGTGCCGCGCCACGCGGCGAACGCGTCCTGGTTGGAGGCCTTGGAGCCGGGGATGTAGACCCCGCTGTTCCAGGGCAGGCCCGAGACGTTGGGCACGCCGCTGCGCTGGGCGCTGCTGGTGGGGGTGCGCGGCGCGGCGGCCGAGGCCTCGGGCGCCGCGGCGCTGGCCCCGGTGTCGCTCGGCGCGGGGGTGCCCGGCGCGGGGGTGCTCGGCGCCGGGGCGCTCTCGGACGCCGGGGGCGCGCTGCTGGCCGCCGGCTCCGGCAGCTCCCCGCGCAGGGCCGCCTGCGCCTGGGCCGCCACCTGCGGGCTGACCGCGGCCGGGCCGCCGATGACCAGCAGCTCGCCAGCGGAGGTGCCCATCGCCGCCAGCGCCTGCGCCACCGAGGCGGGCAGGGCGTCCGGGGGCGTGAGCAGGACCGGGCCGCCGTAGGTGCCGCCGACCAGGGCGTCGGTGTAGTCCTCGCCGCTGGCCAGGACCACGCGCGCCGTCGCCGGTGCGGGGGCGGAGCCCGCCTCCTCCGCGGCTCCCGCGGCCGGGTCGTCGGCCGGGTCGTCGGCCGGGTCGTCGGCCGGGTCGTCGGCCGAGGTCTCCTGTGCGGCCTGCTGGGCGCGCTCGGCGAAGCCGGCGCGGGCCCCCGCGGCGTCGCCGCCGTCGTCGGTGCCGCCCTCGTGGGCGCTGCCCTCGTCGCCGTGGTCGCCGCGGTCGCCGTGGTCGCCGTGGTCGCCGTGGTCGCCGTGGTCGCCGTGGTCGCCGGTGGTCGTGGCGCCCACCGCGCGCGACCCCTGCACCGAGCCGGCGCCGGCAGCGGTGTCCGCGGGTGCGGGCGCCGCGCCGCCGGTCGTCAGGGCGGCCAGGCGCGAGGAGGTGTCGTAGCGGTCGTGGCCCTGCACGGCCACCACCTCGGTCTGCTCGCCGCTGCCCTCCACGCCGCTGACGGCCTCGACGGCCTGGCCGCCCACCGCGGTCAGGGACGCGCTGCCGCCCTCGGCGCACCGGGCCAGGGCCTGCTGGGTGGCGCCGGGCCAGTCGTCGCCGTGGGAGTAGACCAGGGGGCGCTCGGGGGAGACGAACCCGGCGGCGCTCGCGCCGTCGGGGAAGTCGGTGCCCGTCGCGACCACGAGCTGGCACGGCGCGCCCGTGCCGCGCAGCACCTCGCCGGCCACCGCGGCGGCGGTGGCGTAGCGGTCGGGCCCCGCGAAGCGGCTCACCACGTAGCCCAGGTCGATGATGCGGTCGCTGACCTCCTCGGACAGCGCCTCGCGCCCGCCGAGCACGTAGACGGTGCTGCCCTCCGGCAGCGCGCCGCTCAGCTCGTCGGCCACGCGCGGGTCCAGCTCGTCGCGGGGGTTGAGCAGCAGCGGCGCCTCGTGCAGCTTCGCGAGCGCGGTGCCGGCGAGGGCGTCGGCGAAGTCGTCGTCGGTCGCGACGACGGCGGCCTGCGCACCGTCGGGGAAGCGGTCCTGCGCGACCTCCACGGCGGTCGCCACGCGGTCCTCACCCGACAGCCGCACCACACCGGCGCTGTCGGCCTCGGCGCCACCGCCGCCGTCGACCATGCGGCTGCCCGCGACCGAGGCGTCTCCACCGCGCCCGGGCGAGGGCGTGACCGCGGTGCTGCCGTGCGGGGCGAGGGTGAGGGTGACGGCGACCGCCGCGACGGCCGCAGCGCTGAGGGGGACCAGCACCGTGCGGGTCGACAGCGCCGGGCGGCCCGAGCGGGCCGGCCGCGCGGAGCGCGTGGTCCGCGTCGGGCGGGACGGCCGGGTCGGGCGGACGTCGCGCCGTCGCGCGCCGGGGGCGTCGTCGTCGTGGTGGGGCGGCTGGGCGGTCGGCATCGCTGTCTCCCGGGCAGGCAGGGGGAAGGCCCCGGTGGTGCGGCAGCTGCGTCCGCCTCCACGGGCCGTCCGGCGCCGTGGAGGCGCCGGCGGGCCGGCGGAGGTCCGTGGTCTCTGGGAGGCACCACGGCGTGTCGCCGCCGACCGGGCTGCAGGTCGTGGGACTCTGCCGCCCTGGTGCCCCCACTGTGGCCGAGCGGCCCGGGCCGCCGGAGCAAAACGGCTCAACTCGCCGCGAGGGCCGCGTCACGCCCCGTCACCTGCCGCCCGATCGACCGACGTCGTCCGATCAGGTGGTGTCGGTGCGACCGTAAGATTGACGCTGATGGAAGGTTGGGTCTCCATCCAGGGTCCCCGACCGCTCGTGAGCGATGCTCGGACGCACCGCGCGCCGACCCGGTGCCGACCGACACCGGAGGAGGAGCTGCATCCATGACGGTTCCCGCTCGACCCACCGAGGAGACCGCGCACGCAGGTGGGGACGGCGGCGGCACGGGCCGCCGCGCCGCTCCCGGCGAGCCCCGGCCCCGGCGGCGCGCGGTGCTCGCCGCCGCGGGTGCCGTCGTCGGCATCGTCGCCGCGGGCGGCGGGGCGGCCCTGGTCCTGCGGGACCGGGGCGAGGAGCCGGTGCAGCCCGCTCCCGCGAGCCCCAGCAGCCCCGCGCCCGAGGCGGAGCCCTCGCTGGACGCCTCCCGGGCCGCCGCTGTGACCCTCGGCGTCTTCCGCGACAACAGCCCCTCGGAGACCGAGGCGTACGCCCAGTGGCTCGGTCGGGCCGTGGACGTCGCCGTCGTCTTTGGCGCCCGGGACACCTGGGACCACATCGCGGACCCCCGCTACCTGCTCGAGAGCTGGCGCGGCGCACCCCAGCGACTGTCCGTCGGGCTGCCGATGCTCCCCGTGGACGACGAGTCGGCCACCATCGAGGAGGGGGCCGGCGGGGAGTACGACGACGTCTTCCGGCAGTTCGGGCAGGCCCTCGTCGAGGAGGGGCAGGAGGACGCCGTCCTGCGAGTCGGCTGGGAGTTCAACATCGCCGGGAGCCGCTGGGCCAGCGACGACCCGCAGGCCTGGATCGCCTACTTCCGCAGGATCGTGGGCGCTCTGCGCTCCGTCGAGGGCCAGCGCTTCGCGATCGACTGGAACGTCAACAACGGGCCGAGCCCGATCGGCGACCCGGTCGACTACTACCCCGGCGACGACGTGGTCGACTTCGTCGGCGTCGACGCCTACGACGTCGCCGGGGGCGTGTACCCCGTCCCGGACGGCGCCAGCCCCGAGCTGGACCAGCGGCTGCACGAGAGGGCCTGGGAGCAGGCCATCTACGGAGGTCAGCGCGGCCTCGCGTTCTGGGCCACCTTCGCCGGCGAGCACGGCAAGCCGCTGTCGCTGCCGGAGTGGGGGCTGTGGGACAAGACCGACGGCACCGGAGGCGGGGAGAACCCCTGGTACGTCGAGAAGATGGCCGAGTTCATGGCGGACCCGTCCAACGGCGTCGGCTACCACGCGTACTTCGAGCACGACGACCAGGGCACCCACCGCCTCATGACGGGGTTCCCCGAGTCGGCGCAGGTCTTCCGCTCGATCTTCTCGAGCTGAGGGCCCTCACCCGGCCGGGGGGTGCGCTTGGGCCGAAAGGTGCTGGTGGGGCCCCTGAGCGGGCCTGGCCCCCGGTTCCGCGTGCCACCATGAACGTGGTGCCGACAGGAAGAGGTGTGCCCCGAATGGACAGCCGAGCGCTCGACCAGCCCCAACGCTCGCTGGTGCTCTCCGCCCTCTGGCGGGGGAAGGTCGTGATCGCCGCCGCTGCCGTCGTCCTGGGCCTGCTGGGCTACTACGCGAGCCTGGCGCAGGCGGAGAAGTACGAGGCGACCTCCACCGTCATCCTCTCCTCCACGCAGCCGTTCGACGCGCTCGGGCAGTACCAGAACCCCAACCCCGCGGGGTGGGTCGCCGACCAGATGGCGCTCATGCGCAGCGCGACGCTGCTGGAGGCGGCCTCGCCCGCCGCCGGGGTGCCCGCGACGGACCTCGCGGAGGACCTGGACCTGCGGGCTTCCTCGGACGGGTCGATCATCACCGTGACGGCGACCGGCTCCACCGCCGCGGAGGCCGCCGCGGAGGCCAACGCCGTGGTGGCCGCCTACCAGGCGTACAGCGCCGCCCGCGTGCAGGACGCCGCCACCGCGGCCCGCAACGCCGTGACGCAGCAGGCCGCCGTGAACGACGACGCGCGCGCGCAGCAGGGGCAGGCGCTGGCCGACATCAGCACGCGCGAGGGGCAGTACGGGGACGGCGTCGAGCTCGTCGACGAGGCCGTGCCGCCGGCGGCCCCCTCCTCCCCGGTGCCGCTGCGCGACGGGCTCATCGCGGCCGTCGTCGGCGCGCTGGTCGCCGCGGGCGTCGTGCTGTGGCGCCGCGGCTCGCGGCCCCTGGACACCCGCGCCCTGCTGCGCGAGTCCGGCGTCCCGGTGCTCGGGTCCCTGCAGGTCGGCGGGTCCCGCGGCGCCGCCCCCGCGGTCGACGTGGACGCCGCCACGGCCCCGCTGCTGGCGCTGCAGTTCCTGTCCTCCGAGCGGGTCCCCGGACCGGTCCTCGTCAGCGACCTGCGGCCCGGGAGCGGGTCGGCGGACGTCGTCGTGGCCCTGGCCACCGCGGCCGCCCGACAGGGCAGCACGGTCGTCGCGGTGAGCATCGACGAGGACCCGGCGCCGCTGCTGTCGCGCCTGGGCGTGGCCACCGCCCCGCCGGCGCTGACCGGGGCCGGTGACGTCGACCCGGGCCACCTCGCGGTCGTCGGCAGGCTCGTCGACGCCGGCGGGCGCGTGGTCGGCCACGCCGCCCGCCTGTCGGCCCGGCTCACGCGCGGCGGCGACCTCGCCGCGGTGCTCGCGGCCCTCGGGCGGTCCCACGACGTCGTGCTGCTGCACGGCCGCGCCATCGCCCAGAGCGCTGCGACGTACGCCGTCGTCCGCGACTGCGCCTCCCTCGTGGTCGTCGTCTCCTCGGAGGACTCCCAGGACGAGGTCACGCAGGCGTGGACGGCCATGGCCGACCGCCTGGGCGTGGCCGACCGCACCGTCGACGGCGCCGTGGTCACCCAGCGCCGCCGCGCGGTGCTCCGCGGTTCCGGCAGCTCCGGCGGCTCCGCCACCCCGGTCGCCACCGGACCGGCGCCCCGTCCGGCTCCGCAGGCGCCGGGCGCCCCGGGAGCACCCGGGGCTCCCAGCACCCTCCCGGACCGGCCGGCCCGCACCGCGGCGACGTCCCCGTCGGACCGCTGAGCGCGGCGGCGACCGCTCCGCCCGCGGGCGTACGCCGACCCGGTCGAGGGGCCGGCGCCCGGCGCGGTGTGCTCCGCCAGGGTGGCTCTTGGGGCGGAGCGGGGGGACGGACTGGACTCGGTTGCGCAGAATGGGCAGGATCGCCCGGGCAGAGCGGGGACGACGTGAGGGGTGTTGCACCGTGACTCCGGGACGGCTGGACGCCGCTGATCTGGCGCAGCAGGGCGCACGCACCCCCCGTCCCGAGCGCTCCCGGTCCCGCGGAGCCGGGCGCTGGGCCTCCATGACGACCTGCCTGGTGCTGGCCGACGTGGCCGCGTGGGCGCTGTCGTGGCTGCTGAGCTACCACGGGGACACCCTCGAGGTCACCATGGCGGTCATGGTGGCGCTGTCCCTGGCGGCGCAGCGGCTGTACCAGTCCCACCTGACGGCCTCGGTGCTGGACCAGCTGCCGGGGATCCTGGTGGCCTGCTCCTCCGGCTTCGTGCTCACCCTGGTGGTGGTCAAGTTGCGCTGGCCGGACGTGCTGGCGCTGGACGTCTTCCGCCGCGCGGTGGCCTTCGCGGTGTGCATCATCGTCTTCCGGGCGCTGGCGCTGGCGGTGGTGCGCTACGCCCGCCGCAGGCGGATCATCGCCCACCGCACGCTGGTGCTGGGCGCGGGCACGGTGGGGGCGGCGCTGCTGGACCGCCTGCACGACCACCCCGAGGCCGGTCTGCTGCCGGTGGCGGTGCTGGACCCGTTCCCGATCCACACCGACAAGACCATGGGCGTGACCTGGCTGGGCAGCGTGGACGACCTGGCGGTCGTCATCGAGGAGCAGCGCATCAACGTCGTCGTGGTCGCCTTCTCCTCGGTGCGCGAGGCCGACCTGGTGGAGGTCTTGCGCACGTGCGACCGGCTGGAGTGCGAGTTCTTCTTCGTCCCGCGCCTGTTCGAGCTGCAGCACGTGCACGGGGACATGGAGCAGGTGCACGGGATGCCTCTGGTGCGGGTGCGCCGCGCGGCGTTCCGCACTCCGGCGTGGAAGGTCAAGCGCGCCTTCGACATCGCCTTCTCCGGTGCGCTGCTGGTGCTGAGCGCGCCGGTGATGGCGGCGATCGCTGTGGCGGTGCGCCTCGAGGGCGGCCCGGGGGTGCTGTTCAAGCAGGTCCGGGTTGGCCTGGACGGGCGGCCCTTCACGATGCTGAAGTTCCGCTCGATGAAGCCGGTCAACGACGCCGAGCAGCAGACGCAGTGGAACATCAGCAACGACAAGCGCGTCGGCCCGGTGGGCAAGGTGCTGCGGGTGACGTCGCTGGACGAGCTGCCGCAGATCTGGAACGTGCTGCGCGGGGACATGTCCATCGTGGGTCCGCGCCCCGAGCGGCCCCACTTCGTGGACGAGTTCTCCTCCCACATCCCCCGCTACACCGGGCGCCACCGGGTGCCGGCGGGGCTGACGGGTCTGGCGGCGGTGCACGGGCTGCGCGGGGACACCTCGATCTCTGAGCGGATCATGCTGGACAACCACTACATCGAGAACTGGTCGCTGTGGCTGGACGCCAAGATCCTGCTGCGCACGGTGGGCGCCCTGTTCCGCCACCCCGGCTCCTGAGCCGCCCTGCGGCCGACGAGAGCGCCCCGCCACCCTCCAGGGTGGCGGGGCGCTCTCGTCGCGAGGAAGGGCGCTCAGGCCCCGGGGCGGGTGTAGTCGTCGTGGAGGCGCTCGATGTCGCCCTCGTCGAAGCGGCCGAAGGCCACCTCGAGGATGCGCCCGGTCCTGTCGCCGGAGTTGCCCAGGCGGTGCAGCGAGCCGGCCGGGGTGTAGACGATCTCCCCGACCTGTGCGGTCCACTGCCGGTCACCGACCTGCACGTCGAGCGGCACGTCGAGCACCTGCCACATCTCGTCGCGCTCACCGTGCTTCTGCAGGGAGAGCCGGTGCCCGGGCTCGACGGTGATGATCTTCACCGTGCACGTCTGGTTCAGCACGAACTGCTGGAACTGGCCCCAGGGGCGCTCGGCGACGAAGACGGCGCCTCGGCGCTGGGCCTCGAGGGACTCGGCGGTGGGCGTGCTCATGGGGCCTCCTGTGGGCTGACGGGTACGAGCCTGACCAGAAGTGTGCAGGGTCGTCCACGGGGGCAGAACCCTCAGCGCGGGATGCACCCCGATCGGAGGTCGCCCGTCCGGCTAGGGTCGGGCTGACCGGTGCGCTGAGCGCAGCACGTCCCACCACTCCAGGAGGCACGCCCGTGGCCAGCATCGAGGCCGTCGGCGCCCGCGAGATCCTCGACTCGCGAGGCAACCCCACCGTCGAGGTCGAGGTCGCCCTCGACGACGGGACGATCGGCCGCGCCGCGGTGCCCTCGGGCGCCTCGACCGGCGCGTTCGAGGCCGTCGAGAAGCGCGACGGCGGCAGCCGCTACGGCGGCAAGGGCGTCGAGGGCGCGGTCTCCGCCGTCCTGGACACCATCGGCCCGGAGGTCGTCGGCTTCGAGGCCTCCGAGCAGCGCCTGCTCGACCAGGCGATGATCGATCTGGACGGCACGGACAACAAGGGCGCCCTGGGTGCCAACGCGATCCTCGGAGTGTCCCTCGCCGTGGCCCGCGCGGCCGCCGAGTCGGCCTCCCTGCCGCTGTTCCGCTACGTCGGCGGCCCCAACGCCCACACCCTGCCGGTGCCGATGATGAACATCATCAACGGCGGCGCGCACGCCACCACCGGCGTCGACGTCCAGGAGTTCATGATCGCGCCGATCGGCGCGCCCACCTTCCGCGAGGCGCTGCGCCAGGGCGCGGAGGTCTACGCCTCCCTGAAGTCCGTGCTCAAGAAGCAGGGCCTGCCCACCGGCCTGGGCGACGAGGGCGGCTTCGCCCCCGACCTGCCGGGCACCGCCGCCGCGCTCGACCTCATCGCCCAGGCCGTCGAGGCCACGGGCCTGTCGCTGGGCACCGACGTGGCGCTCGCGCTGGACGTCGCGGCCACGGAGTTCCACGAGGGCGGCACCTACACCTTCGAGAAGCAGGGCCGCACCAGCGAGCAGATGGTCGAGTTCTACTCGAAGCTCGTGCAGGACTACCCGCTGGTGTCCATCGAGGACCCCCTCGACGAGTCCGACTGGGAGGGCTGGACGGCCATCACCTCCGCCCTGGGCTCCCGCGTCCAGCTGGTGGGCGACGACCTCTTCGTCACCAACCCGGCGCGCCTGCAGCGCGGCATCGAGAGCGGCGCGGCCAACGCGCTGCTGGTGAAGGTGAACCAGATCGGCACCCTCACCGAGACCCTCGACGCCGTCGCCCTGGCCCACCGCAGCGGCTACCGCTGCATGATGAGCCACCGCTCGGGGGAGACCGAGGACACCACCATCGCCGACCTGGCCGTCGCCACCGACTGCGGCCAGATCAAGACCGGCGCCCCGGCCCGCTCCGAGCGCGTCGCCAAGTACAACCAGCTGCTCCGCATCGAGGAGGAGCTGGACGACGCCGCCCGCTACGCCGGGCGCGGTGCCTTCCCGCGCTTCAGCGCCTGAGGCAGCGGCACCTCGCGGTGCCACGGGGCCCCCGGGAGCGCACCGCGCGCCCGGGGGCCCCGCCGTCCCGCGGCCGGGCGGGCCCGACGTGCCGCGAGCACGCCACCGCGGCTGCGACACTGGCGCCCGTGCCCCCCGCGAGACCCTCCTCCAGGAGCGCGACCGCCGGCAGCCGCCCGGGCGTCCGGCTGCGCCGCCGGCCCGGACGCGCTCCCGGCGAGCCGGTCAGCAGCCGCCCCGCGCCGGCCGCCCGCCCGCGCAGCACCGACCCCGAGACCCCGGGACGGGTCCGCGGCCTGACCGCCCGCGGGGTGGCGCTGCTGGCCGTGGGGCTGGTGGCGGCCACCTCGCTGCTCGGCCCCGTGCGCACCTACGCGGCGCAGCAGTCCCAGCTGAGCGCCCTGAGGCAGGACATCAGCGCCCGCGAGCAGCGCGTGGCCGAGCTGCAGGCCCAGGCGGCGCGCTGGGACGACCCCGCCTACGCCGCGACGCAGGCGCGCGCCCGCTTCGGCTACGTGCTGCCCGGGGAGACCGGGTACGCCGTGCTGGGCGCCCCCACCCCGGTGCCGTCCGGTGCCGGTGGGACGTCCCCGACCGCCACCGCAGCGCCGAGCCCCACGTCGCTGCTCGAGCGCGTGCGCTCGGGCCTGGGCCTGGAGGGGTCGGCCACGCCCACCCCCGAGGTGACGCCCGCCGACATCGCGCCCGCGGCGGACCCGGCCACCTCCCCGGCGGCACCGTGAGCGGGCGGGAGCACGGAGGGCTGTCGGAGGAGGACCGCGGGGCGGTGCACCGCCAGCTCGGGCGCCCGCCGCGCGGGGCGGCCAGCACGGCCCACCGCTGCCCGTGCGGGCGGCCCGACGTCGTGGCCACCGCACCCCGCCTGGAGGACGGCACGCCGTTCCCCACGACCTTCTACCTCACCTGCCCGCGGGCGGCCTCGCTGGTGGGGACCCTGGAGGCCTCCGGCCTCATGCGCGAGATGTCGGCGCGCCTGGAGGAGGACGAGGAGCTGGCGGCCTCCTACCGCGCCGCCCACGCCGACTACCTGCAGCGCCGCGGGCGCCTGGAGGCGGAGCTGGGGGAGGTCCCCGAGATCGCCGGGGTGTCGGCCGGGGGCATGCCCACCCGGGTGAAGTGCCTGCACGCGCTGCTCGGGCACGCGCTGGCGGCCGGTCCGGGCACCAACCCGCTCGGGGACGAGGTGCGCGAGGCGCTCGGCGAGTGGTGGGCCGAGGGACCCTGCGCCTGAGGACCCGGCCGGACTGAGGGGTCTGGCCGGACTGACGGGCCAGGCACGCGCTGGCGGGTGTCAGGGGCGGGGGAGCAGGACCCGCACCGTCAGGCCGCCGCCGGGCGTCTCGTCCAGGCTGATGCGCCCGCCGTGGCGGGCGACGATCCGCTGCGCGGTGGCCAGCCCCAGCCCGTGGCCCACCACCTGCGCCCCGGCGCCGGTCGCCGTCCCGGAGCGGTGGGCGCCCCGCTCGAAGGCCCGGAACACGGCCTGGCGCTGCCCGGCGGGCACCCCCGGGCCGTGGTCGGCGACGAGGAGCTCGCACCCGCCCGGCAGCTCGCGCACGCTGCAGGTCACCGCGGCCGGCGTCCCGGGGCGGGTGAACTTCAGGGCGTTGCCCACCAGGTTGCTCAGCAGCTGGTGCAGCTGGACGGGGTCGCCCAGGACCACTGCCGCGTCCCGGGGGAGGGTGACGGTGGCGCCCGCGGGCACCTGCAGGTCCGCCAGCACCGCCTCCAGCAGCGGCCGCAGCGGCACTGGCTGCCGCGGCGCCTGCCCCGGGGCGCCGGCGGTGGCGTAGGCCAGCAGGGCCCCGAGCAGCGAGGCCATCCGTCCCGCGCTGCGGCGCGCCGTGCCGGCCCAGCCGGCGGCCCGAGCGTCACCGCGGGCAGCGGCGTCGTCCTCGAGCACCTCCAGGTAGCCGTCGACCACCGTGAGCGGGGAGCGCAGGTCGTGCGCGGCGATCCCGGCGAAGGCCTCGAGCTCGGCGTTGGAGCGCTCGAGCTCGGCGCGGGCCGCCCGCTCGGCGCTGACGTCGGTCAGGGAGGCGACCGCGCCCGCGCGGGCGCCGTCGGCACCGGTCAGCGCCCGGGTGCGGCAGACGCAGGTGACCACCGCGCCGGTCGCGCTGGCGAAGACGACCTCCGCCTCGGCCTGCCCGCCCGCCGCGAGCGCGGCCAGCAGCGGACCGCGCACGGCGGACAGGACGGTCCCGGCGGCGTCGGCGCACAGGGCGGTGGTGGCGGCGCGCGCGGCCGCGGGCGCGTCGAGGTGGCCGGGCAGGCCCGCCCAGGTGCGCACGAGCGGGCTGAGCACGCTGACGCGCCCGCTGGCGTCCAGGGCGATGACGCCTACGTCGGCGGTGTCGAGGACGGCCTCGAGCAGGTCGTGGCGGTCGGCGAGCCCGGCCTGCGCCAGCGCGACGCGCTGGTCGGCGGCGGCCACGGCGGCGGCCAGGCCGCCCAGGGCGCGCGCCTGGCGGTCGGCCAGCACCGAGCCGGCGGCGAGGTCGGCGAGGTCGGCCAGGGCGGCCTCGCGCGCGGAGTCGGCGGGGTGGGGCTGGTGGTCCCGGGCGACGAGCACGGCCAGCAGCTGGCCGCCGGGGGCGGTGACGGGCAGGGCCGCCAGCGCGCGGGTGCGCGCGATGCGCCCGTCGACCCACGGGTTGGCGGTCAGGCGCTCGTCGTCGGCGGCGTCGGCGAGGTGCTCGGCGCGGCCGCTGTCGGCGGCGAGCCGGCCCAGCGAGGTGGGCAGGAGGTGCTCGGCCAGCTCCAGGGACGCCCAGGGCCAGCCGGTCGCGGCGCGCACCCGGCGCAGCAGCGCGGCGTGGGGGTGGGGGGGCTCCGGCGGGACGGGGCCGCCGGGGCGGGGAGCGGGGAGGGCGAGGGGGGCCGGCGGGGCGGTGCCCCGGTCGGCCGGGTCGGCCGGGGTGCTGGGCACGCGCTCCTCCTGCCGACGTCGGTGGGCGGCCCTGCCGCCGGCCGCGGGCGCGGCCGTCCTCCCGTGCGTCGGCGCGCAGGGCGCCGGCCTTGAGCCGCTCGGGGCACGGGGCCGTGCTGGGAGTGTCGCGCCGGCCTGCCGGTCCGGTGCGGCGGCGCGCCGCAGCGCTGGTCACCCGATCGGCTCAAGGGCCGGGCGCGGGGTGCCGATGCCGCACCAGACGCGCCCACAGCGCCCGAGCAGGCCCTGCACCCGGAGGCAGCATGACCACCGTCCTCGTCGCCGACGACGACCTCGACATCCGCGAGCTCGTCGCCTTCAAGCTCGCGCAGGCCGGGTACGACGTGCGCTCGGCGCCCGACGGCGCCGCGGCGCTGGAGGCCGCCCGGGCCGGTGGCGTGGACATCGTGGTGCTCGACCTCATGATGCCGGGGCTGTCGGGGCTGGACGTGTGCGCCGAGCTGCGCCGCCGCTCCGAGACCGCCGACCTCCCGGTGATCATGCTGACGGCGCGTGCGCAGGACCAGGACGTCGCCAGCGGCTTCGCGGCCGGGGCCGACGACTACGTGGTCAAGCCCTTCAGCCCCCGCGAGCTGGTCAGCCGCGTGCAGGCGGTGCTGGGCCGGGCGCGGCCGTGACGTTCCTCGCCGTCGTCGTGCTGGGGCTCGCCGTGGTCGGTGCGCTCGTGCTGGCGCTGGCCGTCGCGATCGTGGTGGCCCGCGCGCTGCGCGCGCAGCGGGAGGCCCGGCGCCGCGCCGTCGCCGAGCCGCTGCGCCCGCTGCTGCTGGAGGTCGCCGTGGGGGAGGGGGAGGAGGCCGCCGCGGCGGCCGACGCCCTGACCGCGCTGGACGCCGCGGCGTGGCGGACCGTCGAGCCCGCGGTGCTGGCGGTGCTCGGCAAGGTGCGCGGCGACGGCCAGCGGCTGCTGGTGGAGCTGCTCGCCGTGCGCGGCGTCATCACCCGCGAGCGCCGCAGGCTGCACGCGCGCAGCGCGGTGCGGCGCGCCACGGCCGCCGAGCTGCTGGGCGCAGCCTGCTACGCGCCGGCCGTGCCCGAGCTCGCGGCGCTGCTGCAGGACGGCGACGCCGAGGTGCGGCTGGTGGCCGCGCGCGCGCTCGGCCGCGCCGGCGCCCCCGGCGCGGTCGGCCTGCTGGGCGGTCGGGCCGAGGACGTCGACGGTCGCGGCGCCGTCGAGGCTGCCGGCGCGGCTCCCGCCCTGGCCGCGCGGGCGCTGCTGGCGGCCCTGGCGGGGGACCGGCCCGCCGCGCCGCCGGAGGTGGTGGCGCGCTCCCTGCTGCTGGTGGGGGCGCCCGCCGCGGCAGCGCTGAGGGCCGCGCTGCGCGCACCGGCCGCCCTGCAGCGGCTCACCGCCGCCGAGGTGCTCGGCCGGCTGGGGGCCGTCGAGGCCTCGCGCGACCTGGAGGAGGTCGTGCTGCGCGACGGCTCCGACGTGGTGAGGGCCCGCGCCGCCACGGCGCTGGGTCGCCTGGGCACGCCCTCGGCGGTCTCGGCCCTGCGGGCGGCCACCGGCCCCGCCAGCGCCCCGGCGGTGCGGCGGGCGGCCGTCGCGGCCCTGGGGGAGGTGGGCGACCCCGCGGCGCTGCGGTGCCTGTGGGGCCTGCTGGACGACGCCGACGCCCGTCTGGCCGACGCCGCGGCCGGCGCGCTGCTCGCCCTCGGTGCGCCCGGCGTGCAGGTGCTGGTGCAGGTCGCCTCCCAGCGCAGCGGGGCGCCGGGCGCGGTGGCCCGTGCCCACGAGGTGGTGGCGTGCGCCGTGGCCGCCGGGGTGCTGCCGCCCCCGGAGGCGGCCGGGGCCGCCGGCGGGCAGCTCGTGGGGGCCGGCGCGTGAGCGGGCTGCTCGACGCGCTGCACCCCGAGGTGCTGCTGGGCACCACCCGCGGCACCGTCGTGGTGCTCGTCCAGGTGCTCGCGCTGCCCGTGCTGCTGTACGTGCTGGCCATCAACACCAGCTACCTGGCGCTCATCGGCCTGGCGGGCGCCGACATGGGCCGCTACCTGCGGCGCCAGGGGTTCCGCGGCGTCGAGGACGCCAGCGCCTCCCCGATGGCGCAGTCGGTCTCGGTGGTCGTGCCCGCCTTCGACGAGGAGGCCTCCGTGGTGGTGTCGGTGAGCGCGATGCTCGCGCTGCGCCACCCGCGCCACGAGGTCGTCGTCGTCGACGACGGCTCCACCGACGCCACCTTCGCGCTGCTGCGCGAGGAGTTCGACCTGGTCGAGGTGCCGCGCCGGCTGCCCGGGGAGGTGCCGGTGCGCGGCGCCGTCCGCAGCGTCCACGTGCCCCGCGGTGGGCGCACCCCGCTGGTGGTGGTCCGCAAGGACAACGGCGGGCGCGCCGACGCCGTCAACGCGGGCATCGACGCCGCGCGCCACGAGCTCGTCTGCATCACCGACGCCGACTCCGTGCTCGACCCCGACGCGCTGCTCACGGTGTCGCGCCCCTTCGCCGACGACCCCGAGCGGGTCGTGGCCACCGGGGGCGCGGTGCGCGCCGTCAACGGCTCGACCCTGGTCGGCGGCCGCGTGGCCGACGTCCGCATGCCCCGGGGCTGGACGGCCCGCTTCCAGGTGGTGGAGTACCTGCGCGCCTTCTGCGTGGGCCGCGCGGGCTGGTCGCGGCTGGCCTCCCTCATCCTGGTGTCCGGGGCGTTCGGGATGTACCGGCGCGACGTCCTGGTCGAGCTGGGCGGTCTGGACCCGACCTGCATCGGGGAGGACCTGGAGCTGACCCTGCGCCTGCACCGCCACATGCGCGAGGCCGGGCGCGAGCACCGCGTCGTCTTCGTGCCCGAGCCGGCCAGCTGGACCGAGGTGCCCGCCACCCGGGCGGTGCTGGCCCGCCAGCGCCGCCGCTGGCAGCGCGGCCTCGCCGAGTCGCTGTGGCGCCACCGCGCGATGGTCGGCAACCCCCGCTACGGGCGCATCGGCCTGCTCGCCCTGCCCTACTACGTGCTCTTCGAGCTGGTCGCCCCGGTCATCGAGCTGGTCGGCGTCGTGCTCACCCCGCTGGCCGTGGCCTTCGGCCTGCTGCCCTGGAAGGCCGCGCTGCTGCTCATGGTGCTCTGCTACGGGTACGCCGTCATGGTCACCGTGGCCGCGCTGCTGGTGGAGGAGCTGTCCTTCCACCGCTCCCAGCGCTGGCGGGACCTGGCGCGCGGCCTGGCCGCCGCGGTGCTGGAGAACGTCGGTCACCGCCAGCTCACCGCGCTGTGGCGCGTGCAGGGCCTGTGGTCGCTGCTGCGCGGGCACCAGCAGGTGTGGGGCGCCATGGACCGCCAGGGCCTGGCCGGCGGCGAGGGCGGGCGCCCCGGTGTGCTGCAGCTGCCCGAGACCGCCCCCGCGCTGGCGGGGGCGCAGCGGTGAGGGGGGCCCAGCCGCTCGCCGCGGGGCTGCGGACCTGGCTGGCGCTGCTCGTGGCGCTGCTGCTGCTGCTCGCGGGAGCCGGCGCCGCCTCCCTGCTGCTGGGCGACGCGCACCACGCGGCCGCCGCGCGGCTGGACGACCTCACACGCACGAGCACCGCCCTGGTGGTGGCGGCGCCGTCCCGCGGGGGCGGGGCGCCCGAGCAGGCCGACGCGCTCGCCGAGCGGCTGCGCGCGCTGGCCTCCACGCCCGCCGAGCACGGGGCCGTGGAGCGCGAGCTGCAGGCCCTCGCCGGTCTGCGGACCCCCGGCGCGGGCGGGCCCTCGGCCGCGCAGGCCCCGCTCCGGGCGCGCGAGGAGCTGCTGGCCGCCCACCAGGTGCTGGTGGAGGCCGCCGCCGCCGAGCAGGCGCGCCTGCGCGAGCAGCAGGCGGCGCTGCGCGACACCTCCCTGACCGTCGTCGGGCTGGTCCTGGCCGGCGCGCTCGCCGTGACCCTGCTGCTGGCTGCGCGCGTGCGGCGCGGGCTGGTCGCGCCGCTGGCCGACGTCGCCGACGTGCTCGGCGCGCTCACTTCCGGGGAGCACGCCCGTCGCGCCGACGCGGAGCGCGGCCCCGCCGAGGTGCGGGCCGTCGCACGCTGGGTCAACGCGCTGGCCGACGAGGGCGACCGCGCCCGCGCCGCGGCCGAGCGCTCCGCGCAGCTGCGGCACCTGGCCAGCGAGGCCGGCCGGCTGGCCCGCGACCCCGTCGACCCCCGGACCTCCCTGGCCGAGGCGCTGCGCGTCCTCGGCGAGGGCCTGGGCGTCGACCGCGCGCGCGTCCGCCTCGTCGACGCCGACCCCGCCACGCCCTGGGGCGTGGGCGGCGAGCACCCGCAGGGGCCGGCCGAGGCGCGGCTGCAGGGCGACTGGGCCCGCCCGGGGGTGCCGGCGGTGGCCGAGGAGGCCGCCGGGGCCGCCGCGGCGCTGCCCGCGTGGCTGCAGCGGGTGTGGGAGGCCGACGGCCACTTCGCCGTGCCCGACCTTCCCGCCCTGGTCGCCAGCGGCACCGCCGACCCCGCCGTCGTCGACTTCGCCGAGCGCACCGGGGCCACCGCGGTGCTGCTCGTGCCCGTGGGCGCCGGCGAGGCGGCCGTCGGGGCGCTGACGGTCATCACCCACGGCGGGCCGCGCGACTGGGCCGAGGAGGAGGTGGCCCTGCTGCGCTCGGTGGCCTCCGACCTGGGGCGCGCCGTGGTGGTGGCCCGGCTGCTGCAGGGCGCCGAGGCGCTGGTGGAGCAGCTGCGCGAGCTGGACGTGCGCAAGTCGACCTTCCTGGCCACCGTGTCCCACGAGCTGCGCACCCCGCTGACGAGCATCGCCGGGTACGTGGAGATGCTGCGCGAGGGCGGCGCGGGCGACCTCGGCGACGGCGTCGACAGGATGCTGGCGGTGGTCGAGCGCAACACGGTGCGGCTGCGGGTGCTCATCGAGGACCTGCTCGCCCTGTCCCACATCGAGGACGGCGCACCCCGCGGCGTGCACGAGCGGGTCGGGGTGGGGGAGCTGGTGCGCGAGGTGGCCGACCACCACCGCAGCGCCGCGGACGCCTCCGGGGTGCGCCTGGAGGTGGACGTCGACCTCGACGCCGAGCTGCTGGGCGCGCTGTCCGTGCACGGCGACGCGGCCTCCCTGCGCCGGGCCCTGGCGGGGCTGGTCTCCAACGCGGTGAAGTTCACCCCCGCCGGCGGCGGGGTGCGGATCAGCGCCGGCCGCGAGGGGGAGCGGTGCGTCGTGGAGGTGGCCGACACCGGCATCGGCATCCCCCTGGCCGAGCAGGGAGGCCTGTTCACCCGGTTCTTCCGCGCCAGCAACGCCACCGCGCTCGCGGTGCCCGGGGCCGGGCTGGGGCTGGCCATCGCGCGCTCGCTGGTGGAGCACCACGGCGGTCAGCTGCTCATCGCCTCCGCGCCCGGCACCGGGACGAGCGCGCGGGTGCTGCTGCCCACCGCCGCCGCCGAGGTGACCGCCGCCGCCGCGACCCGCTCCCCGTGATCATGGGCGATCGACCACCTCGGTGGCCGATCGCCCATGATCACGGACGGGGGGCGGTGGCGCGGGCGGCGCGGACGAGCTCCAGGGGGTCGCGCCGGTCGTCGAAGCGCTGCCGCAGCACCCGCCGCGCGGTGTGCACCCCGTTCATGCCGTGCACCGCGGGGCCGGGGGGCGTGGCGGCGCCGCACAGGTAGGTGCCCTCCAGCCCCGGCACCCGGTAGGGGTCCCAGCGCGGCAGCGGCCTCATCACCAGCTGCCACGGCGTGACGGCGCCCGCCGCCACGTCGCCGCCGGGGATGCTGGGGTTCTCCGCGCCGAGCTCGGCGGCCGTCGTGCTCGTGCTGGCCAGCACCAGGTCGCGGAAGCCCGGCGCGAACCTCTCGACCTGCGCGGTGACCTCCGGCTCCAGGTCGCGCCGCGAGCCGTGCGGGGCGTGGGCGTAGGTCCACAGGGTGTGCCCGCCGGCGGGTGCGCGGGTCGGGTCGACCACGCCCGGCTGCACGACGATGCAGAACGGCCGGCGCGGGTGGCGCCCCGCGCGCACCTCGCGCTCGGCGGCGCGCACCTCCGCGCGGGTGCCGCCCAGGTGCAGCGTGCCCGCCTCGGCCAGCCCGGGCGCCGTCCACGGCACCGGCCCCGACAGCGCGTAGTCGACCTTGCAGACCGCGCCGCCGTACCGGTAGCGCCGCAGCTGCGCCGCCACCGAGGGCGGCAGCCGGTCGCCGGCGACGTCGAGCAGGCCGCTGGGCGTGAGGTCCAGCAGCAGCGCCCGCGCCCGTGGCAGCTCGGCCAGGTCGTGCACGCGGTGGCCGAGCACCACGGAGCCGCCCAGGCGCTCCAGCTCGGCGACCAGCGCGTCGGCCAGCGACTGGCTGCCACCGCGGACCACCGGCCACCCGCCGGCGTGGGCCATCGCGGCCAGGTAGAACCCCGCGCCGGCCGAGGACAGGTCTCGCGGGTCGCCGATGTTGTGCGCCGCGGCGCCGGTGAGCAGGGCCGGCGCCTCCTCGGTGCGGAACCGCACGTCCCACAGCGGGCTGCCCTGCTCCAGCGCCCGCAGGCCCAGGCGCACCGCGGTGGCGGCGGTGGCGCCCACGCCGGCGGGGGTGCGCGGCACGCCGGGGAAGGTGCGCAGGTCGGACTGCGTCAGGGAGACCACCTCGCGGGTGCGCTCCACCAGCGGGCCCAGCAGCGAGCGCCACGCCGCGCCGTCGCGGCCGAGCCCCTCGGCGGTGCGCTCGAGGTCGCGGTGGGCCACCCCCGCGCGGCCGCCGTCGAGGGGGTGGGCGAAGGGGACGGCGGGCTGCAGCCACTCCACGCCCGAGGCGCCCAGGTCGAAGGCGTCGAAGAACGGGCTCACCGCGCCCGCGGGGTGGGCGATGGAGCAGTGGTCGTGCCGGAAGCCCGGCAGGGTGTTCTCCACGGTCCGCGCGCCGCCGCCGGCCTGCTCGGCCTGCTCGTGGACCTGCACCCGCAGGCCCGCGCTGGCCAGGACCACCGCCGCGGACAGGCCGTTGGGCCCGGCTCCGACGACGACGACGTCGAGGTCGCCGTCGTCGTGGGTCCTGCTGCCGCTGCGCCGGACCGGGGAGGTGCTCACGTGCTCGAGGCTAGGGCGGGTCCGGGAGGATGGCGCGCGTGGAAGAGACCCCGGTCCGCGTGGCCGCGATCGACTGCGGCACCAACTCGCTGCGCCTGCTGGTGGCCGACGTGGCGGTCGACGTGGCGGTCGACGGCGCAGCGTCCCACCCGACCCGGCTGGTCGACGTGCTGCGGACCATGGAGGTGGTGCGGCTCGGCCAGGGCGTGGACCGCACGGGCGAGCTCGCGCCCGAGGCGCTGGAGCGGACGCTCGCGGAGACCGCGCGCGTGCGGGAGGCGCTGCTGGAGCACGGCGTGCCGCTGGACGCCGACCACGTGAGGTTCGTGGCGACCTCGGCCAGCCGCGACGCCCGCAACGCCCACCTGCTCGTCGAGGGGGTGCGCGCGCTGCTGGGCGTGCCGCCGGAGGTCATCACGGGTGCGGAGGAGGCGTCGCTGAGCTTCCTCGGCGCGACCGGGGAGCTGCACGGGGAGCACCCCGGCCCGCACCTCGTCTGCGACCTCGGCGGCGGGTCGACCGAGCTGGTGCTCGGCGACCGCGACGTCATCGCTGCGCGGTCCGTGGACGTCGGGTGCGTGCGCCTGCACGAGCGCCACGCCCTGTCCGACCCGCCGACGCCCGCGCAGGTCGACGCGCTGGTGGCCGACGTGCGCGCCGCCCTGGACGTGGCGGCGGCCGAGGTCCCGCTGGAGCGCGCGCGGACCCTGGTCGGCGTCGCGGGCACCGTCACCACCATCGCCGCGCACGCGCAGCGGCTGCCCTCCTACCTGCCCGGGCGCATCCACCGCTCGGCGCTGCCCGTGGCCGAGGTGCTGGCCGCGTGCGACGACCTGGTCGCGATGCCGCGCGAGCAGCGCGCCGCGCTGCCCTTCATGCACCCGGGCCGGGTCGACGTCATCGGCGCGGGCGCGCTGGTCTGGCGGGAGGTGGTGGCGCGGGTGGCCGCCGCGACGGGCATCACGCAGGTGCTGGCCAGCGAGCACGACATCCTCGACGGCACGGCGCTGGCCCTGGCCCGCCGCGCCGCCGCGGCGGCCGGCGGCACGGGCGGGGTGGTCCCGTGAGCGCCGCGGCGCCGGCCGCCGGGCACGGCGGGCGGGCCGGGCGGGCGGGGGAGGCTGCGCCGGACCCGGCGCGCCCCGGTGGTGCGCTGCGGCTGGTGCCCTCGGCGGTGCTCGCCGGCTCCGGTGTGCTGCTGTTCGCCCTGGAGGTGCGCCCGGAGGGCTGGGCGGTGCTGGTCCTGGGGGTGGTGCTGGCGGCACTGGTGGGGCGCCAGGAGCGCTCCTCCTACGGCCGTGACCACCTGCTGGCGGCCACGGGCCTGTGCGTCATGAGCCTGGTGCCGGTCACCACCGACATCTCGTGGGCGCACATGACCACGATGGGCGCGGCGATGGTCGCGGCGGTCGGCGTGCCGTACGCCCTGTCGCGGTGGGCGTTCGGCGACCACGCCATCACCTTCCCCGTGGCCACGGGGCGACGGTGGAACCGCTTCGAGTGGTGGTGGCTGGCGGCCGTCGTCGTCCTGGGGTGGACCGCGCTGCCGTTCTACCTGGTCTCGTCCGGGGTCTACGAGAACTGGCCCGCGGCGCGCACCCCGGACGAGCTGGGCCGGCTGTTCCTGGGCACGAACGCGCTCGGCATCTGGGACGAGCTCTTCTTCATCTGCACGGTGTTCACGCTGCTGCGGCGCCACCACCCCGTGTGGCTGGCCAACCTGCTGCAGGCGGTGCTGTTCACGGCGTTCCTCTACGAGCTGGGGTTCCGCGAGTGGGGGCCGCTGCTGGTCTTCCCCTTCGCGCTCATCCAGGGCCTGACGTTCGCGGTGACGCGGTCGCTCAGCTACGTCGTCGCGGTGCACCTGACCTTCGACGCGATCCTGTTCATGGTGCTCGTGCACGCCCACACCCGGGAGTGGTTCCCGATCTTCCTGTACTGACCCGGGCCCCGGGCCCCGGGCCCCGGGCGCGCGGGTCGCCGGTGTGGCGCTCTGGAAGGTACTGCGGTTCGCGCAGTAGTGTGCGGTGCGTGGACACCACGCAGCTCCTCAAGGGGGTGCTCGACGCGGCTGTGCTCGCCGTGGTCGAGGACGACGACGGCTACGGCTACGACGTCGTGCGGCGCCTCCGCGGCGCCGGTCTGGAGGACGTCGGCGACGCCTCCGTCTACGGCACACTGCGGCGCCTGTACGCCGCCGGCGCGCTGAGCAGCTACGTGGTGCCCTCGGAGGAGGGGCCGCACCGCAAGTACTACGGCATCAACCCCCGCGGCCGGGAGCTGCTCGAGGCGCAGCGCAAGAGCTGGCGCGCGTTCAGCGAGACCGTCGACCACCTGCTCGCACCCCAGGGAGAGCCCCGATGAGCACCACCGCGCCCCTGTCCGCTCCCGGCCTGGGCCCCGCGGCCGAGGAGGCCCGCGGCTACTGCGCCGAGGTCCGCACCGAGCTCGCGGACCTGCCCGCCGACGTGCTCGAGGAGCTCACCGGCGGCCTGGAGGCCGACCTCGCCGAGCTCGCCGCGGAGTCCGCCACCCCGCTGCGCGACCGGCTCGGCAGCCCCCGCTCCTACGCCGACGAGCTGCGCTCGTCCGCTGGGCTGGCGGACCGCACCGCCGGGGCGGCGTCCGCTCGGGCGCGTTCGGGCCTGCGGGAGCGGACGGTCGAGGGCCTCCGCGAGGACCGCCGGCGCGCGGTCGCCTTCCTGCGCGCCCGGCCGTGGTGGCCCGGCGCCGTCGAGCGCGGGGTGCAGCTGCGCCCCGGGTGGTGGGTGCTGCGCGGCGCCGTCGGCGGCTGGGTGCTGGGCTCGGTGCTCGGTGCACAGGGCCTGCTGGCGCTCCTGCTGGTGGTGGGCGCCGCCGCGGCCAGCCTGGAGGTGGGGCGCCGCAGGTGGACCGAGCACTGGCAGCGCCAGCTGCTCGTGGCGGGGAACGTGCTCGCCGTCCTCGTCCTGCCGTTCGCCCTCGCCGTCGTGGCGGCCGGGCCGAGGGAGGTCTACGTGTACCCCAGCTCCACCACCTCCGACGCCTCGCCGGAGGTGTCGCAGGGCGTCTGGTCGGACGGGCAGGTGGTCACGAACATCTACCCCTACGACGCGCAGGGCCAGCCCCTGACCGGCGTGCAGCTGCTCGACGACCAGGGCCGTCCGCTCGTCACGTCGACGGGCGGCGGCGCCGACCGGTCCGGTGGCGAGGCGGCACCCCTGGTGCCGTCCGTGTCGGTGGACGGCGCGCTGCGCTGGAACGCCTACCCGCTGCGGGCGCAGGCGGGTGCCGCGGGTGCGTCGCCGACCACGCCGCCGCTGCCGGAGCAGACGCTGCCGCCCCTGGTCGGTGCCGGTACCGCGACGTCGGCCGAGGCTGCGGCCGCCTCGCCCTCGGCGCCCGCCCCGTAGCCGCAGCGGTCCCCACCGCTTCGTGCCGTCGGAGCGCGGCCCACCCCGGGCGCCCGTGCGGCACCGCGGGCGGGGTGCGAGGGTCGGTCGGTGGTCACCCCCGGACGTCCCAGGCGGCCGCTGCCGCCCCAGCGCCCGGAGCTCCTGCCGCACCCGGTGACGGGTGCGCTGCACCGCTCACCGGTCGAGCCGGGCAGCGGCTGGCCGGAGGACCCGGCGGAGCCGGGCACCCGCGTCACGCGCACGCCAGCGGGCGTGGTGCGCGCCGCGGCGTCCTCGCGGACCCCGGACCAGCTCGACGCGCGGGTCTCGGTCTGCCGGGCCTGCCCGCGCCTGGTCGCCTGGCGCGAGCAGGTCGCAGCGACCGCGCGCCGCGCCTACCTGGGCCAGCCCTACTGGGGCCGCCCGATCGCCGGGTGGGGAGACCCGCACGCACCGCTGCTCGTGGTGGGGCTGGCGCCCGCGGCCCACGGCGGCAACCGCACGGGGCGCGTCTTCACCGGTGACTCCTCCGGTGACTGGATCTTCGCCGCGCTGCACCGCGCGGGCCTGGCGGCGCAGGAGCGCAGCGACCACGCCGGCGACGGCCAGCACCTCACCGGCGTCCGCATCGCCGCCGCAGTCCGCTGCGCCCCGCCCGACAACCTCCCCACCGGTGAGGAGCGCGCCGCCTGCGCGCCCTGGCTCGACAGGGAGGTCCAGCTCGTGCGTCCGCGGGTGCTGCTGGCGCTCGGCGGCATCGCCTGGGACGCCTCCCTGGCCAGCGCGCGCCGGCTGGGGTGGGCGGTGCCGCGGCCGGCGCCCCGCTTCGGCCACGGCGCCCGCGCGAGCCTGGCGCTCCCGGCGGGCCACGACGACGGCGGGCGGGGCGACGTCCAGCTGGTCGGCAGCTACCACGTCAGCCAGCAGAACACCTCCACCGGCCGGCTCACCGAGGCGATGCTCGACGACGCCGTCGGGCTGGCGGCGCGGCTGGCCGGGCTGCCGGAGCAGTCGGGTCGCGCGCGACGCGACGGGCGTGGATGATCTCCTGAGCACCCGGGCGGGTGCCTCCTGACGGCGGAGTCGGGCGGCCCCGTTACCAGTCGTGCCCGGACGTTCCCTAGATTTGACCGCATGACCGCCCCCTCCACCCTGGAGTCCCCCGTGCCCGCCGCGGCCGGACGCCCCCGGATCCTCCTGCTCGGCGGAGGGTTCGTGGGCCTGCTGACGGCGCGCCACCTGCTCAAGCAGCTCAAGCCCGGCGAGGCGCAGGTCGTCGTCGTCGACCCGCGCCCCTACATGACGTACGCGCCGTTCCTGCCCGAGGTGGCCGGGGGCTCCATCGAGTCCCGCCACGTGGTGGTCTCCCTGCGCCAGGCGCTCAAGGGCGCCGACGTGGTCACCGGCACCGTCACCGGCATGGACCCGGCCCGCAAGGTCGCCTTCGTCCAGCCGCAGGAGGGCGAGCAGGTCGAGATCTCCTACGACCAGGTCGTCGTCGGCCTGGGCGCCGTCTCCCGCGTCTTCCCGATCCCCGGGCTCATGGAGCAGGCGATCGGCTTCAAGTCCGTCGAGGAGGCCACCGCCTGCCGCGACCACATCCTGGACCGCCTGGACGCCGCCGCGGTCATGACGGACCCGGCCGCCAAGCGCCGCGCGCTGACCTTCGTCTTCGTCGGGGGCGGCTACGCCGGCATCGAGGCGATGGCCGAGCTGGAGGACCTGGTCCGCGCCGCGGTCAAGGAGCACTCGGGCATCCGCCAGGACGAGATCCACTTCATGGTGGTCGAGGCGCTCGGGCGGATCCTGCCCGAGGTCGGCCCCGAGATGGGCCTGTGGTCGCTGCACCAGCTGCGCGAGCGCGGGATCGACATCCGCCTGGACACGCAGCTGAAGTCCATCGAGGGCGGGCACGCCGTGCTCTCCGACGGCACCGAGTTCGACACCGACACCGTCGTGTGGACCGCGGGCATCAAGTCCAACCCCGTCCTGGCCCACACCGGGCTGCCGCTGGACAAGCTGGGCCGCCTGACCGTCCGCGCCGACCTGCGCGTGGCCGGGGAGGACGGCGTGGTCGAGGGCGCCTGGGGCGCCGGGGACGCCTGCGCGGTGCCCGACCTCACCAAGGAGCCGGGCCAGTTCTGCCCGCCCAACGCCCAGCACGCCGTGCGCGAGGCCAAGGTGCTGGCCGCCAACCTCGTCGCCACGCTGCGCGGGGAGGGCCTGACCGAGTACCGCCACAAGTACATCGGCACCGTGGCCTCCTTCGGCATCGGCAAGGGCGTGGCCAACACCTTCGGCCTGAAGGTCAAGGGCTTCCCGGCGTGGGTCATGCACCGCGCCTACCACCTCTACGCGATGCCCACCCTCGACCGGAAGATCCGCATCGCCCTCGGGTGGGCGGCCTCGGGCATGGGCGTCACCCGCGACATGGTGGCCATCGGCCGCCAGGCGCGCCCGCGCGAGGAGTTCGTGGCCGCCGGCGCCAAGCCGCCGGCCCCGCGGCCGGCCGGCGACCCGGCCCCCAGCAAGGGCTGAGCAGGACGACGACGGCGGGGCCGGTGCGCGCGCACCGGCCCCGCCGTCGTCCCGCTCCGCCCCCGTAGCCCAACCGGCAGAGGCAGGCGCCTTAAAAGCGCCGCAGTGCGGGTTCGAACCCCGCCGGGGGCACCTCGACGGCGTCCACCGGCTGGGCGAGCCGCTGCGCGCGCTCCTTTACCAATCCATTACCATGGACGCAGGAGACCGGCGCTCGCCGGTCCCTGTCCTCGGAAGGACGCGCATGGAGAGCAACAACCCGGCGCTGCGCAACGCGCCGCAGTTCAAGCGCGGTGGGTACGCGGGCTTCGACGCCGCCCCGCGCGGCCGTGCGGGCACCGCCTCGTACGGCCAGCCGTCGCTGGAGGAGATGTACTCCGCGCCGTCGGCGGGCCCCGCCGAGACCGGCCGGATGACCTACGACGACGTCATCATGCGGTCCGGCATGACGCTGGGCACCGTCGTCGTGGTCGGTGGCGTGAGCTACCTGCTCGGCAACCCGCTGCTGATGATCGTCGGCATGCTGGGCGGCCTGGTGCTGGGCCTGGTCAACTCCTTCAAGCGCGAGCCCAGCCCGGCGCTGATCCTGGCCTACGCCGCGCTGCAGGGCCTGTTCATCGGCGGCCTGAGCCGCTTCATCGACACGCAGTACCTCGGTGGCAGCAGCGTCTCGCTGCAGGCGGTCATCGCGACCGTCGCGGTCTTCGCCGTGATGCTCGTGCTGTACCGCAGCGGCGCCGTGCGGGCCACGCCCAAGTTCCGCCGCATCCTCATCGGCGCGGTGCTGGGCTACGCGGTGTTCTGCCTCATCAACTTCGTCTTCGCCATGTTCGGCCAGGGCCTCGGCCTGTGGTCCGGCGGCCTCGGGCTCGTCGTCGGCGCGGTCGGCGCGGTGCTCGCCTCGCTCTCGCTCGTGCTCGACTTCGACTTCATCGAGACCGGCGTGAAGAACGGCATCCCGGCGCGCTACGCCTGGACCGCCGCGTTCGGCCTGACCGTGACGCTGGTGTGGCTGTACATCGAGATGCTGCGCATCCTGTCGATCATCCGCTCCATGGCGGGCGACTGACCGGTAGCCGCCAGCGGCACTGACAGCATGGCGCGGTGACCTCACCGCACGAACGGGCCGAGCGCGAGCTCGGGCGGGTCCTGACCCGCCTGGCGGCGCTCGGCCCGTCCCGTCTGTCCAGGTCCGCCGGCGAGGGCCGGCCCGCTCCGGCCGAGCTCGTGCGCCCCGCGCTGCAGGAGCTCGCGGACGCCGCGGCGGCGGCCGAGGGCCGCGAGCCGCGGTCCGTGCCGGCGCTCGCCGACAGGGCGCTGGGCGACCAGCTGGCCGTCCTGGGCCGCGACCTGCTCACCGCCGCCGCCGCGACCGGCGACGACGCCGCCCTCGTGCGCGCCGCCGACCGCCTGGAGGCCCTGCGCCGCGCGCTCTGAGCGCCTCCCCGGATGGCCGATCCCCCATGATCACGGTGATCGTGGGGGAACGGCCACCCGGCGGGTGGGAGGATGCTGGGCGTGCAGTACGCCGAGAGCATCGTCGACCTGATCGGCGGCACCCCGCTGGTCAAGCTGGGCCGCGTCACCGAGGGGATCGCCGCCACGGTGCTGGCGAAGGTGGAGTACCTCAACCCCGGCGGCTCGGTGAAGGACCGCATCGCCGAGCGGATGATCGAGGCCGCCGAGCGCTCCGGTGAGCTGCAGCCCGGCGGCACCATCGTGGAGCCCACCAGCGGCAACACCGGCGTCGGCCTGGCCCTGGTGGCCCAGCGCAAGGGCTACCGCTGCATCTTCGTGTGCCCCGACAAGGTGGGCGTGGAGAAGCGCGACGTGCTCAGGGCCTACGGCGCCGAGGTGGTGGTGTGCCCCACCGCCGTGGCCCCCGAGAGCCCCGAGAGCTACTACTCGGTCTCCGACCGCCTGGCCCGGGAGACCCCCGGCGGCTGGAAGCCCAACCAGTACGCCAACCCCGAGGGCCCGGCCAGCCACTACGCCTCCACCGGCCCGGAGATCTGGAAGGACACCGACGGCCGCATCACCCACTTCGTGGCGGGCGTCGGCACCGGCGGCACCATCACCGGCACCGGCCGCTACCTCAAGGACGCCAGCCGCGACCGCCTCGCCGAGGACGGCGCGGCCCGCCCCGTCCGCGTGGTCGGCGTGGACCCCGAGGGCTCGGTCTACTCCGGCGGCACCGGCCGCCCCTACCTCGTCGAGGGCGTCGGGGAGGACATGTGGCCCCCGGCCTACGACCCGTCGGTGCCCGACGAGGTGGTCGCCGTCTCCGACGCCGAGGCGTTCGCCATGACCCGGCGCCTGGCCCGCGAGGAGGGCCTGCTCGTGGGCGGCTCGTGCGGCATGGCCGTGGTGGGCGCGCTGCGCGTCGCGAAGGACCTGCCGGCCGACGCCGTCGTCGTCGTCCTCCTGCCCGACTCCGGCCGCGGCTACCTCGGCAAGATCTTCAACGACGCGTGGATGCGCTCCTACGGCTTCGACGTCGACGCGCCCGGCACCGCCGCCGTGGGCGGGGCCACGGCCGGGGACGTGCTGCGCGGCAAGTCCGGGCGCCTGCCCGACCTCGTGCACACCCACCCCACCGAGACCGTGCACGACGCCATCGAGATCCTGCGCGAGTACCAGGTCTCCCAGATGCCCGTGGTGGGCGCTGAGCCGCCGGTCATGGCCGGGGAGGTGTCCGGCTCGGTCACCGAGGAGGGCCTGCTGGAGGCGGTGTTCTCCGGAGCGGCGTCGCTGTCCGACGCGGTGAGCAAGCACATGGCGGCCCCGCTGCCGCTGGTCGGCGCCGGGGAGCCGATCGGCGACCTGCGCGAGAAGCTGCGCAGCGCCCGCGCGGTGCTCGTCGCCGTGGACGGCAAGCCCGCCGGCGTGGTCACCCGCGCCGACCTGCTCGCCTTCCTCGCCCGCCGCCGCTGACGCCCCTCCCCGGACCGCAGCCGGGCGCCCGGCTGCGGTTCCGGCGGGGGTGGGAACCGCAGCCGAGCGCCTGGTTGCGGCTGAGGGAGGGGCCTAGCGCCGGCGGACGCCGAAGATGCTGCGGGTGATCTCGCGGCCCAGCGACGACGCCGCCGACCGCGCGAAGCTGCGGAACGCCGAGGAGCCGAGCACCTGTTCCACCACGGAGCGCTCCTCCGGCTCGGCCCTCCGCCGGGACGGGACCCGGGAGGGCTCGGGGGACGACGGCGAAGGCTCCCGCTGCTGCCCGGCCGCGCGCGGCGGCGCCGCGGTCTTGCGGGTGAGGCGCTCGTAGGCGGAGTCCCTGTCGATCGGCGTGCCGTACTCCGCCTGCAGCGGTGACGCGGCCACGATGCGCTGCTGCTCGGCCTGCGGCGCCGGCGCCATGAGCGACTGCGGGGCGCGCAGCCGCGTCCACGCCACCGGCGTCGGCACGCCGCTCTCCGACAGCACCGTGACCACGGCCTCACCGGTGCCGACGCTGGTGAGCAGCCCTTCCACGTCGTAGTGGTCGCTCCTGGGGTACGTCGAGGCGGTGGCGCGCAGCGCCTTGGCGTCCTCGGGGGTGAAGGCGCGCAGCGCGTGCTGCACCCGGGAGCCGAGCTGCGCGAGCACCTCCCGGGGCAGGTCGGTGGGGCTCTGCGTCACGAAGACCACGCCGACGCCCTTGGAGCGCACCAGCCGCACGGTCTGCGCGACCTGGGCGACGAAGTCCTTGCTGGCGCCGGTGAAGAGCAGGTGCGCCTCGTCGAAGAAGAAGACGAGCCGCGGCTTCTCGAGGTCCCCGACCTCGGGCAGCTCCTCGAAGAGCTCGGCGAGCAGCCACAGCAGGAAGGTGGAGAACAGCGCCGGGCGGCCCTGCACGGCGGGCAGCTCCAGGCAGGAGACGACGCCGCGCTCGCCGCCGCCGGTCCCGTCCTCGGCGGGGACGGTGCGCAGCAGGTCGTGGACGTCCAGCTCCGGCTCGCCGAAGAAGGCGTCGGCTCCGCCGTCGGCGAAGGCGAGCAGCTCGCGCAGGAGCACCCCGGCGGTCTGCTTGCTCAGCCCGCCCAGGCCCTCCAGGTCCGCCTTCCCCTCGGCGGAGACGAGGTGGCTGATGACGGCGCGCAGGTCGGCCAGGTCGAGCAGCGGCAGGCCGGCCCGGTCGGCCCAGTGGAACACCAGCGCCAGGGAGGAGGACTGCACCTCCGACAGGTCGAGCACACGGGCCAGCAGGGCCGGCCCGAAGCTCGTGATGGTCGCGCGCACGGGCACGCCGGTGCCGATGCCGCCCAGGGCGAGCAGCTCGGTGGGGCAGCCGGCGGGCGTCCACCGCTGGCCGACGTCGGCGGCGCGCGACGTCACCCGGTCGGAGGCCTGGCCGGGCAGGGCGATGCCGGACAGGTCGCCCTTGACGTCGGTGAGGAAGGTCGGGACCCCGTGCGCGCTGAGCTGCTCGGCGACCAGCTGCAGCGTCTTGGTCTTGCCGGTGCCGGTGGCGCCGGCCACGAGGCCGTGCCGGTTGAGCACGGACAGCGGCAGCTGGACCGGCGCCTCGGGGTGCGCGGCGCCGTCGACGACGAGCGCGCCGAGGTGCACCGCCGCACCGGAGGTGGCGTAGGCGGCGCGGACGGCGTCGACGAAGGCCGTGGTGCCAGCGGCCTCGGAGGTGCTCACGGCGCGGACGCTAACGCCGCCGTCGCCGTCGTGCCACTGTCGGTGCAGGTCAGACCAGGTGGCGGCGGGGCGCGGCGGGGGACCGCCCGGCGCTGGCGCTGCTGGCCTCGACCAGCAGCTCCACGGCGCGCTGCAGGTCCGCCACCGGGGCGGTGAAGGGCAGCCGCAGCCTGTCGTCGAAGGCGTGGCCCGCGCCGAAGCGGGAGCCGGTGGCCAGCCGCAGGCCCAGCTGCTCGGCGGTGTCGACCAGCACCGAGGACGACGTGCCCGGCGGCAGGTGGACCCACAGGGACTGCCCGCCCGGCGGCACCGGCACCTCCCAGTCGGGCAGGTGCTCGCGCAGGGCCGCCACGAGCGCGTCGCGCTGGGTGCGCAGCTGCACGCGGCGCCGGGCCGCGACGCCGTCGTAGACGTCGAGCAGGGCGCAGGCGGCGAGCTGGTCGACCAGGGAGAAGGACCCGTGGTCGCGGGAGGCCGCCGCGGCGGCGCGGGCGACGACGTCGGGCTCGGCGCGCAGCCACCCGACCCTCACCCCCGCCCACACGGCCTTGCTGATCGAGCCGGCGCTCAGCACCGCGCCCGGCCTGCCGGAGGCGGCCAGGGGCGGCGGCGGCGCCTGCCCGTCCAGCGCCAGGTCGGCGAGGGCCTCGTCGGCGACCACGGCCACCTCCTGCTGCTGCATGGAGACCAGCAGCGAGCGCCGGTCGCCCTCGGACAGGGTGGCCCCGGTGGGGTTGGAGAAGTCCGGGCAGACGTACAGGGCCCGGGCGGAGGTCTGGCGCGCCGCCCGGTGGGCCGCGGTGACGAAGGCGGGGCCCGAGGCGAGGTCGCGGGGCACGGGGACGAGGCGGGCCCGCAGCTCGCGGGCGACGTCGAGGGCGTTGGGCCACACCGGGTGCTCCACCACGAGGCGGTCCCCGGCGCCCAGGACGGCGCGCAGCGCCGCGCTGACGGCACCGCCGGCGCCGCAGGTGACCAGCACCTGCTCGGGGGTGGTGGGCAGGCCCCGGGCGGTGTACCGGTCGGCGACACGGGCGCGCAGCTCGCCCAGGCCGAGGGGGGTGTAGCCGTGGCCGCCGAGGTGGCGGGGCAGCTCGGTGAGCGCCTGGGCGTACGCCTCGGCGACCTCCGGCGGGCCGGGCGGGGCGGCGTAGGACAGGTCGAGCACCCCCTCCCGCGCACTGCCGGGCACCCAGGCGGCGACGACGCCGCTGGTCGCGGGCAGCTGGGTCCACGTGCCCGAGCCCTGGCGGGCGTCGGCCCAGCCGGCCTCCCGCAGGCGGCCGTAGGCGGCTGAGACGGTGACGCGGCTGACGCCGAGGGCGGCGGCGAGGTCGCGCTCGGCGGGCAGGCGCACCCCCACCCCCAGGCGGCCGTCGCTGACCAGGCCCTGGATGCCGCTGGCCAGGCTGGCGTACATCGGCGGGTGCAGGGTGCCGGCGCCGATGAGCTCGGCCAGGCGCGCGGCGGAGGTGCTGCCGGCCTGCCCGACGGTGCTGATCGGCCCGGTGCTCGTCGTCACCAGGCCACTGTCCCACGATTGGCCTGGTCGTGGAAGTGGCGCAGGTCACTCACGGGGGCGTCTAGAGGCCACCGCAGACACGAACGGAGCAGTTCAGGCCACTGTTTCTAGATTGGCCTGGTGCCTTCAGTCCAATAATGCCCGATCATTGATGCATGACGGTCCTCCTGCTGACCCTGACCCTGTCCCTCCTCGCCCTCGGCGCCGTCTACGCCCTCGCCCGCGTCATCGACGCTGACGGCTACGGCGCCCGCCCGGCCCCCCGCAGCCACGACGGCTGGGGCGTCGTGCTGCCCTCCGTCCCCCCGGCCTCGGTCAACCGCTGAGCCCGGCCGGCGGCCCCGAGGCCGCCGGACCCGACGCGCGCTCCAGGCCCTGCACCCGCTGAGGTGCAGGGCCTCCGTCGTCTCCGGCCTCCGTCGTCTCCGGCCTCCGTCGTCTCCGGGCGCCGGACGGCTCAGGACCTGTCGGCCACGAGCACCGCGTCGAGCTGGACCCGGCGCCCGCCGTCGTCCCCGACCACCGGGCGCTCCACCTCCGCCGCCACGCGCACCCGCAGGCCCGCCGCTCGCGCGCCCTCGCGCAGCGCCGCCACGTCGTGGAGCAGCCGCGGGTCGCGCGGGCCGCCGACGTCGCGCACGGCGTTGCCGAGGGCGTGCCCGACGACGACGACGCGCCCGCCCGGCGCCAGCCACCGCGCCGTGCGCTCGACCAGCCGGGGGAGCGCCACGAACGCCACCACGACGAGCGCGACCTGCCCCTTCGGCTGCCACGCGCGAGCGTCGGCGGCCACCCAGCGGCAGCGCCCCGCCAGCCCCTGCGCCCGCGCGGCGCGCGCCGCCACCTCCAGCCCGCCGGGTGAGGAGTCGATGCCGACCACCTCCCAGCCGCGCCGCGCCAGCCACCGCGCGTGGCGCCCGGTCCCGCACGCCAGGTCGACCGCCCGGCCCGGCGCGAGCGGCAGGCACGCGGCGCGCACCGAGGGGTCCACGCCGTCGTGGACCGGGCGGTCGCGGTGCTTCGCATCCCACCAGGCGACGTCGTGCCCGGGCTGCGCCGCCGGGGGTGGGTCGTGCGGGTGCGAGGTCACGGGCGCCAGCGTGCCGCCCTGGGGGGAGCTGGTCTAAGTCGTGGTGGGTGCAGGGTGGCCCCGGTCTCGTCCCACGAGACCGGGGCCACCCTGCACCCGACGAGGGGAGGCGGTCAGGCGCCGACGACGCCCACAGGGCAGGACACGCCCGTGCCGCCCAGGCCGCAGTAGCCGTTCGGCACCTTGTGCAGGTACTGCTGGTGGTAGTCCTCGGCGAGGTAGTACGGGCCGGCGTCCTCGAAGGAGCGCAGCTCGGTGGCGACCGGGCCGAAGCCCGCGGCGCGCAGCCTCGGCTCGAAGGCGGCCTTCGTGCGCTCCACGGCCTCGCGCTGCTCCTCGGTGGTCCAGTAGACCGCCGAGCGGTACGTGGTGCCGACGTCGTTGCCCTGCCGGTTCACCTGCGAGGGGTCGTGCGACTCCCAGAACACCTTGAGCAGCGCCTCCGCCGAGGTCTGCGACGGGTCGTAGGCCACCATCACGGCCTCGGTGTGGCCGGTGCGCCCGGTCACGGTCTCCTCGTACCAGGGGTTGGGCGTGAAGCCGCCCGTGTAGCCCACCGAGGTGGTCACCACGCCCGGCTGGCGCCAGAACGTGCGCTCGGCGCCCCAGAAGCAGCCCATCGCCACGTAGAGCACCTGCGTGCCCTCGGGCCACGGACCCTCCAGCGGCGTGCCGAGCACGGCGTGGTGGGTCGGGACGGGGTAGGGGCGGACGTCGCGGCCGGGCAGCGCCTCCTCGCGGGTCACCATGCGGGACTTCAGCGAGCTGCCGAACAGGGCCATGCGCTTCCTCCTGAGGCTCGGGTTCTCCTGTGCTCAACGCCCCGTCGCACGCGATCCATCCCGCGCAGGAGCACGAGGACGACGACGGCGCGGGCCCGTCCGCCCGGGGCCGTAGCCTCGACCGCGTGAGCGAGCAGCACGTCCCCGGCAGCCACGGCGTCCCCGGCAGCACCGCCCCCGCGGACTGGTCCGGCGCGGGCTTCTCCACCCGGGCCATCCACGCGGGCTCCGAGCCCGACCCGCGCACCGGTGCGGTGATCCCGTCGATCAGCGTGTCCACCACGTACAAGCAGGACGGCGTCGGCGGCCTGCGCTCGGGCTACGAGTACTCCCGCTCGGCCAGCCCCACCCGCGACGCCCTGCAGGAGTGCCTGGCCTCCCTGGAGGGCGGGCGCTCGGCCTACGCCTTCGCCTCCGGCCTGGCCGCCGAGGACACCCTGCTGCGCGCCGTGCTCGCCCCGGGCGACCACGTCGTCGTCCCCGACGACGCCTACGGCGGCACCTACCGGCTCATCGCCCGCGTGCTGGGCCGCTGGGGCGTGGAGCACACCCCCGCCGACATCTCCGACGCCGACGCCGTGGCCGCCGCCGTCCGGCCCGGGCGCACCAAGCTCGTGTGGGCCGAGACGCCCACCAACCCGCTGCTCACCGTCGGCGACATCGGCGCGCTCGCCGCCGTCGCCCACGAGGCCGGCGCGCTGCTCGCCGTCGACAACACCTTCGCCACCCCCTACCTGCAGCAGCCCCTGGCGCTCGGCGCCGACGTCGTCGTCCACTCGACCACGAAGTACTGCGGCGGCCACTCCGACGTCGTCGGCGGCGCCCTCGTGGTCGGCCACGGCGAGCACCTCGACGCCGTCGCCGAGGCCGTCGGCTTCCACCAGAACGCCATGGGCGCCGTCGCCGGCGCCTTCGACGCCTGGCTCGTGCTGCGCGGGCTGAAGACCCTCGCGGTGCGCATGGAGCGCCACTGCGACTCCGCCGCGGCCGTGGCGGCGTGGCTGTCCGAGCACCCGGCCGTCACCCAGGTCCTGCACCCCGGGCTGGAGGGCCACCCCGGCCACGACGTCGCGGCGAAGCAGATGCGCCGCGGCGGCGGCATGGTCAGCTTCCGCGTCGGCTCGCGCGAGAAGGCGCTGCAGGTGTGCGAGCGCGCCCGGGTGTTCACCCTCGCCGAGTCCCTGGGCGGCGTGGAGTCCCTCATCGAGCACCCGGCGGCGATGACCCACGCCTCGGTGGCCGGCTCCGCGCTGGAGGTCCCCGACGACCTCGTGCGCCTCTCGGTGGGCCTGGAGGACCTCGACGACCTCGTCGGGGACCTCGACCGCGCACTCGGCTGAGCGCGCGGCCACACTGGCGGGCGTGCCCACCCAGAGCCGACTGACCCGCACCCCGCGCGCGGAGCGCACGGCTGCCGACGCCGTCCCGTTCCCGGTGCGGGTGGCGGCCGCCTGGGCCTGGCGCCTCGCGCTGGTCGCCGCCGTCCTGTACGGCCTCGGCCGGGTGCTCGCCTACTTCTCCGAGCTCACGGTCTCGCTGTTCGTCGCGCTGCTGTTCGTCGCGCTCCTGGTGCCCACCGTCGACTTCCTGGACCGCCACGGGTGGCCGCGCGTGCTGGCCACGCTGGTGAGCATGCTGCTGGGGATCGCCCTCATCGTCGGGCTATTCACGCTGGTGGTCACGCAGATCGTCTACGGCTTCGACGACCTCGCCGACCAGGCGTCGCAGGGCATCTCCACGCTGCAGACGTGGCTGTCCGACGGGCCGCTGGGCCTGTCGAACGGGCAGGTCAACGACTACATCACCCAGGCCCGGCAGGCCCTGCAGGACAACAGCGACTCGATCGTCAGCGGTGCGGTGGCCGTGGGCGGCACGGCCGCCACCCTGCTCACCGGCTCCTTCCTCGTGCTGTTCTTCACCATCTTCCTCACCTGGGACGGGCGCCGGGTCTGGTCGTGGCTGGTGCGCCTGCTCCCCGGCCCCGCCGAGCGCCCCTTCGACGAGGCCATGCACCGCGGCTGGGTCACGCTGACCTCGTACGTGCGGGCGACGATCGTCGTCGCGGCCGTCGACGCGATCGGCATCGGCCTGGGCGCCTTCTTCCTCGGCATCCCGCTCGCGGTGCCGCTGGCCGTGCTGGTCTTCCTGGGCGCCTTCGTGCCCATCGTCGGCGCGGTGGTCACCGGCGCCGTGGCGGTGCTGGTCGGCCTCGTCGCGCAGGGCCCGGCGGTGGCCCTCGGCATGCTCGCCGTGGTGCTGGCGGTGCAGCAGCTGGAGAGCCACGTGCTGCAGCCGATCCTGCTGGGCAAGGCCGTGGCGGTGCACCCGCTGGCGGTCTTCGTGGCCATCACCGCCGGCGCCACCCTGGCGGGCATCCCCGGGGTGCTCTTCGCCGTGCCGGTCATCGCCGTGACCAACACCGTGGTCACCTACCTCGTGCGCGGTGACGCCGCACTGCCGAAGGGCCTGGTCCAGCACTTCCACGACGAGGGCGACGACGAGGCCGGCGACGACGAGGGGCAGGACGACGGCACCACGTCCGACGAGCAGCGGCGCGACGCCGACGAGGCCGCCGCCCGGCGGGCCCGCGAGGAGGGCTCCGCGCCCGCCTCCGGGCGGCTGGACGCCCGCGCGGGGGAGGGCGCGCCGCAGTGACCGCGGTGCCGCCGGTGGGCGGCGACGACGTGCTGGCGGCCCGCCCGCTGCTGGACGGCGTCGCGCGCCTCACCCCCGTGGTGCGCAGCCGCGCCCTGTCCGACCTCGTCGGCGGCCCGGTGCACCTCAAGTGCGAGAACCTCCAGCGCGGCGGGTCCTTCAAGGTCCGCGGCGCCTACGTGCGGGCGGCGCGGCTGTCCGAGGCCGAGCGGCGCCGCGGCCTGGTCGCGGCGAGCGCCGGCAACCACGCGCAGGGCGTCGCCATCGCCGCGCGCGAGCTGGGCGCCCCCGCCACCGTGTTCATGCCCGTGGGGGCCTCGCTGCCCAAGCTGGAGGCCACCGGCCGCTACGGCGCTCGCGTGCAGCTGGCCGGCGCGACCGTCGACGAGGCGCTCGTGGCCGCCCGCGAGCACGTGGAGCGGACCGGGGCGGTGCTGGTGCACCCCTTCGACCACCCCGACGTGGTGGCCGGGCAGGGCACGGTGGGCCTGGAGCTCGCCGAGCAGGTGGCGGGCCTGCGCACGGTGCTCGTCTGCCTGGGCGGCGGCGGGCTGCTGGCCGGCGTGGCGGCGGCGCTGGCGCACGCGGCGCCGGGCGTCCGCGTGGTCGGGGTCCAGGCCGCGCAGGCCGCCGCGTGGCCCGGCTCGCTGGCGGCCGGGCGCCCGGTGGCGCTGGAGCGCATGTCGACCATGGCCGACGGCATCGCCGTCGCCAGGCCCGGGGACGTGCCCTTCTCGGTGGTGAGCACCCTGCTGGCGCCCTCTGACGTCGTCACCGTCAGCGAGGAGGACGTCTCCCGCGCCCTGCTGCTCCTGCTCGAGCGCGCCAAGCTCGTGGTCGAGCCCGGGGGAGCGGTGGGCGTGGCGGCGCTCATGGCCGACCCGACGGCCTACGAGCCGCCCGTGGGCGTGGTCGTCTCCGGCGGCAACGTCGACCCGCTGCTGCTCATGCGCGTGATCCGCCACGGCATGGCCGCCGCCGGGCGCTTCCTCACGCTGTCCGTGCGCCGGGTGCCCGACCGGCCCGGGGCGCTGGCCGCCCTGCTCGCGCTCGTGGCCGAGGTGGGCGCCGACGTCATCGACGTGGGCCACGGGCGCACCTCGGAGCGGGCCGCCGTCGACGAGGTCGAGGTGGACCTGCGCCTGCAGACCCAGGGACCGGCGCACGCCGAGGGCGTGGTCGCGGCGCTGCGCCGCGCCGGCTACGAGGTGCACGTCGGCTGAACAGGTGCGTCGGGGACGACCGCTGTCGGTGCCGGGCCCTACCGTGCCGCTCGTGACGCGGAGCGCAGCATGACGGCGACCGCCGGCCAGGGGCTGGCGGTGAGGGCCAGGGGACTGGTGAAGACCTACGGCAGGGCGGGCCGGGGCAGCGGGGTGACCCGCGCCCTGGACGGGGTCGACCTGGAGGTGCCCGAGGGCACCGTGCTCGGCCTGCTCGGCCCCAACGGGGCCGGCAAGACGACCACCGTGCGCATCCTCACCACGCTCCTGGTCCCCGACGCGGGGGAGGCGCGCGTGGCGGGGGTCGACGTGCTGCGCGACCCGCAGGAGGTGAGGCGGCGCATCGGCGTCTCGGGCCAGTACGCCGCCGTCGACGAGTACCTCACCGGCTTCGAGAACCTCCGGATGGTCGGGCAGCTGTACCACCTCGGCGCCGCCCGGGCCTCCCAGCGGGCGCGCGAGCTGCTCGAGCTCTTCAGCCTCACCGACGCCGCCGACAGGCCGGTCAAGGGCTACTCCGGCGGCATGCGCCGCCGCCTGGACCTGGCCGGGGCGCTGGTGAACGACCCCCCGGTGCTCTTCCTCGACGAGCCGACCACGGGCCTGGACCCCCGCAGCCGCGCCGACATGTGGGAGCTGCTGCAGGGCATGGTCCGCGGCGGCACCACCGTCGTCCTCACCACGCAGTACCTGGAGGAGGCCGACCTCCTGGCCGACGACATCGTGGTCATCGACCACGGCCGGGCCATCGCGCGCGGCACGTCCGACCAGCTGAAGGCGCAGGTCGGCGGCGAGCGCATCGAGCTCGTGGTCGACCAGGCCGCCCACGTGGAGGCGGTCCGCTCCCTGCTGGCCGAGGTCGCCGTCGGCCCCGTCGAGGTCGAGCAGCACACCCGCCGCCTGACGGCTCCCGTGGAGGGCGGCGCCGCCGTGCTGGTGCGGCTGCTCGCGCGCCTGGAGGCCGAGGGCGTGCACCTCACCGACGCCGGCACGCGGCGCCCCACCATGGACGACGTCTTCCTCACCCTCACCGGGCGGCGCACCGACTCCTCCGACACCACCGACGAGCCGCAGGAGGTCCGGGCGTGAGCACCTGGCTGTCAGCCGTGGGAGACGGGGCGACCATCGCCCAGCGCAACCTCATCAAGGTGCGGCGCGTGCCAGACCTGCTGGTCGGCACGCTCATCTCCCCGATCATGTTCATCCTGCTGTTCGTCTACGTCTTCGGCAGCGCCATCCCCGTGCCCGAGGGCACCAGCTACGCCAGCTTCCTGGTGCCGGGCATCTTCGCCCAGACGGTGATCTTCGGTGCCACGGTGACCGGCAGCGGCCTGGCCGACGACATGCAGAAGGGGATCATCGACAGGTTCCGCTCGCTGCCCATCGCCCCCTCGGCGGTGCTCGTCGGACGCACCACCTCCGACGTGGTGACCAACGTGCTGGTCGTCATCATCATGACCGCGACGGGCCTGGCCGTGGGCTGGCGGATCACCACCTCCCCGCTGGAGGCGATCGCGGGCTTCGCCGTCCTGCTGCTGTTCGCCTACGCGTGCTCCTGGGTGATGGCGCTCGTGGGCCTCCTCGTGCGCAGCCCCGAGGTCTTCAACAACGTCAGCTTCATCGTGATCTTCCCGCTGACCTTCATCGCCAACACCTTCGTGCCCACGCAGGGGTTCCCCGCCGTGCTGCGCACCATCGCCGACTGGAACCCGGTCTCCGCGGTGACGCAGGCCAGCCGCGACCTGTTCGGCAACCCCTCCCTCAACGACACCAGCACCGCCTGGTCGCTGCAGCACCCGGTGCTCTACACCCTGGGCTGGTCGCTGCTGCTGGTGGCGGTGTTCCTGCCCCTGGCCACGCGGCAGTTCAAGCGGTCGGCCGCCCGCTGACGCGAGCAGGCGCCCCGCCCGGTGGGGCGGGGCGCCTGCTCGCGGGGCGCAGGAGTCAGCCGGCGTAGGCCTCGACGTCGTCGACGACGACGGACAGCTCCTTGCCGTTGGGAGCGGTGTAGCTGGCGGTGTCGCCCTTCTTCTTGCCCAGCACCGCCGAGCCGATGGGCGAGCGCTCGCTGTACACGTCCAGGTCGGTGGTGCCCACGGCCTCGCGGCTGCCCAGCAGGAAGCGCATCTTCATGCTGCCGTTGACGGTGGCGGAGACCACGGTGCCGGGGGCGACCACCCCGCTGGCGGCGGCCGGCGCCTGGCCGACCTGGGCCTCGCGCAGCAGCTGCTCGAGCTGGCGGATGCGGGCCTCCATCTTGCCCTGCTCGTCCTTGGCGGCGTGGTAGCCGCCGTTCTCCTTGAGGTCGCCCTCCTGGCGGGCGGCGTCGATGCGCTGGGTGATCTCGAGCCGGCCCGGCCCGGTCAGGTGGGCGAGCTCGGCCTGGAGGCGGTCGTGCGCCTCCTGCGTCAGCCAGGTGGTGGCGGGCGTGGTGTCGGACACCGGTCCTCCTCGGTCGGTCCCAGGGGTGTGCTCCACCAGGACGACGCTGGCCGGCGTGGAGCGCGGAAACGTCGAGGCTACCAGCGGTGCGCTGTCGGGCCCGCCCACCGGCGGGCCCGCCGGTCGGCCGCTCGGTCGACCGCTCAGCCGCCGGTCAGGCGGGCCGGCAAGCGTCCACCACGCCCGTGACCGCCCGCTGCTGGGTCCTGACGGTGACCCGGTGGACGCTGGACGCTCCGTCACCGGCGGTGACCGGCACCTCCTGCAGCCCCACCACGGCCGAGGTGGAGCTGAGCGCCTGCACGCGGCACACCACCTCCGCCTCGGCGGGCTTGGCCACGCTGAAGACCACGACGACCGTGGAGTCGTCGACCACCTGGTAGCTCTGCTCGTCGGCCTGCACGTGGCCGGAGGCGCTGCCCAGCCCGGCCCAGACCGCCCACGCCGCCAGCGCCAGGCCCAGCGCCACCGAGACCACCAGCCGCACCCGCCGGCGCACGGGACCTCGGTCCCCGTACCGCCCGGCGGGACGGACCGGCGGGGTCGGGGCGGACTGCTGGGCGCTGCTCACGCGGTGCTGCTCCTGGGCCTGGACGGGCGTGCGCGATGATTGTCCCCCACCCACCCGCCCGGAGGTCCCCTCCCGTGAGCAGTCCCCTGCCCCGCCCCGCCGAGCCGCTGCGGCTCATGGCCGTCCACGCCCACCCCGACGACGAGTCGAGCAAGGGCGCCGCCACCTGCGCCCGGTACGTCGCCGAGGGCGTCGAGGTGCTGGTGGTCAGCTGCACCGGCGGGGAGCGCGGCTCGATCCTCAACCCCCGGCTCGCCGACGACCCCCGCGTGCTGCGCGACATCTCCCAGGTCCGGCGTGAGGAGATGGCCGCGGCCGCCGCCGCCCTCGGCGTGCAGCACGAGTGGCTCGGCTTCGTCGACTCGGGCCTGCCCGAGGGGGACCCGCTGCCGCCGCTGCCGGAGGGCTGCTTCGCCCTGGAGCCGGTGCACGTGGCCGCCGAGGCGCTCGTCCGCGTGGTCCGCCGCTTCAGGCCGCACGTCATGACGACGTACGACGAGAACGGCGGCTACCCCCACCCCGACCACATCATGTGCCACAGGGTCTCGGTGGCGGCCTTCGACGCCGCGGGCGACGCCTCGGCCTACCCCGGTGAGGGCGAGCCGTGGACCCCGCTGAAGCTCTACTACAACACGATGTCCCGCGGCCGGATCACGGCGATCCACGAGCACCTGCTGCGCGAGCGCGGGGAGTCGCCCTACACCGAGTGGATGAAGCGCTGGGAGGAGCGCGAGGAGCGCCCCGTCACCACGCGGGTGCCGGTGGCCGACTTCTTCGCCCAGCGCGACGCCGCCCTGCTGGCGCACGCCACCCAGATCGACCCCGACGGGTTCTGGTTCGCCGCCGGGCGCGACCTGGAGGCCCGGCTGTGGCCCACGGAGGACTTCGAGCTGGCCCGCTCGCGCGTCGCCCTGCCCCCGCTCGCCGACGGCGAGGTCGAGGACGACCTGTTCACCGGCGTCCGCGAGCACCTGGCAGCCGGCAGCGCGGCGTGAGCGTGCTCAGCGGGACCGCGCTGCTCGCCGGGACGGTGCTGGCGGGCGGGACGGTGCTGGCCGGCGGGCTGGGCCCCAACCCCGTGCCGGACGGACCCCGCGAGCTCGACCCGGACACCGTCACCCCGGGGGTCATCGGCTTCCTGGCCACGGCGGCCGTCGTGGTCGTCTCCATCCTGCTGATCGTCAACCTCGTCCACCGCATGCGCCGGATCCGCCACCGCGCGGTGCTCGAGGAGTCGGCCGAGCGGGCGCGCCAGGAGCAGCTGCGCGACAGGTCCCTGGACCCTCCGCAGCGCGGCGGCGCCGGCAGCGGGGGTGCCGGGCTGACCCCCGGGCACGACGTCGTGCAGGGCGAGGCCCGCGAGGTGCCACCGGGGGAGGTGCCCGTCGACCGCCCCGACGGGCGACGCCGCGAGCCCGCGGCGGACCGGGACGAACCCGGCACCTCGGACCTGCCCCGCACCTAGAGTGACGGGCGGTCGGCGCCGTGCCGACCGCCCGGCGGCTCCGAGCCGCCCGGGAGGAGCTCGGAGGTGGCGTGGACTCACGGGCCTGGCGCGTCGCCGGCGGGTCGGCGGTGGCGCTGCTGGCGCTCGTGGCGCTGGTCGCCTGGCGCGCCGACGCGCTGGCCGGCGGGTGGCTGCTGGCGCTGCGCCTGACGGGTCTCCTGGCCGTCGTGGGCCTGCTCGCCGCCGTGGTGCTGGCCAGCCACGCCGCGCTGCGCCCCCCCTCCCCGCCGCAGGTGCTCGTCAGCGTCCCCGCCTCCGGGGCCCCCTCCGCGACCGCGAAGCGCGGCCGCAGGGCGCTCGTGCCGCTCGCGGCGCTGGTGGGCCTGGCAGCGGTCTCGGCGGCCCCCGCCCTGGTGGTGCTCGTGCTGGCGCGGGCCGACGACGCCGCCGGTGCTGCCGCCGGGGCCGGGCGGCCTCCGGCCAGCACCGGCGCGGCGCCGCAGGGGGCGCCCTCACCCACCGCGCCGCCTCCGGCGACGACGGCTGCGCCGTCCAGCTCGGCGCCCGCCAGCTCGGCGCCCGCCAGCTCGGCGCCGTCCAGCCTCGCGCCGTCCAGCCCAGCGCCCGCCAGCTCCGCCCCCGCCAGCCCCGCCCCCGCTCCGCCGAGCGGGGCCCCGCAGCAGTCGTCGGTCTCGCCCTCGCAGCTGCCGGCGGCGACCGAGGGCTCCGCGTGCCAGGTGGTGGTCGCCACCGGTGACTCCCTGTGGTCGCTGGCCGCGGCCCAGCTGGGGCCCGGGGCGAGCGACGCCGACGTCGACGCCCGCTGGCGCGCCGTGTACGCCGAGAACTCCGACGCGGTGGGGCCCGACCCCGACCGCGTGCTGCCGGGGCTGGCGCTGCGCACCTGCGCCTGAGCGCGGCCGGGCGAGATGCCCGGTTCCGCCGTGGCGCGCGCCCGGTCGCCCCACGATGGAGCGGTGAGCCGCCCCACCCGTCCCACCGTCCCCGACCGGCCGCGAGCCAGCGCCCTGCGCGGTGCGCTGGCCGCCACGGCCCTGCTGGCGGGCGCGGCGCTGCTGGCCGGGTGCAGCGGCGAAGCGCAGGAAGCGGGTGCCGCGCCCGCCAGCAGCGCCGCGGCCCCAGCGGCCCCGGCGGCCGCCCCCTCGCCGGCGCCGCCCGCCGAGACCGGGGCCGCCACCCCCGGCGGCACCCCGAGCACCACGGTGGTGACCTCGATGACCACCTTCACCTCCCCGACCGGCAACATCTCCTGCTACCTGGCGCCGGTGCAGGGCTCCACGCCGTACGCCCGCTGCGACCTGGGCGAGACGAGCTGGTCGGTGCCGGAGCCGAAGGGCGGCTGCGAGGGCAGGTGGGGCGGCGGTGAGGACGGCTTCGGCAGCGTCGGCGTGGGCGGTGGCGAGGCCCAGCACCTGTGCGTCGGTGACGCGGTCGCCGACGGGGGCGCCCCACCGCTGGAGTACGGCTCCTCGATCGTCATGGAGCCGCTGACGTGCACCAGCACGAGGGACGGCATGGTGTGCACCAACTCCGCCACCGGGCACGGCTTCACCGCCGCCAGGGCTGCAGCGGTGCTGGGTTGAGCACCGCCTAGGCTCGCCACGGGCAGGACGGGAGGCGGTCGTGGTCGCAGCGGACGGCGGGGTGGGCTCGCGCGCGCTCGTCCGGGTGCAGCGCGCCAGGAGCTGGGTGGCCCCCCGCCTCCGGCGCCTGCGCGCACCGGTGCGCGCGGTGCTCGAGCGCGGCTACGAGCGCCGCCTCGCGGCCTCTGTCGGCCGCACCCGCGCGCCCCAGCACGTCGCGGTGATCCTCGACGGCAACCGCCGCTGGGCGCGCGAGGCGGGCTTCGACTCCCGCTCGGGGCACCAGGCCGGCGCCGACAAGGTGCTGGAGCTCACCGAGTGGTGCGAGCAGGTCGGCGTCCAGGTGGTGACGCTGTGGATGCTCTCCACCGACAACCTCACCCGGCCCCCCGCCGAGCTGGAGCCGCTGCTGGCCATCATCGAGGACACCGTCGACCGCCTCGCCCGCGACGGCCGCTGGCGGGTGCACCCGGTGGGGGCCCTCGACCTCCTCCCGCCGAGCACGCGCTGCGTGCTGGAAGACGCCGCCCGCGACACCGGCGGGCACACCGGCCTGCACGTCAACGTGGCCGTCGGCTACGGCGGTCGGCGCGAGATCGCCGACGCCGTGCGCTCGCTGCTCGCCGAGCACGCCAGCCGCGGCACCTCCCTGGAGGAGCTGGTGGAGGTGCTCGACGTCGAGCACATCGCCGAGCACCTCTACACCGCCGGCCAGCCCGACCCCGACCTGGTCATCCGGACCTCCGGGGAGCAGCGGCTCTCGGGGTTCCTGCTGTGGCAGAGCGCCCACAGCGAGTTCTACTTCTGCGAGGCCTACTGGCCCGACTTCCGCAGGGTCGACTTCCTGCGCGCCCTGCGCTCCTACGAGCAGCGCGAGCGCCGCTACGGCAGCTGAGCGGGGGCCGGGCGGGGGACGCCCGTGCGGGCGTTCGTCGTCGTCCTCCCGCGCGCCCGCGGGATGCGGGGCTAGCGTCGTGCCCGTGAGCGACGCCTCGGCCGTCCAGCAGCCCGACCCCTCACCGGCGCCCGCCCCGGCGCCGAGGGTGCGCACCTTCGTGCTCGACACCTCCGTCCTGCTCGCCGACCCGCGCGCGCTGCTGCGCTTCGCCGAGCACGAGGTCGTCCTGCCGGTGGTCGTCATCACCGAGCTGGAGGGCAAGCGGCACCACGCCGAGCTGGGCTACTTCGCCCGCGCCGCGCTGCGCCTGCTGGACGACCTGCGCGTTCGGCACGGCCGCCTGGACGCGCCCGTGCCCGTGGGCGAGGACGGCGGCAGCCTGGTCGTCGAGCTGAACCACACCGACCCCGCCGGCCTGCCCGACGGCTTCCGCCTCGGGGACGCCGACAGCCGGATCCTCGCGGTGGCCGCCAACCTCGCGCACGAGGGCCGCAGCGTCACCGTGGTCAGCAAGGACCTCCCGATGCGCGTCAAGGCCTCCGCCGTGGGCCTGGACGCCGAGGAGTACGTGGCCTCCGGGCCCGTCGACACCGGCTGGACCGGCGTGGTGGAGCTCGACGCCACCACCGAGCAGGTGCAGGAGCTCTACGACGACGGCGTGCTCGACCTCGAGCCGGCGCGCGGGCTGCCCTGCCACACCGGGCTGGTGCTGCTCTCCCCGCGCGGGTCGGCGCTGGGCCGGGTCGGCGCTGACAAGCAGGTGCGCCTGGTCAAGGGCGACCGCGAGGTCTTCGGGGTGCACGGCCGCAGCGCCGAGCAGCGGATCGCCGTCGACCTGCTCCTGGACCCCTCGGTGGGCATCGTCTCCCTGGGCGGGCGCGCCGGCACCGGCAAGTCCGCGCTGGCGCTGTGCGCCGGCCTGGAGGCGGTCATGGAGCGCCGCCAGCACCGCAAGGTCATGGTCTTCCGGCCCCTGTACGCCGTGGGCGGCCAGGAGCTGGGCTACCTGCCCGGCTCCGAGGCCGAGAAGATGAACCCCTGGGCCCAGGCCGTCTTCGACACCCTCGGCGCGCTGGTCAGCCCCGCCGTGGTCGAGGAGGTCATGGCGCGCGGGCTGCTGGAGGTCCTGCCGCTGACCCACATCCGGGGGCGCAGCCTGCACGACGCCTTCGTGGTGGTCGACGAGGCGCAGTCCCTGGAGCGCAACGTGCTGCTCACCGTGCTCTCGCGCATCGGCCAGAACTCTCGCGTGGTCCTCACCCACGACGTCGCCCAGCGCGACAACCTGCGGGTGGGCAGGCACGACGGCGTGGCCGCCGTCATCGAGGCGCTCAAGGGGCACCCGCTGTTCGGGCACGTCACCCTCACCCGCTCCGAGCGCTCGCCGGTGGCGGCGCTGGTCACGGAGATGATGGACGTCCTCGACGTCTGACGGCTCCACCACGCTCGGGCGCCGTCCCGCCACCCTGCGTGGCGGAGACGGTAGCCCGGACGGGCCAACCCGGGCGATCCTGGACAGACCCGGCTCCCGGATGGCACTGTCGGAGCCCGACAGAGCTCCGGGTCCGTCGGACGTCCACCCTGCCGCCGCGCAGGTGCTGAGCGCACGGCCTCGCGTCCTCGCACCAGGCCCGCCCTTCCCCCGGGTCCCAGCGGACCACCCGGGGCACTCCTGCGCGCCGCGTGCGAGGTGCGCCGCCCGGAAGGTCCTGAGTGCTCCACCCCCGTCGTCGTCGTGCTGCCCACCGCGCCGTCGCGGCCCGTCGCGCGACGCCGTCCCCGCTGCGCCTGGCAGCCGGTGCGGCGGCCGCCGGAGCCGTCGTGCTCACCGCGACGGGCGCCTCCCTGGTCGGCCCCGCCAAGACCGAGGCCACCCAGGCCGCGGCCCGCGAGACGACCGCGCAGCGGGTGGCGCAGGTGTGGCGCGCCGCCGGCTCGGTCCCGGTGGAGGGAGCGGCCGCCGCGCAGCAGCAGGCGGCCGCCGCCTCCCCGGAGGTCGTGGCGCTGCAGGCCGAGCTGGTCAGCGAGCGCGGTGGGTCCGCCAGCCGCAGCCAGGACCGCCTCTCCGCGGCCGACCCGACCGCCGGGGGCCCCTCCGAGGACCCCGCGGGGCCCACCTCCGGGCAGGGCGCGCCGACCGCCGGCGACGACGCCGTCGCCCGCGCCCAGCAGCGCGTGGCCGAGCTGCAGGTGCAGCAGGCCGCCGACGACGTCGACACGGCGGCCCACCAGCGCGCCGCGGGCGTCTCCGCCGCGCAGGCCCGCGCCGCCGTCCAGAGCGCGCAGGACCAGCGCGCCGCCGAGGCCGCGGCCGCCGAGCTGGCGGCGGCGCAGGCCGACCCGCGGGCCGTGGCGGCGCCGCTGGTGGCCGCGCGCGGGTGGGGCGCGGAGCAGTTCGCCTGCCTCGACAGGCTGTGGACCAAGGAGTCCGGCTGGAAGTGGTGGGCGGACAACCCCACCTCCAGCGCCTACGGCATCCCGCAGTCGCTGCCGGGGGAGAAGATGGCCTCCCACGGCGAGGGCTGGCGCGAGGACCCGCGCGTCCAGGTGGCCTGGGGGGTCGACTACATCGCAGCGGTCTACGGCACGCCGTGCCGGGCGTGGGCCCACAGCCAGGCCACCGACTGGTACTGACGCCGCCCGGACCCCGGGGCCCCCGCGTCGCAGCGCCGGCCCAGCGCGCCGGCGCGGTACGTTCTGCCCGGTGAGCGAGAACCGCGGCTCGACGCCCTGCGCCCGGTGCGGGCACCAGAGGCTGGCGCACGAGCACTACCGGCGAGGGGCGGACTGCGGCCTGTGCGAGTGCGGACGGTTCCAGGACCGCCGCCTCGACGGCTACGCGCGGGAGTCCGGCAAGGTCGTGCGCCTGCTGCGCGGGGTGCTCCTGAGAGTGGGCCGATCGGGTCGTTGACGCGCTGGGTGACCGCGCGGTCACCCTTTCGCGCTCCAGTCGCGCCCGCCGGTGCCGCATCTTCGGGGGAGGGGCGGCTGACCCCGTCCGGCCCTTCCGCCGGCGCAGCCTCCTCGACCACCCGAGGAGTCCCGCCGTGGCCGCCACCCCTGACGCGACGCAGCCCGCCCCCGCCGTGGCCGTGGTCGTCTGCGCCTACACGGAGCAGCGCACCGCCTCGGTGCTGGCCGCGCTGGCCGAGGCCCGGCGCCAGTGCGACGGCCCGGACGACGAGGTGGTGCTCGTCGTCGACCACGCCCCGGAGCTGTCGCGCGCACTGCGCGCGGCGGCGCCCGCCGGCGTGCTCGTCGTGGACAGCACCGGGCCGCGTGGGCTGTCCGGGGCGCGCAACACCGGCGCCGCCGCCACCTCGGCGGAGCTGCTGGTCTTCCTCGACGACGACGCGCTGCCGCGGCCGGGGTGGCTAGCGGCGCTGCGCGCCGCGGCCGCCGACCCTGCCGTCGCCGTCGTCGCCGGCGCCGTCCACCCCGCCTGGGAGGGGGGCCGGGCGCCGCGGTGGTTCCCCGGGGAGCTCGGCTGGGTGGTGGGCTGCGACTACACCGGCCTGCCCGCCGACGGCCGCGACGTGCGCAACCCCATCGGCGCCTGCATGGCCGTGCGGCGCGACGCGCTGCTCGCCGCGGGCGGGTTCTCCACCGAGCTGGGCCGGGTCGGCACCCTGCCGGTGGGCTGCGAGGAGACGCTCATGGGCATCCGCGTGCGCAGCGCCCTGCCCGGCGCCCGCACCCCGCGCACCACCGCCTTCGCCGTCGACCACACCGTGCCCGCCGCTCGCCAGCGCCTGCGCTACCTCTTCTCGCGCTGCTGGCACGAGGGCAGGTCCAAGGCGCTGGTCGCCCGCGCCGCCGGCCCCCAGGCCGCCCTGGCGAGTGAGCGGAGCTTCGCCACCCGGGTCGTGCCGCGGGCCCTGGCCCGCGAGGTGCTCGCCACGGGCCGCGGCGACGCCGCGGGCGCCGCGCGCGCCGGGGTGCTGCTCGCCGGCCTGGCGGTCACCGCGGCGGGCTTCGCGCTCGGCCGCCTGCGCCGGGCGGCCCCGCCGTCCGCGCCCGCCCCGGCGACGGCCGGCGTCGCCGTCCCCCGGCCCTCCCGGTCCCCGGAGCAGGCCGGCGCCGGGACCGAGGAGGTCACGGTCGTGGTCTGCACCCTGGGCCGCGACCCGCGCCTGCTCGGCACCGTGGCAGCGGTGCTGGGCCAGACGCACCGCCAGCTCGAGCTGGTCGTCGTCGACAACGACCCGGCGTCCGGGCGCGTCACGGAGCTGCTCGACCCCGCCGCCCACCCCGAGCTGGCCGCCGTCCTGACCGACCCCCGGCTGCGGGTCCTCCCCGAGCCGGTGCGGGGCCTGTCGGCGGCGCGCAACCGCGGGCTCGCCGCGGCCCGTGCGTCGCTGGTGGCCTACACCGACGACGACGCGGTGCCGGACCCCACCTGGCTGGAGGAGCTCCTCGCCGTGCTGGCGCTGGACACCGACGAGGCGGTCGCCCTGGTCACCGGGAGGGTGCTCGCCGCGGAGGTGGCGACCCAGGAGCAGGCGTGGTTCGAGGAGGCGGGCATCTTCGACAAGGGCTCCGTGCAGACCACCTGGGCCGTCGACGGCGTCGTCGTGCCCGAGCGCCTGGGGCGCCCGGGAACCCGGTCGGGGTTCTTCCCCTACACGGCCGGGGAGGTCGGCAGCGGCAACAACATGGTCTTCCGCACCGCCGCCCTGCGCGCCCTCGGCGGCTTCGACGAGGCCCTCGGCGCCGGCAGCCCCGCCCAGGGAGGGGAGGACCTGGACGTCTTCCGGCGGGTCCTGCTCGCCGGGCACGTGGCCGTCTACGCCCCCGCGGCGGTCGTGCGGCACTTCCACCGGGACACCTACGAGGCCCTGCGCGCGCAGATGCGCGGCTACGGGATCGGCATGGCGGCCGTCCTCACCAAGATCGTCCTGTCGGGGGGGCGCCCCGCCCGCGACGTGCTGCGCTGCGTCCCCCGCGGCGTGTGGACGCTGCTCGCCCCGAGCTCGACCAAGAACGCCAAGAAGCCCGCCGAGATGCCCCTGGCCCTGGTCGGCCACGAGCTCGTCGGCTACCTGCAGGGCCCCTGGTGCTACTTGCGCAGCCGCCGCACGGCGGTCCAGCGCCGCGCCGCCGCCGGCGCGGCGCGTGGTCCGGCCGTGCGGGAGGGCGAGGGCGCCCGGGCCCGGGACGCCGCCGCCGGCGCGGCGCTGCTGCCGTGAGGCTGGCCTCGCCGACCCGGCAGGCCCCGCCGCCCGGCCCCGCCCGCGTCGACGGCACCGCCGGCACCGGCGCTCCGGGCGCCCGGTCTCCGCTCGCCCACCTCGCGCGGCACGGGCGCCCGGCGGGGCGCCGCGGGGCTGCGGCCGGGCCGCCCGAGCGCGCCCTGCTCGTCGCCACGGTGCTCCTGTGCGCGGCGACGGGGCTGGTCGCGTGGTCGGCCGCCGGGGGCGCCCCCGCGGCCCTCGACGCCCTGCTGCCCGCGCCGGTGCGCGCCACCGTCGCGGTGCTCGCGGCCCTGTGCCTGCCGGGCACCCCCCTGGTGGTGCTGCTCAGGCCGCCCAGCCGCGCCCTGGGCGCCGCCCTGGCCACCAGCACCTCCCTGGCGGTCACGGTCCTGGTCTCCCTCGGCAGCCTGCTGGCCGGCGCCTGGGCGCCGCGCACCAGCGAGTCGCTGGTGGTCCTCGCCTCCCTGCTGCTGGTGCTCGCGGCCTGGACGCGCACCTCCGGCCGGCCGCGCGGGGCGCTCGTGCTCGGCCAGCGGTGGGACCGCCGGCGCACCGGCGGCATCGCGGCGAGCGCGGTGGCCGCCGGCCTGTTCGCCTGGCAGGCGCGGACGCTGGACGTCTCCGCCGTGGGTGACCTCGGGCTGGTGCAGGCGGTCGGCTGGCCGCTGGTCGCCTGCTTCGCGCTGACCGGTGCGGCAGCGGCGAGCGGCCTGCTGCGCCGCCGCCCCGACCCGGTGGTGCTGCTCCCCGCGCTCCTCGTCCTCGTCGTGGCGCAGACCTCCCTGGTCAGCGCCGCCACCGGTGAGGTCTCCACACCGACGGCCTGGGTGCACCGCGGCTTCGCCGACCTCATCAGCGCCACCGGCGTCCTGCCGCCGCCGTTCGACGCCCGGATGAGCTGGGCCGGCTTCTTCGCGGCGACCTCGCACGTCGTCGCCGTCGCCGGGCTCCCCGACGCCACGGTGCTGCTCGCGCCGGCACCTGTCGTGCTCGACGTGCTCGCCCTCGCCCCGCTGTTCGTCATCGCCCGCGCCGTCACCGGACGGGCGGTGACCTCCTGGCTGGCGCTGTTCCTGGTGGTCCTCACCGACTGGTACCAGCAGGACTACTTCGCCCCCCAGGCGGTCGCCGTGCTGTGGCTGACGACGCTGCTCGCCACGGTCCTGTGGTGGTGGAGGGCGCAGGCCCCGGCCCCCGTGCGGGGCACCGCGCGCCAGCGGCTCGCGGCCCTGGCACGGGCCTGGCGCAGCACGCCGGCGGTGCCCCCGGGCACCCCGGTGGCCGCGGTGTGGGGCACCGAGGCCCTCCTCGTGGTGCTCCTGGCAGCCCTGGTGGTCACCCACCAGCTGACCCCGCTGGTCGCCGTCGGCGCCCTCGCGGTGGTCACCGCCCTGGGCGCGACGCGCTTCCGGAGCCTGTGGCTGGTGGCCGGCCTGGCCTTCACCGCGTGGTTCAGCTTCGGGGCCTCCGGCTTCTGGGCCGGCCACCTGGCCTCCCTGCTGGACGAGCTCGGCCAGGTCGGGTCGGCGGTGCAGGGCGGCGTCGCGGAGCGCGTCGGGCAGGTGCCCCTGCACCAGCTCGGCCAGGGCGTGCGGCTGGCCACCTCCGCGGCCCTGGCGCTGGTGGCCCTGCTGGGCTGGTGGTCGCGGCGCGGCCGCCGCGGTGCGCTGCTCGTCGGCGCGCTCGCGGTGCTGCCCTTCGGCCTGGTCGCGGTGCAGAGCTACGGCGGCGAGGTCGTGATCCGCTGCTTCCTGCTCGCGACGCCCCTGCTGGCGCCGCTGGCGGCGGAGGCGCTCGTGCGCCTGGTCGTGGCGCTCCGCGCCCGCGCCACCGCACGCGCTCCCCGCTCGCAGGACGCGGCCGCGCCGGGCGCGGCTCCCGCTGCGGTGCTGCCCGCGGGAGGCTCGCGGGTCGAGCGCCGCGCGGGCGGCGCGACGGGCGCCCGCCGCAGCGGGGCCAGCCGCCGCCGCAGCCCCCTGACCGCGGCGGTGGTGGTCCTCGGCGTGGTGCTCGCCGGGGTGGGCGCCACGACGTCGCGCGGCCTGAACGCCTCCTTCGAGCGGACCGGGTCGCGGGAGCTGGCCGTCGCCGACGACCTCGTCCGCTCGGTGCCGGCCGGGGCGTGGGTGGCCGCCCTGGGCAACGCCCCCTACCTGCTCACCGCCCGCAGCCTGACCGGCGAGGTCGACGTCGGCCTCGCCGCCGCCGGGGACGGCTGCTCCGCCGACCCCACCGGTTGCGTGCTGCGCGAGGCGCCCGACTACCTGCTGCTCACCCCGACGCAGCAGGCCCAGGGCGTGTACGCCGACGGACGCGCGCCCGGGTGGCTCGACGCGGTGCAGCGCGGGCTGCTCGCCTCGGGGGAGTACGTCCTCGCGGTCGACGACCCCCAGGTCGTCGTCCTGCGCCGCGCCGACGTCCCGGAGGTGCTGCGGTGAGCGCGGACCCCACGCTCGTCTCCGTGGTGGCCCTGGTGGTCGCCGCCGTCCTGGTCGTGATCACGTCCGTGCTCCGCGAGGAGCGCGTGCCGAGCACCGGGGGCACCGCGTGGCCGGGACCCCTCACCCTGGCCCTGGGCGCCGCCGCGGCCGTCGCCGTCGTCGCCACGGCGGTGCGGCTGCTGGCGGCCGTCTCGTGAGCGCGACGGCCGACCAGCTGCAGGCGGCCGGTCCGGCAGCACCGCCGGCGCAGGGGGGGCCGCAGGAGGTCGCGGACCCGGCCCTGTTCGGGCGCGGGGCGCTGTACGCCGGGGTCTCCGCGCTGCCGCTGGTGACCGCGGCGCTGGTCTCCCCGGCCCTGGCCCACCTCCTGGGGCCCACGGGGCTGGGCCTCATGGCCAGCGCCCTCGCCCTGCACCAGGTGCTGGCCGTGCTGTCCACGGCGGGCCTGGACCAGGTGCTCGTCGTCCAGCGCGCCGAGGACGGCCACGACCGCGGCGCCCGGCGCCTTCTCGGCCTCGGGCTGGTGCTGGCCGGCGCCTCCGCGCTGGTGAGCGGCCTCACCGCGCCGCTGTGGGCCCCGGCGCTCGGCTTCGGGGGGCTCACGCCGCTGGTGCTGGCCACGGTGCTCTGGACGGCGCCCGCCGCCGCCACCGCCCTCGTCCTGGCCCTGCTCAACGCCCAGGACAGGCTCGCCGCCTTCGCCGCCGCCAGCACCACGGCCTCCGTGGGCAGCCAGGTGCTCGGACTGGGCGCGGTCCTGCTGGTGCAGCGCAGCGTGGAGGCCTACGCCTGGGGCGTCGTCGCCGGCCAGGTGCTGGCGCTCGCGGTGGGCCTGGCCTGCGTGCGCCCGGCCTTCCGCGGCGCGCTCCAGGCGCAGCTCGTGCGCCGGTCGGTGGCCATGGGACTGCCGCTCATGGCCAGCGGGGTCTCGGTCTTCGTCCTGAACGCCGGCGACCGGCTGGTCGTCCAGCGGCTCCTCGGGCCCGCCGAGGCGGGCCGCTACCAGGTGGCCTACACCGTCGGCTTCCTCGCCGTGACCCTCGTGGTGATGCTCGGGCAGGCGTGGGCGGCGCGCATCGCCGACGTGCGCGACACCCGGCAGCGCTGGGCGCTGGTCAGCGCGAGCCGCGACGGCCTGCTGAGGATGTTCGCCCCGACGGTGCTGGGGGTGGTGCTCGCCGCCCCCCTGGCGCTGCGGGTGCTGGCGCCCAGCAGCTTCCGCCCCGAGGGGCTGCTCCTCGTGGTGGCCCTGGTGGTGCTCTCCGGCCTCCCGGTCATCGCGGGGGTGGCCACCGGCCGCGCCCTCATCACGGTGCGGCGCAGCCGGCCGCTGGCCGTGGCGGCCGCGTCGGCGGCGCTGGTCAACACGGGGCTGAACCTCGCCGTGGTGCCCGTGTGGGGCCTGGCCGGGGCAGCCGCCGCCACGGCCGCCGCCTTCGCGGTGCAGGCGCTGGTGCAGCGGCTGCTGCTGCCGCCGGAGGTGGTCCTGCCCCCGACGCCGGTGGGCACGTGGGCGCTGGCCCTGGTCGCCTCGGCAGCGGCGCTGGCGTCCGTCGGCCTCCCGCAGGACGCGCTGTGGATCGCCGTCCGCACGGCTGCCTCCCTGGTGTGCCTGGCTTGGTTGTGGCGCGCCGTCACCACCGCCCGCCGCGCCACGTCCGGGGTCCCGCGGACGCCGTGACCACGCTCCCGGAGCGGTAGCGGTGAGTAGCGATCGGGTGGCGTGGGCTCGTCAGGCTTCACTCACGGTGACTGCCTGTGGTTGCGTTGCGTGACGTGCAGGGGAGCGGGATGCGAGGAGGAGCCGTGGCGGAGCGGACGCGGGCGAAGAGGTCCCACGAGGCGCTGTTCGGGCTCCTCGCAGCCACCGCGCTCGTCGCGGTCACGGCCCTGACGGGCAGCGTGGCCAGCGCCCCGCCCGCCCAGGCCGCCGGCTGCACGGGCGGCACCGTCGCCGTCGTCGCCCACCCCGACGACGACGTCCTGTTCCTCAGCCCCGACCTGGGCGGCGACCTGGCCGCCGGCGCGTGCACCACCGTGGTCTACGCCACCTCCGGCGACGCCGGACGCGACACCAGCTACCCCCGCAGCCGCGAGGCGGGGGTGCGCGCGGCGTGGACGCGCACCAGCGGCTCGACGGGGACCTGGAGCACCTCGACCACCGTGCTCGCGGGCACCACCGTGGCCACGGCCCACCTGTCGGACCGCAACCTGTCGCTGGTCTTCCTCCGCCTGCCCGACGGCGGGCTCGACGGGCAGGGGTTCCCCCGCTACGGCGGCGCCCTCCCGCAGCTGCTGGAGGGGACGCTGCCCTCCCTCAGCACCGCTGACAGCCCCGCCGCGACGTACACGCTCGCCTCGCTGGTCGACACCGTCGGAGCCGTGGTGCGGGCGCAGGGACCCGCGGTGGTCCGCACCCAGGACTTCTCCCACGCCGACGACGGCGACCACCCCGACCACCACGCCATCGCCAGGGTCGCCGTCATGGCGCGCGACGCGGTGGGCAGCCGGGCGCCGGTGGTCGGCTACTACGGCTACCCGGTCAACAGCCTGCCCGCGAACCTCACCGCGGCGCAGGTGGCGGACAAGAGGGCGGCCCTGTACGCCTACGCGCGCTTCGACGACCAGATGTGCGGCAGCGACGCGGCGTGCGCCGGCAGGCCGGAGGCGGGGTGGACGGCGCGCCAGCACCGGTCCGGCACCTCCACCGCCCCCGCCGCGCCCCCGACCGCCACCCCGACCGCCAGCCCGACCGCCAGCCCGACCGCCACCACGACGACCAGCACCAACGTCGCCCGCACCGCGGCGGTGACGGCCTCCACCCAGAACACCGCCACGGGCCAGACGGCCGGGAAGGCCGTGGACGGCGTCGTCGGCGGGTACCCCGGGGACCACACCGTGGAGTGGGCCTCCCAGGGGCAGAGGGCAGGAGCCACCCTGACGCTGACGTGGCCCTCACCGGTGGTGCTGGGCAGCGCCGTGCTCTTCGACCGGCCCAACACCTCCGACCGCGTGACCGGCGCGACCCTGACCCTGTCCGACGGCACGTCCGTCGCGGTCCCCGCCCTCGACGACGCGGGGGCCGCCACGCCGGTGGCCCTGCCGGCGCGGAGCACCACCTCGCTGCGGCTGGCGGTGACGTCGGTGAGCCCGACCACCCTCAACGCCGGGCTCGCCGAGCTGCAGGCGTGGACGGCGACGGCGACGCCCACGGCGACGCCCACGGCCACCGCTACGGCCACGGCCACGGCCACGGCCACGGCGACGCCCACGCCCACGGCGACCTCGAGCTCGCCGCCCACGCCGGTCGACCTGTCGCGGACGGCGACGGCGACCGCGAGCTCGGAGAACCCCGCCACCTCCCAGGTGGCCGCCAAGGCCGTCGACGGGATCGCCGGGGGCTACCCCGGCGACCACACCACCGAGTGGGCCAGCACCGGCGGGACCGCCGGGACGTGGCTCTCCCTGCGCTGGTCGGCGCCGGTCGTGGTCGGGCGGGTGGTGCTGCACGACAGGCCCAACACCGACGACCGCGCCACCGCGGCGGTGCTGACGTTCTCCGACGGGTCGCAGGTCAGCGTGCCCGCGCTGGCGGACGACGGCAGCGGCACGACGGTGACCTTCCCCGCGCGCTCGACCACCTCGGTCCGGGTGACGATCACCGCCGTGAGCGCCACCACCCGCAACGCCGGGCTGTCGGAGGTCCGGGTCTCCAGCAGCTGACCCCGGGGGGTCAGGCCGACGCCGCCTGGCGCTCGAGCTCGGCCTCCAGCACGTCCATGCGCCGCCCGGCGTCGAAGCCCGCGGCCACGGACAGCATCCGGGCGCCGAGGCCGGGGTCCTCCTCGCGCCAGCGCAGGAGCCGCAGCGCGGAGGCGGCGAGCGCCGCGTGGTCGCCCGCAGGCACCAGCAGGTCTTCGCCCGCCCCCGCGAGCACCTCCGGGAGCGCGCCGCTGCGGGCGGCCACGACCGGCCTGCCGGTGCTCACCGCCTCGAGCGCCACCCTGCCGAACGACTCCGGCAGCAGGGTGGGGAAGAGCACGACGTCGGCGGCGTGCAGGAGCGGGACGACGTCGTCCTGGGGCCCCAGCCGCGTCGCGCGACCGGCCGCGACCGCCGCGTCGAGGACGTCGCCCAGGCCGCCGTCGGGGTGGCCCTGCGGGACGTCCCCGGCGACCAGCAGGTGCGCCGCGGGGTCCGCCGCCTCCACGAGGGGCCAGGCCCGGGCCACCACGCCGGCCCCCTTGCCCTCCACGAGCATCCCGTACAGCAGCGCCACCCGGGCGCCGGGCGGCAGCCCCAGGCGCTGCCGCGCGGCCACGGACTCCTGCTCTCCGCCGGGCACGTAGGTGTCCGCCGGCACGGCGTTGCGGAGCACCCCGACGCGCTCGCCGGGCAGACCGGCCTCCACCCACTGCCGGCGCGTGAAGTCCGACACGGCGAGGTGGCGGCGCACGCCGGTGGCCAGCACCCGCTGGACCGGGCGGCGGTACATCGGGGCGTGGTGCAGGTGGCACACCAGCGGGGTGCGCGTGAGCGCGCGCGCCGCGTGGGCCCACGCGAGGTGCTCGAAGCGCTGGACCCACAGCACGTCGGGGCGCAGCCGGCGCAGCAGCTGCGCGCTCTCGCGGTAGGCGGCGAGGTCGGCCGGGGTGCGGCGGGGCTCCCAGGCGACGCGCACCGGGCCGTGCAGCTGGGCACCCGCCTCCGCGAGGGGAGCGTGCAGGTCCCCGGGTGCGGGCCGGTAGCGGCACGGGCCGTGCACCACGTGCACGTCGTGACCCCGCGCGGCGAGCCCTCGGACGTCCTCCAGCAGCGTCACCTCGATGCCGCCCAGCCGGCTGGGCTCGAGGGCGTCCACCACGATCCGCACCCCGGCGACCCTACGCACCGCCGACCCGCCGCGGCGCGGATCTGCGGCTCCCGCGGCGGCCCGGCGCGCACGCAGAGCGAGCGACCCCCGGGCGGGAGGGGCCTCCCCGCGGGCTGGAAGTGCCCCAGCGTCACGGCAGCTCGAAGGAAGATGACTCTCTGCTCTCAATGGGTGATCACCGTAGTGACTGATTGTCACCGGTTCTCGTCACTGACAGTGTTCTCCACAGCGGCCGACACGGCCGCCGGGAGATGCGAAGATCCCGGTCCGCGGATTGGTCGCCGCGTGCGGACCGGGGGAGCGAGTGGCGAAACCGGGCCCCGAGGCACGCCCGCGAGTCCGAGGAGCCCATGATGACCAGCACCGTCGCCACCGTCACCGTCGTCATCCCGACGAAGAACGAGGCCCGCAACGTCGGCTGGGTGCTGGAGCGCCTCCCCGAGATCGTGACCGAGGTCGTCCTGGTCGACGCCAACAGCGTCGACGGGACCGTGGAGGCCGCCCTGGCCGTCCGCCCCGACTGCCGGGTGGTGCGCCAGACCCGCAAGGGCAAGGGCAACGCCCTGGCCGCCGGGTTCGAGGCCGCCACCGGCGACTACATCGTGATGATCGATGCTGACGGCTCGATGGACCCCGCCGAGATCGCCGACTTCACCGCCGCCCTCGACGGCGGAGCCGACTACGCCAAGGGCTCCCGCTTCGCCGCCGGCGGCGGCAGCGACGACATCACGCGGCTGCGCAGGGCCGGCAACTGGGGCCTGAACACCCTCACCAACCTCCTCTTCCGCTCGCACTACAGCGACCTGTGCTACGGCTACAACGCCTTCCGCCGCGACTGCGTCGCCGCCTTCGCGCTGCCCACCGCCCACGGCACCACCCAGGCCCAGTGGGGCGACGGCTTCGAGATCGAGACCATGATCAACGTCCGGGTCGCCGTCGCCGGCAAGAAGATCGCCGAGGTGCCGAGCTTCGAGTTCGAGCGCCGCTACGGCACCAGCAACCTCAACACCTTCCGCGACGGCTTCCGGGTGCTCGGCACCATCCTGGACGAGCGCCGCCGCGCCAGCCGCGCCCGCCGGGCGGCCCAGGGCGGCACCGCGCTGCAGATCCCGGTGCAGCGCCAGGCCTCCGAGGCCGGCGCCGCCGCAGAGCTGACCGCCGCCTGACCACGGCCCGACCCGGGCGCGGGGCCCGTCACCCGCTCGGCCCAGCCGTCGCTGCGGTCGCCAGCAGCTCGCGCCGATGCAGGAGGGTGGCCATGGAGCGGGAGCAGCGCGTGCGGGGCGGTCACCGTCCTGCACGCGCTGCTGTGCGCGGCGGACGCTCGGTGGCGGTCGCCGCCTCGGTCCTCGTCGTCCTCGGCGCCGGTGCGCTGCTGGTCGCCGGGCCCGGCGGGGCCGGCCCCGCCGACGGCGCCGCGGCCCCGAGCTCCAGCGCGACCTCCACCGCCGCCGCCTCGGCCGCTCCGACGGGGACCGGGCTCCCGGGGCGGGGTCCCACGGCCGCAGCCCAGCCCGGCGGCTCCGCCGGCGAGCCCGCCGACGGCGCGGGCGGGGCCCCGACCGCCACCGCCTGGACCGCGGCGGTGCACACCAGGTCCACCTCGGGAGTCCGTGCGAGCTCGCGGGACTCCGCGGCCGCAGCGTCCGCGGCCCTGCCCGCGGGGGACCTGCCCGGCTGGCGGCAGGTGTTCACGGACGGCTTCGACGACGACGTCGCCGAGGGGGCCTTCACCTCCAGCGGCTACGGGGACCGCTGGCACGCCTACGACGGGTTCCCCGACACCTTCGGGGTGGGGGCCTACAGCGACGACCTGCTGTCGGTCTCCGGCGGTGCCCTGCAGATGCGCTGGCACACCCAGGACGGCGTGCCGCGGGTCTCCGGGCTGGTCCCCCTGGTCGACGGCCGCTGGGGCGGCCACGTGGGCGGGAGGTACTCGGTGCGATTCCGCGCCAGCGCTGGGCCCGCGCACGGCTACAACGCCGCCTTCCTGGTGTGGCCGGACTCCAACGTCTGGGCCCAGGGGGAGCTCGACTTCGCCGAGGGCGCCCTGGACGGGGGCGTGCGGGCCTACCACCACTGCCCCGGGGACCCGCAGGCCCACTGCGCCTCGGCGGAGTCCACGGCCCCCTGGGAGGAGTGGCACGTCGCCACCCTGGAGTGGACCGAGCGCTCGGTGACGTACTCCCTGGACGGCGTGCGCCTCATGACGTCGACCGACGTGCCGGTCGACCCGATGCACCTGGTGCTGCAGGGCTACGTCAGCCAGGGGTACGACCCCGCTCGCGACGCCACCGTCCAGGTCGACTGGGTGGCCGTCTGGTACCCCGACGGCGGATGACCGGGTCCACCGCCTCACCGACCCCGCACCACTGACCCCGCACCACCGCGCAGCACCCCCGACGACCGCGAGGAGCTCCAGTGGCCCACACCCCAGCACGCAGCGGCAGCCAGCGCCTCGGGGCGCGCGACAGGCTGTGGAGCGGCACGCGCACGAGCATCCTGCTCGGGCCGCTGCACCTGCCCCCGGCCGACGACCTGGCGGCGGCGGCTGCCGTGCTCGCCGACGCCTTCCCGGCCTCGCGCCTCGGCCACGCGCTGGGCGCCGGACGCACCCGGTGGGTCCCGCGGCAGCCCGCAGCCGGCGGGCCGGCGAGCCGGGCCGCGCTCGTCGTGCACGACGGCCCGGGTCCCGAAGAGGTGGGGCTGCCCGCCTTCGCCCGGTCGCTGGAGGCCCACCGCACCGACGAGGTGCCTGTCAGGTTCGTGGTGGCCGGTCAGCACCTCGCCCTGATCATCAGCCACGCGGCCGGTGACGGCGCCCTGATGCTCGCCCTGCCCCCGGCGCTGCTGGAGGTGGCGCGCACGGGGATGGCGCCCGCGTGGACGCAGGAGCCCGCCACGACGGCACCCCTGCTGCGGACCCTGGCCCACCACTACGCCCGCCACCCGGGCCGGGTGCTGGCGACCCTGGCCGCGGTCCGAGCGGGGCGCCCCGCGGCTGCGGAGCCGGCCGTCACCGCGGGCGGCGGCGAGCCGCCCCGGCGGCCGCTGCGTCCGGACACGGCGGTGGTGCACGCCGTCATGGACGCCGACCGCGTCGCGGAGCTGACGGCCTGGCGCCGCGCGCAGGGAGCAGGCACCTCCACCGTCGCCGTCCAGACCGTGCTGGTGGGAGAGGCGCTGCGCGCGGTGGGGCTGACCCCGCAGGGGCCGCCCACCGTCCTGGTCGACGCGCGGCGCTACACCCCGGCCGGCTCGGTCGTGCACGGCAACTTCGTCGCCGGGCTCCAGCTGCCGGCGGGGGAGCCCTGGGACGTGCGGCAGCTGACAGCTGCCCTGCGCGGTGCTGTGGACGGTGCGCGCCCGCTGAGCGCGATGGCGCTGGGCGCCGCGAGGCAGCTGGTGCCACCGGCCGCCGCGGCGGCGCTGCGAGGGGACCGCGACGGCGGCGCCTCACGCGAGCTGGTGCCCGCACGGCCCCGGCCGGTGGTGGCGGTGACGGCCATGGTCCACCCCCTGCTGGAGCACCTGCCCTGGGCCGGTCCCGCCGAGCGGGCGGTCGCCACCTCGGTGTCCACCCCCGCCCCCGCGGAGGGGGTCACGGCGTCCTTCACCGACTGCCGCGGCCACCTGAACCTGTCGTTGTCCTTCCACGCCTCGGTGTACGACCCGGGCCTGCTCGAGGAGGTCCTGCGCCTGGCGACCAGCGACCCCGTTGCCGTCCTGGAGCGCGCCGGCCACCGGGGCCCGGCGGTCGTCGACAGCGGGGTGCGCAGCGCATGAGCACCTCACCGGCCGAGCACCGGACCCTCACGGCGGGTGCCGTGGGGATCATCGGCACCGGCTCCTACCTGCCCCCGGTCGTGGTGCCCAACGCCCCCGTGGCCGCAGCGGCCGGTGTGGACGCGGACTGGATCGAGCGCAAGACGCTGATCCGCGAGCGCCGCCACGCCCTGCCCGGGCAGGCCACCTCCGACCTCGCCGTGGAGGCGGCCCGGCGGGCGCTGGAGGACGCCGGCGTGCTCGCCGCGGACCTCGCCGTCGTCGTGGTGTCCACCTCGACACCGGACTCCCCGCAGCCGCCGACGGCCAGCCTGGTGCAGCAGGCGCTCGGCGCCGACGGAGCCGCGGCCTTCGACGTCAACGCGGTGTGCAGCGGCTTCGTGTACGCGCTGGAGGTGGCGCGGTCGCTCCTGGTCGCAGCGGGTGACGGCCGGCCGGCGCTGGTCGTGGGCGCCGACGTCTACTCCCGCATCCTGGACCCCTCCGACCGCCGGACCGCGGTGCTGTTCGGGGACGGCGCGGGTGCGGTGGTGCTCGGCGCGGTCCCGGCCGGCCAGGAGCTCGGACGGGCGGTGCTGCACGGCGTGGGCAGCCGCTCGGAGCTGATCAGCGTCCCCGCGGGCGGCAGCCGCCGGCCTGCCAGCGCCCAGACGCTGGCCGCCGGCGAGCACTGGTTCCGCATGGACGGGCGCGGCGTGCGCGAGTTCGTCGAGGAGCACGTGCCGGGGCTGGTCGGCGAGGTGCTGGCCGGGGCGGGGTGGGAGCCGTCCTCGGTGGACCACGTGGTGCCCCACCAGGGCAACGGCGTCATGCTCGCGGCCCTGGCGGGCTCCCTGGGCCTGCCGCGCGCCCGGATGCACACGACCGTGGAGGAGCTCGGCAACACCGGGAGCGCCTCGGTGCCCGTGACGCTCGACGCCGCACGGCGCAGCGGCGCCCTGCGGCCGGGGGAGCGCGTGCTGCTGCTGGCCTTCGGCGGGGGGATGAACCTCGCCGGCGTGGCCTGCACGTGGCTCGGCGCCCCCCTGCGCCCGGCAGCCGCGGCGACGTCCGCGCTACCGGCACCGCGGTCCGCGCGCCGCAGGGGGACCACCCCTGTCCCCCTGCGCGCGGTGGGCGGCCCGGTCTCCCCCGCCTGAGGACGGGCGTCCGGCCGGTGCACGCGGCCCCGGGCAGCGCGCACCGGCGGAACTGCCCAAAACGGGTACAGCGCCACCCCGTCACGGCAGAGTGGGCCCCGTCAGGTCGCCCACGACGGGAGCCCCGCTGTGCCCGCGCCACCCGTGCTGCGCACCACCGCCCTGCTGTGCGCGGCAGCCGCAGCCGTCACCGCGGCCTGGGCCGTCGCTCCCTCCGGCGAGCCCTCGAGGGCGGAGGCCGGCGAGGTCACCGCGCTCGTGAGCGACCCCGGCGGCGACCCCGGCAGCGGTGCAGGGGCCGGCAGCCCCGCGGCGCCGGCCGCGGACGAGGAGCAGGCGGGCAGCCGGCTGCCCCGGGCCGCTCACAGCCACCAGGCCCGGTGGCGCTCCGCGGCCGCGCAGGCCCAGCGACGAGCGCGCGCCGCAGCCGACCGGGTCGCGCCGACGTCCGCGGCGAGCCCGGTGGCGCCCCCGCTCCTCGCTCCGTCGTCGGGCGGCGTGACGTCGTCCAGTGCCGCGGCCTCGTCCGGCGCTGTGCCGTCGTCGGGTCTCGTGGTGCCCTCCGGTGCCGGGACGTCCTCCGCTGCTCCGGCGCCGTCCACTGCGGTGGCGCCGTCCTCCCGGCCCGCCCCGGCGCCGTCCTCCCGGCCCGCCCCGGCGCCCGTGGCCGCCCCGGCGCCCGTGGCCGCCGCGGCGCCCGTGGCCGCCGCGGTGGGCGGCAGCGCCTCCGCGGCCCCGGTCGGGGACCTGCCCGGCTGGCGCCAGGTCTTCCTCGACGACTTCGCCGCCGACGCCCCCCTGGGACGCTTCGCCGAGGTCTACGGCTCCCGGTGGACCGGCTACGAGGGCGCGGCGGACACCTCGCGCGCCGGGCGCTACTCCGAGGCCCGCACGGTGTCGGTGTCGGGCGGGGTGCTGGACGTGCACCTGCGCACCGAGGGCGGGGTGCCGCTGGTGGCCGCGCCGGTGCCGCTGGTCGGCGGGCGCTGGGGGGGCCAGCTCCACGGCCGCTACTCCGTGCGCTTCCGCGCCGACCCCGTGCCGGGCTACAAGACCGCCTGGCTGCTGTGGCCGGACTCCGACGTCTGGGCCGACGGCGAGGTCGACTTCCCCGAGGGTCCCCTGACGGGGACGATCTCCGGGTTCGTGCACTGCCCCGGCGAGCCGTCGCGCAACTGCCTGGCCGTCGACACCGGCGCCGGCTACTCCTCCTGGCACACCGCGACCGTCGAGTGGACGGCGTCCGGCACGACCTTCCTGCTGGACGGGCGCGAGGTCGGGCGCACCAGCACCTCCCCCCGGGTCCCCATGCACTGGGTGCTGCAGACCGAGACCGACGGCGGCAGGCCGCCGGCCACCGCCGCGGGCCACGTCCAGGTGGACTGGGTCAGCATCTGGGCCCCCGCCTGAGCAGACCGGACAGGCACCGGCGGCCGGCGGGCGGCCCGCCGGCCCCTGCGCGCGTCAGCCCCTGGAGGGCGGTCGCGTCATCGCCATGACGTCGAGCGCGGTGTCCAGCTGGGCCTCGGTGACCTCACCGCGCTCCACGAAGCCGAGGTCGAGCACGGCCTGGCGCACCGTGACGCCCTTCGCCACGGCGTGCTTGGCCACCTTCGCGGCGGCCTCGTAGCCGATGACGCGGTTGAGCGGGGTGACGATCGAGGGCGAGGCCTCGGCGTAGTGGCGGGCCTGCTCGACGTCGGCCTCCAGGCCGTCGACGACCTTGGTGGCCAGCACCCGGGACCCGTTGGCCAGCAGGCGGGTGCTCTCCAGCACGCCCAGGGCCATGACGGGGATCTGCACGTTGAGCTCGAAGGCGCCGGACGCGCCGGCCCAGGCGACGGTGGCGTCGTTGCCGATGACGCGGGCGCACACCATGAGCACGGCCTCGTTGATGACCGGGTTCACCTTGCCCGGCATGATCGAGGACCCCGGCTGCAGGTCGGGGATGCGCAGCTCGCCCAGGCCGGTGTTGGGCCCCGAGCCCATCCAGCGCAGGTCGTTGTTGACCTTGGTGAGGCTGACCGCGATGGTCTTGAGCTGGCCGGACAGCTCCACCAGGCCGTCGCGCGCGGACTGCGCCTCGAAGTGGTCGCGGGCCTCGGTCAGCGGCAGCCCGGTGTCGGCGGCGAGCAGCTCGATGACGCGCTGCGGGAAGCCGGCGGGGGTGTTGATGCCCGTGCCCACCGCGGTGCCGCCCAGCGGCACCTCGGCCACGCGGGGGAGCACGGCGTGCAGGCGCTCGACCCCGTAGCGGACCGCCGCGGCGTAGCCGCCGAACTCCTGGCCCAGCGTCACCGGCGTGGCGTCCATGAGGTGCGTGCGCCCGGACTTGACCACCTCCGCGAACTCGGCGGCCTTGGCCTCCAGGGAGGCGGCGAGCTGCTCCAGCGCCGGCACGAGGTCGTTGACGACGGCGGAGGTCGCCGCCACGTGCACCGAGGTCGGGAAGACGTCGTTGCTGGACTGGGAGGCGTTGACGTGGTCGTTCGGGTGCACCGCCTCGCCCAGGGAGCGGCTGGCGAGGGTGGCGATGACCTCGTTGGCGTTCATGTTGGAGCTCGTGCCCGACCCGGTCTGGAACACGTCGACGGGGAACTGGTCGTCGTGGGCGCCGGTGGCGACCTCCTCGGCGGCCGCGGCGATGGCGTCGGCCACCGGCTGCGGCAGCACCCCCAGCTCGGCGTTGGCCAGCGCGGCGGCCTTCTTCACGCGCGCGAGCGCCTCGATGTGGCTGCGCTCCAGCGGGGTGCCGCTGATGGGGAAGTTCTCCACGGCCCGCTGCGTCTGCGCGCGCCACAGGGCGGCCGCGGGCACGCGGACCTCACCCATCGTGTCGCGCTCGATGCGGTACTCCGCGCCGTCTGCTGCGCCCACCGTCGGGCCCGTCGCCTCAGCCATGGCCCGATCGTCGCAGAGCCCGCGGCGCCTGCGTCAGCGGCTCCCGCGGCGGCGGGCCAGCAGCAGCCAGTACTCCAGCGCCCGGCCCTCGCGCTCCACGACCTGCCGCAGCACCCGGACGGCGGTGAGCGCCTCGGCGGCGCGGGCGGCCCCGGCCAGCTGCGCGGGGTCGTGGGAGCACCACACGGCCAGCACCCCGCCCGGCGCCAGCGCCGCCGCGGCGGCGGCCAGCCCGCCGTCGTCGTAGAGGCGGGCGTTGGCGGGGGCCACGAGGAAGCCGGGGCCGTTGTCGACGTCGAGGAGCACCGCGTCCAGCGAGCCCGGCGCCGCCTCGCGCAGCGCGACGACGACGTCGGCGACCACCGCGCGGGCGCGCGGGTCCCGCAGGGCGCCGGCGGTGGCGGGGACCAGCCCGGCGCGCACCCAGCCCACGACGCTCGGCTCCAGCTCGACGACCACGGCCTCGCCCACGCGGGGGTCGGTGAGCACCTCGACCAGGGTGAAGCCCAGCCCCAGGCCGCCGACGAGCACGCGCCAGCCCGCGCCGCCGCGGTGGCCGTCCGCGGCGAGGGCGTCGAGGGCGGCTCGCGCCAGCAGGCGCTCGGTGGACGCGTCGCCGTCGTCCATGACGAGGACCCCGCCGACCACCAGCTCCACCAGCGCTCCACCCCCGCCGGTGGCGCGCCGGCGCAGCACCACCTCCCCACTGGTGCCGTCGGCGCGGCCCAGCTCGGTCCAGACCGGGCCGGGGGTGCTCACGGACGGCTCAGGCGCTGACGGCGTCGGCGCCCTCGAGCAGCGTCACGCGGCCGGTGGCCAGCTCGTAGGCGGCGCCCACCACCGCGGCGCGGCCCTCGCCCACAGCCCGCGACAGCACCGCGGAGCGCTCGCGCAGCAGGCTCGCGGTGGCGCGCACGTGGGAGGCGCCGACGATGGTGGCCTCCGCGGCCGGGTCCTCGTCACGGGCACGTCCTTGGCGGGCCACGAGGATGCTCGGGGCGACGCGCTCGACGATGTCGCGCACGTACCCACCGGGCACGGACCCGCCGTCGAGGGCGTCGAGGGCTGCTGCCACGGCGCCGCAGCGCTCGTGGCCGAGGACGACGACGAGCGGGACGCCCAGCACCTCCACCCCGTACTCCACCGAGCCCAGGACCGCGGCGTCCACGACGTGCCCGGCGGTGCGGACCACGAACAGGTCGCCCAGGTCGGCGTCGAAGACGAACTCCGCCGGCACGCGGGAGTCCGAGCAGCCGACGACGAGGGCGAACGGGCGCTGCTCGGTGACCAGCTCGGCGCGGCGCGAGGCGCTGCCCGCGCCGGCGCTGCGCTCCACCGCGAAGCGCTCGTTGCCCTCGGCGAGGGCGGCCCACGCCTGGGCCGGGGTCGAGGGCCGCCCGGGGGAGGGCGGCGGGCTGTCGGGGCGCACGGAGGGCGGCAGCACGGGCACGGCCGCATGATGCCGCAGGTGGGCCGCCGCGGTCGACGGGCTCCCCCCGGCTCCCCCCCCCCCGGCTCCCCCTGGCGCTGCCGGGTGCCTCAGACGCCCAGCAGCTCGCGGCGCCAGGGCGGGTCCGCGCCGGGACGGGACACCGTGATCGCCGCCACCCGCGCGGCGTGGGCGAGCAGGGTCTGCACGTCGTCGCGCCCGATGGCGCCCAGCGCCTCCCGGCGGTCGGCGCCCAGCAGGTCGTGCTCGGCGAGGCCGTCGACCAGCGCCGCCATCACCGAGTCGCCGGCGCCGACGGTGTCGGCCACCTGCGTCCGCGGGGCGCGCACCTCGGCGCGGCCGCTGCGGGCCAGCGCCACCAGGCCCTGCGAGCCGCGGGTCAGGACGGCGAGGGAGGCGCCGCGCTCGAGCCAGGAGGCGAGCATCGCCTCGTGGTCGCCGTCGGGCTGCAGCCAGTCGGCGTCCTCGTCGGAGAGCTTGACCACGTCGCAGTGCTCCACGAGGGCGTCGATGCGCTCGCGCACCAGCGAGGGGTCGCCCATGAGGTCCGGGCGCAGGTTGGGGTCGAAGGTGGTGGTGGCGGTGGCGCGGTAGCGCTGCACCAGGCGGCTGACCGCTGCGGCGCCCGGCTCGAACCAGGAGCCGATGGAGCCGGTGTGCACCGCCACCGGCGCCGCGGGCAGCGCCGCGTCGAGGGCGGGACCCTCGGGCAGCTCCCACGTGAGGTCGAACACGTAGCTGGCCGAGCCGTCGGCGGCCAGCTGCGCCTTCGCGGTGGACGTCGCGCCGGGCTGCACGGTGCCCTCGACCACCTCGACGCCCGAGGCGCGCAGGTGGGCCAGCACGGTCCGGCCGCGCTCGTCGTCGCCGAGGCGGGCCAGCAGCTGCGTCGGCCGGCCCAGGCGCGACAGGCCGATGGCCACGTTCATCGGGCTGCCGCCGGGGTGCTCGCGCACCCCTCCGTCCGCGGCGTGGACGACGTCGACCAGCGCCTCGCCGATCACGAGCACCGAGCTCACGGCTGACCTCCTCCCAGCGCGCGGGACACCGGCGCTGGGAGCGGACTGTAGCGCCAGCGCCGGCCGTGCCCGGCGCGCCCGAGTGCGAGCATGGTGGGGTGAGCCAGCCCGCGGCAGCACCCGGCCCCGCGCCGTCGCCGCCCCCGGCCGCGCCCGGCCGGGGCGGGCGCCCGCGCGGCTTCGAGACCTCCGGGGACATGCTCCGCACGGTGCTCGCCGTGCTGGCGATGGTTCTCGTGGTCTTCTTCCTCACCGCCCGCCCCCAGGGCGACCAGCGGCCTCCCGCCGACGTCGCCACCACGGCGGCGCAGGCCACCGCGGGCGGGGTCGCCATCGGGGTGCCCTCGCTGCCGCAGGGGTGGAGGGCCTCGACCACCCGCTTCGGGCCGGACGCCGCCGAGGGCCTGCCGACCTTCCACGTCGGCTACCTCGACCCGGCCGGCGCCTACGGGGGCATCAGCGCCACCGCGGCCTCCACCCCCGGGTGGGTGGAGGGCGTGGCCGGTGCAGCCGCCGTCGCCGACGGCGTGCGGGAGGTGGCCGGGCGGACCTGGCAGGTGTGGACCAACGCCGACACCGGCGGCACGACCCTGGTCAGCGACCCGGGCGCCGCACCCCGCGCCGGGAGCCCCGCGGGTGGCGGCCCCGCCCTGGCCGTCACCAGCCGCGGGGACGACGCGGCCCTGCAGACCCTCGCCCAGGCGGCCGTCGACGCCGTCGACGCCGCCGGCGCACCCGCGGACGGCGGTGCCGGCTCCCCGGCCGACGCACCCGCGGGAGCTGCCGCCAGCACCGCCACGGCCTCGGGCTGAGGCTCAGGCCTGCGAGCGGGCCGCCTCCAGGCGCTCGCGGGCGCCGTCGAGCCACTGCTGGCACCGGGTGGCCAGCGCCTCGCCGCGCTCCCACAGGCGCAGCGACTCCTCCAGGCTCGCGCCGCCGGTCTCGAGGCGGCGCACCACCTCCACCAGCTGGTCGCGCGCCTGCTCGTAGCCGAGCTGCGCGACCTCCTCGGCCATCGCCGGTGCGTCAGCCATCGTCGTCCTCTCCGAAGCCCTCGTCGTCGTCCTCGTCTTCGTCCTCTGAGTCGACCACCTCGACGACGATCGACCCGCGCGCCAGCCGGGCGCGCAGCCACTCCCCGGTCGGGGCGTCCTCGGGGGAGCGCACCACGTGCCCCTCGTCGGTCTGCAGCACGGCGTAGCCGCGATCCAGCACGGCGGCCGGGCTGAGCGCCCGCACGCTCGCGGCCAGGCCCGCGAGCACCCCGGCCTGCTCGCGCAGCCGCCCCTCCAGGGCCCGGCGCCCGCGCTCGCGCGCCTCGGCCACCGTGCGGGTGGGCTCGGCGAGCAGGGCGCGGGGGTCGGCCAGCACCGGCCGGGAGCGCAGCTGCGCCAGGTGGGTGGCCTCGGTGTCGACCAGCCGCAGCACCGTGCGCCGCAGCCGGCCGCGGGCGGCCTCGAGCCCCGCCAGCTCCTCGGCCACCGCGGGCACCACGCGCCGCCCGGCGTCGGTGGGGGTGGAGGCGCGCACGTCGGCGACGAGGTCGAGCAGCACGTGGTCGACCTCGTGCCCGATCGCGCTGACCACCGGCGTGCGGCAGGCCGACACCGCCCGGCACAGCGCCTCGTTGCTGAAGGGCAGCAGGTCCTCCAGGGACCCGCCGCCGCGGGCGACGACGATGACGTCGACGTCGGGGTGATCGTCGAGCTCGGCGACGGCGGCGCTGACCTCCGAGACCGCCCCGGTGCCCTGCACCGCCACCTGGCGGACCTCGAAGCGGACGCCGGGCCAGCGGTCGCTGGCGGTGCGCACCACGTCGCGCTCGGCGGCGCTCGCGCGCCCGCACACCAGACCCACGCAGCGGGGCAGGAACGGCAGCGGCTTCTTGCGGTGCTCGTCGAGCAGGCCCTCGGAGGCCAGCACGCGCTTGAGGTGCTCGATGCGGGCCAGCAGCTCGCCCACGCCGACGGGGCGGATGTCGGTGGCCTGCAGCTGCAGCACGCCGCGCTTGGTCCAGAACTCCGGGCTGGCCCGCACCACCACGCGGGCGCCCTCGGCCAGGCCGCCGGGCAGCGCGTCGAGCAGGCGCACGTGGGCGCTCACCGGCAGGGACATGTCGACGTCGGTGTCGCGCAGGGTGAGGTACGCCGTCGTCGTCCCCGGGCGGCGGGTGGCCTGGACGACCTGCCCCTCCACCCAGACCTGCGGCATCTTCGCGACGTAGTCGCTGATCTTCATGGTGAGCAGCCGGACCGGCCACGGGTGCTCCGCGCTGGTCTGGGCGGCGGTCGGCGGCAGCGCCTGCGGCGCGGGGGACGCCTGCTGGCCGGCCCCCCGCTCGGCCGTCGGCGCTCCGGCTTCCACCACGCTGCGACCTTACGATGGGGGGGTGACAGCGCTGGAGACGAACGCCGCCCCTGTGGACGGCGCCGCAGCCGCCGACGGCCCCCCGCGCCGCAAGCAGGTGCTGCTCGCGGCCCCGCGCGGCTACTGCGCCGGGGTCGACAGGGCCGTCGAGACGGTGGAGAAGGCGCTGGAGCACTACGGCGCCCCGGTCTACGTGCGCAAGGAGATCGTCCACAACAAGCACGTCGTGGAGGTGCTCAGCCGCCGCGGCGCCGTCTTCGTGGACGAGACCGACGAGGTGCCCGAGGGCGCGCGCGTCGTGTTCTCCGCCCACGGGGTGTCCCCGGCCGTGCGCGAGGCCGCGGCCGCGCGGTCGCTGCAGACCCTGGACGCCACCTGCCCGCTGGTCACCAAGGTGCACCGCGAGGCCGTGCGCTTCGCCCGCGACGGCTACTCGATCCTCCTGGTCGGTCACGAGGGCCACGAGGAGGTCGAGGGGACCGCCGGGGAGGCGCCCGACCACGTGACCCTCGTCGACGGCCCGGAGTCGGTCGACGCCGTCGAGGTGCCCGACCCCTCCAAGGTCGTCTGGCTGTCGCAGACCACGCTCAGCGTCGACGAGACGATGGACACCGTCCGCCGCCTGCGCGAGAAGTTCCCGCAGCTGGCCGACCCGCCCTCGGACGACATCTGCTACGCCACCCAGAACCGCCAGGTGGCGGTGAAGAAGGTGGCGGCGCGCGCCGAGCTCGTCATCGTCGTCGGCTCGGCCAACTCCTCCAACTCCGTGCGCCTCGTCGAGGTCGCGCTGCAGAACGGCGCCACGTCCTCCTACCGGGTCGACTCCGCCGCCGAGCTGCGCGACGAGTGGTTCGAGGGCGTCGACGTCGTGGGCGTGACCTCGGGGGCCTCCGTGCCGGAGGTCCTGGTCGACGACGTGCTGCGCTCCCTCGCCGAGCGCGGCTACGGCGAGCCCGAGGAGGTCCGCACCGCCACCGAGGACCTCGTCTTCTCGCTGCCGCGCGAGCTGCGCACCAACCTCGGGCTGACCCCGAAGGGCGGCTCCGGCCGGCCCGCGGCGTCGTCGTCCTGCTCCACCAGCTGACCGCCGTGCCTGCTGAGGGTGCTGGTCCCCTGGGCGGCGACTGGGTCTCCGGGGAGCGGGTCTTCGGGCCGCCGGTCGGCACGTTCGACGCCGACTGGCTGGTGCCGGTGGTGCGCGAGGCCGTGCCCGAGGCCTCCCACGAGCGGGCGCGCGAGGCCGTCGTGGGGGTGTGGGCGGTGCTGCGCGAGGAGGCCGCCCACCGGGGGTGCGCGCCGGCCGACGTGCCCGCGGACGTGGTGGCGTCCCGCCTCGGCCTCTCCAGCGGACCCGCGGGTGCTGCGCCCGACCGCGTCGACGAGGCGGCCCTGACCGCCGTCCGCGCCGCCGTCCGCGCCTACGGGGCCCGCTGACCCCCCTCCGCGACGATCACGCGCCTGGACGCCACCACCCGGCCACGTTCATGGACCTGAGCGCCACATCAGCGTGACGATCATGGATCTCCGCGCCACCACCTCGCGGTCGTCCACAGTCCGGTCGGTCGTCCGAGCGCGGTGATCGCCTGCGGCAGCACCCTGCGCAGGTGCCTCGGCGACGGATGCTGCCCCGCGAACCCCTCCAGCCCTTCACCCGCCGAGACCTCTCCGGCACCGGCGTCAGCCAGCGCACGGTCGACCGGTACCTCCGCGCGGGACTGCTGCAGGAGCCCGTCACCGGTGTCTACGCCGACACCAGGACGGCCGAGGAGGACGCCGTCCGCGTCGCCGTGCTCGGTCTGGCCATGCCGGAGGGGGCCGTGGCCACCCGCGGTGTCGCCGCCTGGCTGCACGGCTTCGACCCCCGCGCGCCGCACGAGCGCAGGGCACCGCTGGCGCTGGAGTGCGTCGTCGATCCTCGCTCCGGACTGCTGGTGCCCGAGCGCCGGGGCCTGGTCACCCACCTCGACCGCCTTCCACCCCGTGACACCACCGTCGTCCACGGCGTTCCCGTCACCGGGGTGGGCCGGACCGCCCTCGACGTGGCGAGGTTCCTCGCGCCGCACATGGGGCTCGCGGTGGTCGACGCCATGGCGCACGCCGGCCTCATCGACCCCGCGTCCCTGCGAGAGCGCTACGAGGAGTGGCCCGAGCGGCAGCGCTGGATGGGGCGCGGCAAGCGGACGCTCGAGCTGTGCGAGCCGGAGACGGAGTCGTACGGGGAGTCGTGGACGCGGCTGCGCATCGTCGACGCCGGCTTCCCGCGCCCTGAGCCGCAGATCTGGGTGCCGGAGGAGCGCCCCGGCGCGCTGCGGCTCGACATGGGCTGGCGGGAGGTGCGCCGCGCGATCGAGTTCGACGGGGAGGAGCACCACACGGAGGACGACGACGTCGAGCACGACGACGACCGCCGCGAGAGGCTCCGACGCGACTACGGCTGGACGGTCTGGTCCGTGCGCAAGGGCGACGTGCTGGGGTGGGACATGAGGGTCGAACGCGCGGTGGGGGAGCTGCTGAGCATGGAGCCACGCATCAAGCGCCGGGCGTGGTGACGCGCAAGCCCGTGATCGTCGCGGAGATGTGGCGGGGAGGTGGCGCGCAGGTCCTTGATCGTCGAGGAGGAGGGGCGGGGTCAGCCGCCGAGCGCGCGGTCGAGGTTGACGGCGGCGCTGATGAGCGCCAGGTGCGTGAACGCCTGCGGGAAGTTGCCCAGCGCCTCACCGGAGGGGCCGATCTCCTCGGCGTACAGCCCCAGGTGGTTGGCGTAGGTGAGCATCTTGTCGAAGGTCAGCCGCGCCTCGCGCAGCCGACCGGCCCGGGTGAGGGCCTCGACGTACCAGAACGAGCAGAGGTTGAAGGTGCCCTCGTCGTCGTCGAGGCCGTCGTGGCCGTCGATGGCGTAGCGGGAGACCAGGCTGTCGGCGACCAGGGTGTCGCTGATCCGGTCCAGCGTGGACAGGAAGCGCGGGTCGGTCGGGCCCGAGAACTTCACCAGCGGCATGACCAGCAGCGACGCGTCGAGCGTGCGGCTGCCCGGGTACATCGCGTAGGCGCCCATGTCCGGGTCCCAGCACGACTCCTGCACGAACCGGTAGGCCTTGGCGCCCAGGCGCCGCCACCGCTCCGTGGGCGCCGGCAGCCCGCGCGAGCGGGCCAGCCGCACCGCGCGGTCGTAGGCGACCCAGGTCATGAGCGCCGAGTAGGTGAACCGCTGCCGCGGACCGCGGACCTCCCACACGCCCTCGTCGGGGGTGTCCCAGTTGGCCGCCAGCCAGTCGAGGCGGCGCGAGAGGGTGCTCCACAGGTCCCAGGAGATCGGCACCTCGCGGTTGTAGAGGTACACGGAGTCCATGAGCTCGCCGTACACGTCGAGCTGGCGCTGGCCGACGGCGTTGTTGCCGATGCGCACCGGCCGCGAGCCGCGGTAGCCCTCGAGGTGGTCGAGCACCTGCTCGGGGATGTGCTCGCTGCCGTCGACCGCGTACATGATCATGATGTCGCGCTCGGCGTCGGCGGCCTCGCACCGCCGCTGGACCCAGTCCATGAAGGCCGAGGCCTCCTCCAGGTACCCCAGGCGCATGAGCCCGTAGGTGGTGAAGGCGGCGTCGCGCAGCCAGGCGTAGCGGTAGTCCCAGTTGCGCGCTCCGCCGAGCGCCTCGGGCAGGGACGTCGTGGGAGCCGCCACCAGCGCGCCGGTGGGGTGGTAGACGAGCAGCTTCAGCGTGAGCGCCGAGCGCTGCACCACCTCGCGCCAGCGCCCGCGGTAGCGCGACTGCGCCGACCAGCGCTGCCAGTAGTCGCTGGTGGTGTCGAAGAGCTCGTCGACCTCCCCGTCGGCCAGGGGGCGCACCTCCCCGCGCCACTCGAGGACGACGTCGACCTGCTCGCCGTCCTCCAGGGCGAACTCCGCGACCACGCCGGGACCGCCCTGCCCGCCCTCGGTCAGCCGCAGCTGCACCGGGGGGCGCACGCGCAGCACGAACCTGCCGGCGGGGGAGGTGAAGACGGCGCCGACGCCCTCGACCAGGCGCACCTCGTGGCGGGCCCTGCCGTAGTCGAAGGCGGGGGAGCAGTCCAGCGTGAAGAGCGCCCGCCCGCGCACCGCCCGCGCGCGGCGCACCAGCAGGTCGCGCGGCGAGGCCACGCTGGACGTCTCGGGGACCATGAAGTCGATGACCTCGCCGACGGCGTCCTTGCCCAGGAAGCGGGTCAGCAGGACGTTCGTGTCCGGCAGGTACAGCTGCTTGGGGCGCGAGGCGGTCCGCGCGCTGAGGCGGAAGGAGCCGCCGCGCTCGGCGTCGAGCAGCGAGGCGAACAGCGACGGCGCGTCGAAGCGGGCCGGGCAGTACCAGTCGACGGTGCCGTCGGTGCCGACCAGCGCCGTGGTGCGCAGGTCACCGATGATCCCGTGCTCCTCGATCGGGAGGTAGCGCTCCGGCACGCTGGAGACCCTAGTGATCCGCGAGCGCCCGTGGGGTCACTGGCTGCGCTGGGCGTGCAGGGACCAGCCCGTGAGGTCGGTCACGGGCTCCTGCTGGCGCGGCTCGTGGGGAGCCAGCGGCACCACCAGCTCCGGGGCGGTGAGGGGGCGCGGCAGCGCCTCGACCACGGGGACGTCGGGCACGACCACGTCGGTCAGGTCGAGGGAGCCCATCCGGCGCGCCGAGACCAGCACGCGGGTCTCCAGGGTCCCGACCACCTTGTTGTAGTCCTCCACGGCGCGCGCCAGCGTCCGGCCCAGCTTGCCGGTGTGCTCCCCGAGGGTGGCCAGGCGGCCGTGCAGCTCCCTGCCGATGGTGAACAGCTCGCGCGCGCCGTCGGACAGCGCCGCCTGCTGCCAGGTGATGGCCACGGTCCGCAGCAGCGCCAGCAGCGTGGTGGGCGTGGCCAGCACCACCTTGCGCGCCATCGCGTGCTCGAGGAGGGCGGGGTCGGCCTCGCAGGCCGAGGCCAGGAAGGCCTCGCCGGGCACGAAGCAGACGACGATCTCCGGCGCCGGCTGGAAGGCCGTCCAGTACTGCTTGCCGGCGAGCGCCTCGACGTGGCCGCGCAGCGCGCGGGCGTGCTCGGTGGCGGCGGCCGCGGCGCGCCGCTCGCCCAGCGCCGCCCCCGGGGCCAGCCCGTCGCGGGCCGCCAGGAACGCCGCCAGCGGGGCCTTGGCGTCGACCACCACGTGCTTGCCGCCCGGCAGGTGCACCACGGCGTCGGGCCGCACGGCTTCGCCGTCGCCGTTGACCCCGACGGCCTGCACGTCGAAGTCGACGCGCTCGAGCATCCCGGCGTGCTCCACCACCCGGCGCAGCTGCACCTCGCCCCACGCGCCGCGCACGTTGGGGGAGCGCAGCGCACCGGCCAGCGACTCCGTCTGGTGGCGCAGCGCCTCCCCGGAGGCCGCCACCTGCTGCAGCTGGGCGCCGAGGCGCCCGTACTGCTCGGCGCGCTCGCGCTCCAGCTGCTGCACCTGCCGCTCGATGCGCGCGACCGAGCTGCTCACCGGCGCCAGGACTGCCGCGAGCTCGCGCTCCTCCTCGTGCTCGGCGGCCAGCTGCCCCTCCAGGGAGGCCACCCGCGCGGCCAGCAGGTCGCGCTCGGCCGCGACCTGGGCGGAGGCCAGCCGCTCCCGCGAGGTCACCACCTGCCACGCCCCGGCGGCGCCGACGGCCGCCCCGGCGACCAGGGCCAGCAGCACCACGAGCAGCGAGAGCGCGTCCACGGGCCCGACGGTGCCACGCACCTGCGACAGCCGGAGCCCGAACGGCCGCCCCCGGCGCGTCGCCGCGCCTGGTCCGCCGCCGCTCGGTCGGGGCGCGGCCCGGCGCTCGCGTAGGCTCACCTGCCCGTGGCGCTCACCATCGGCATCGTCGGCCTGCCCAACGTCGGCAAGTCCACCCTCTTCAACGCCCTCACGAAGAACTCGGTGCTGGCGGCCAACTACCCCTTCGCGACCATCGAGCCGAACACCGGCGTCGTCCCGCTGAACGACCCGCGCCTGGACCGCCTCGCCGAGGTCTTCCACAGCGAGCGGACCGTGCCCGCCACCGTGACCTTCGTGGACATCGCCGGCATCGTGCGCGGCGCCTCCGAGGGGGAGGGGCTGGGCAACAAGTTCCTCGCCAACATCCGCGAGGCCGACGCCATCTGCCAGGTGGTCCGCGCCTTCGCCGACCCCGACGTCGTCCACGTCGACGGCAAGGTGGACCCGAAGGCCGACGTCGAGACCATCGCCACCGAGCTGGTGCTCGCCGACCTGCAGACCCTCGAGCGCGCCGTGCCGCGCCTGGAGAAGGAGGTCAAGGGCAAGAAGACCGACCCCGCGGTGCTCGCCGCGGCGGTCGCCGCCCAGGGCGTCCTGGACACCGGCACCACCCTGTACGCCGGCGCCGCGGCCGCGGGCGTGGACGTCGAGCAGCTGCGCACCCTGGGCCTGCTCACCACCAAGCCGTTCCTGTTCGTCTTCAACGTCGACGAGGCCGGCCTGGTCGACGAGGCCCGCCGCTCCGAGCTGGCAGCCCTCGTGGCCCCCGCGCAGGCCGTCTTCCTCGACGCCCAGCTCGAGGCCGACCTGGCCGAGCTCGACGACGACGAGGCCGCCGAGCTGCTGGCCAGCGTCGGGCAGACCGAGCCCGGGCTGGACATCCTCGCCCGCGCCGGCTTCGAGACCCTCGGGCTGCAGACCTACCTCACGGCAGGCCCCAAGGAGTCGCGCGCCTGGACCATCCGCCGCGGCGCCACCGCCCCGGAGGCCGCCGGCGTCATCCACACCGACTTCCAGAAGGGCTTCATCAAGGCCGAGGTCATCGGCTTCTCCGACCTCGTGGAGGCCGGATCGGTGGCCGAGGCCCGCAAGAGCGGCAAGGCCCGCATCGAGGGCAAGGAGTACGTCATGGCCGACGGCGACGTCGTGGAGTTCCGCTTCAACGTGTAGCCGCGTCCCGCGGGGCGCCGGCGCCTCAGCGAGCCCGCACCGCTGATCGACGGGCCGCCGCTGCGGTGCCGTGTGAGTGTGGGCGCGGCCGGGTCCGGCGTCGAGCCAGCGGGCAGGGACCGCCGTGCAGGCCACCACGCCCGACCGCCGGAGGCTGGTCCCCGCCATGGACGTCGTCGACCTGTCGCGCTTCCAGTTCGCGACGACGAGCATCTTCCACTTCTTCTTCGTGTCCCTGACGGTCGGCCTGGCCTTCCTCATCGCCGTCATGGAGACGGTCGCCTTCTTCAGCTCGCGGCGCCGCGCGGCCTACTACGACCTCACCAACTTCTTCGGGCACCTGTTCCTCATCAACTTCGCCGTCGGCGTGGTGACGGGGATCGTGCAGGAGTTCCAGTTCGGGATGAACTGGAGCCAGTACTCCGCCTTCGTGGGCAACATCTTCGGGGTCCCGCTGGCCCTCGAGGTGCTCATGGCCTTCTTCCTGGAGAGCACCTTCATCGCGCTGTGGTGGTTCGGCAAGGACCGCCTGCCCCGCTGGGTGCGCCTGGGCAGCATCTGGCTGGTCGCCGTGGGCACGCAGATCTCGATGTTCTGGATCGTGCTGGCCAACGCGTGGATGCAGCACCCCACCGGGTACGCGCTGCGCTACGGCGTCGCCGTCCTCACCGACTTCAGCGCCATCGTCTTCAGCCCCAAGGCGGTCCTGTACTCCCTGCACGTGCAGGGCAGCGCGTGGACCGTGGCGGGCTTCTTCGTGCTCGGCATCAGCGCCTGGCACCTGCTGCGGGGCCAGGACACCTCCGTCTTCTCCCGCTCCCTGCGCATCGCCCTGGTCTTCGCCGCCGTCGGCACGGTGTTCTCCGCGGCCAGCGGCCACGCGGCCGCCCAGTACGCCCGCCAGGACCAGCCGATGAAGTTCGCCGCCATGGAGGCGCAGTGGGAGGACTCCGGCTCCCCGGCCCCGTGGTCGGCCGTCGCGGACATCGACGAGGACGCCCGGGAGAACCCCTGGAGCCTGGAGATCCCCTACGTGGGCTCGATCCTGGCCGAGAACAACCTCACGGCGAGCTACCGCGGCATGAACTCCCTCAACGAGGAGTACCAGGAGCGCTACGGCGAGGGCCGCGACTACATCCCGCCGGTCGCCTGGGTGTACTGGTCGTTCCGGATCATGGTGGGGCTGGGCGTCCTGCTGCTGGTGACCGCCTTCGCCGGCCTGTTCCTGTGGTGGCGACGACGAGGGGGCCTGGACTCCACGCGCTGGTACCTGCGGCCGCTGGTGTGGCTCATCCCCGTCCCGTGGATCGCCAACTTCACCGGGTGGATCACCACGGAGATGGGCCGCCAGCCGTTCATGGTCTACGGGCTGCTCACCACGGAGGAGGGCATCAGCAACAACACCGCGGGGGAGGTGCTGGCGGGCCTCGTCGGGCTGTGGGTGGTCTACCTGGGGCTCATCGGCCTCGACGTCTTCCTGCTGACCAAGACGGCGCGGGCGGGCGTCCACCGCAAGCCCGACGTCCAGATCGTCGCCGCCCCCGCCCCGGACTACGCCACCGGCGCCAGCGACGGCTTCCAGGGCTACGACCGGAGGGGCTGAGCGGTGGACCTCGCGGTGCTCTGGTTCTGGCTCATCGCCCTGACCTTCACGCTGTACTTCTTCCTGGAGGGCTTCGACTTCGGGGTCGACGTCCTGCGACCCGGTCTGGCCAGGAGCGAGGCCGAGGAGCGCGCGCTGACGGGCACCATCGGCCCCTTCTGGGACGGCAACGAGGTGTGGGTCATCGCGGCCGCCGGCGTCATGCTCTCCACCTTCCCGGTCTGGTACGGGGCGGTCTTCGACGGCATGTACCCCCTCTTCGTCGTCGTGCTGCTGTGCCTCCTCCTGCGGGGGGTGTCCTTCGAGTACCGCAACCAGGTGCGCCACCAGCGCTGGCGCAGCACCTGGGACTGGGTGTCCTTCGGCGGCAGCGTCGTGCCCTCCTTCCTGTGGGGCGTCGTCATGGCCAAGCTCATCGAGGGCCTGCCGATCACGCCCGACGGGCGGGTGGAGCCCGGCATCGGCTTCCTGTTCACGCCGTTCTCGCTGGTCGGCGGCGTCACCACGCTGCTGCTGTTCATGCTCCACGGCGCGAACTTCCTGCTGCTGCGCCTGGACACCGGCAGCCCCCTGCACGCCCGCGCGCGCACCGCCGCCCTGCGGTGGGGCGCTCTGGCCACGGTGGCGATCCTCGCCTTCGTGACCATGGGCTACGTCACCGAGGGGCTCTTCGAGAGCTTCGGGGTGCTGCCCTGGCTGTTCCCCGTCGCAGCCTTCGCGACCCTGGCGAGCATCTGGTGGGCGCTGGTGCAGCGGCGTGACGTCATGGCCTTCGTGATGAGCGGGCTGACCATCGTCTTCGCCACCGTCACGGTGTTCCTGGCCCTGTTCACCCGCGACGAGGTGCTGCCCTCGACCCTGGCGGCCTCGTCCTCGCTGACGCTGCAGGGGTCCGCGAGCCAGCCCTACACCCTCTACCTCATGACCTGGGTCGGCGCGATCTTCCTGCCGCTCATCGTCGGCTACCAGATCTGGAACTACCGGGTGTTCCGCGAGCGGGTCAGGCCCGACGAGGGCGCCCTGGACACCGGGTACTGATGACGGCGCAGGCCGAGCGCCCCGCCTCGCCCGCGCGTCGGCTGCTCGCGCTGCCCGGCGCCCGGGGGCTGGTGCCGCTCGTCGCGGCGCTGGCGGTGGGCTCCGCCGCCCTCGCCGTCGTGCAGTGGTGGGCGGTGGCCGCCTTCGTGGCGGCCGTGGTCTCCCGCGGCGCCGCCCCGGCCTCCCTGGTCGTCCCCCTCGCCGTCGCCGCGGCGGCCTGGGGGACCCGCGCCGCCCTCGCGGCCGGGCGCGACCGGGCCGCTGCCCGGGCGTCCTCCGCCGTCCGGCGAGCCGTGCGGCTCGACCTGGCCCGCGCGCTGCTGCGCCGCGGACCGGACCTCATGGCCGCCGAGCGGGCCGGGGAGCTGGTCACGACGGCGACCTCCGGGGTGTCGAAGCTGGACGCCTACCTCGCCCGCGCCGTCCCCGGCTCGGTGTGGGCGGCCGTGGTCCCGGTGCTCCTCGCCCTCGCGGTGCTCGTGCTCGACCCGCTGACGGGACTGCTGCTCGTGGTCACCGGGCCGCTGGTGGTGTTCTTCCTGTGGCTGGTCGGCACGCGCGCCTCGGTCGCCTCCCGCCAGCAGTGGGCCGCCCTGGGCCAGCTGGGCGCCCTGCTCGTCGACACCGTGCGCGTGCTGCCCACCCTGGTCGCCCACGGCCGCGCGCGCGGCAGCGCGCAGTGGGTGGCCGAGGTGGGGGAGGCCCACCGCGCGGCGACGATGAAGGTGCTGCGCACCGCGTTCCTGTCCGGCTTCGTGCTGGAGTTCGGCGCCACCCTGAGCACCGCGCTGGCGGCGGTGACGGTGGGCGTGCGCGTCTTCGAGGGCGACCTCGGCTTCGAGCGGGCCCTGCTCGTGCTGCTGCTGGTCCCGGAGTTCTACGCGCCCCTGCGCTCCCTGGGCGCCGACCACCACGCCGCGATGGAGGGGCGCCCGGCCGCCGAGCGCGTCTTCGCCCTCCTCGACGCCCCCGCGGCCGCAGCGGGAACCGGTGCCGTGGGGACGGGGACGCCGCACCTGCGCCTGCACGGGGTGCGCCTGGCCCGCGACGGCAGGGAGGTCCTGCGCGGGGTCGACCTCGACCTGCCCCCGGGTTCGCGCACGGCGCTGGTCGGGCCCAGCGGAGCGGGCAAGTCCACCCTGGTGCACCTGCTCCTGGGCTTCGCCCAGCCCGACCGCGGGCAGGTGCTCGTGGACGGCGTCCCCCTGGCCGGCCTCGACCCCGGCGCGTGGCGCGACCGTGTGGCCCTGGTGCCCGAGCGCCCCTGGCTGCTCCCCGGTCCGGTGGCGGAGAACGTCAGGCTCGGGGCCCCGGGCGCCAGCGACGCCGAGGTGGAGGCCGCGCTGCGGCGCGCGCGCGTCTGGGACGTGGTGGCCGCGCTCCCGCAGGGCGTCGCCACCCCGCTGGGCGAGGACGGCGCCCGCCTCTCCGGCGGGGAGCGGCTGCGGATCGCGCTGGCCCGGGCGTTCGCCAAGGACGCCGCGGTGGTCGTCCTGGACGAGCCCACCTCCCAGCTCGACGGGCGCACCGAGTCCGAGGTGCTCGCCGCGCTGGACGAGCTCGCCGCCGGCCGCACGGTGCTGACCATCACCCACCGGTCGGCGCCGCTGGGCCTGCACGACCGCGTGGTGCACCTGGTGGGCGGCCGCGTCGTGGAGACCGCACCCGCCGGCCCCTCCGCGCGCCGGGCGGCCCCGTGAGGTGGGTGCTGGGCGCCGTCCCCCGCGGCCGCGCCGCGCTCGCGGTGGCCGCGGGCACCGGGACGGTCCTGGTGGGGGCGGCCCTGCTGGCCACCTCCGGGGCCCTCATCACCGCGGCCTCGCTGCAGCCGTCGTCGCTGTTCGTGCTCCTGCCCCTCATCACCAGCGTGAGGCTGTTCGGCATCTCCCGCGCAGCGCTGCGCTACGCGGAGCGGCTGGTCTCGCACGACCTGTCGCTGCGGCTCGTGGTGGCGGTGCGCGCCCGCGTGCTGGAGCGCCTCGTGCCGCTGGCCCCGGCGGCGCTGGCGGGCGCGCGCGGCGGGGAGCTGCTGGCCAGGGTCCGCGCCGACGTCGACGACCTGCAGGACGTCTTCGTGCGCCTGGTCGCCCCCACGGCCGTCGCCGTCCTCGCGAGCAGCGCGGCGGTGGCGCTGGTCGCCGTCGTGTCCGCGCCGCTGGCCGTCGTGCTGGCGGTCCTGCTCGTGCTCCTCGGGGTCGCGCTGCCGGCCTGGGCGCGCTGGCGCGGCCGGCGCCCGGCGGTGGAGGCGGCAGCGGCCGACGCCGCCTCCGGCGCCGACCTCCTCGACGTGGTGCGCGGGCTGGCCGACCACCTCGGCGGCGACGGCGGCCGGAGCGCGCTGCTCGCGCTGGACGCCGCCGGCGAGCGCCAGGAGCGCGCCGAGCGCGACGCGGCGCGGACCGCGGCCGCCGCGGCCTTCTGGCGCGAGGCCGTCCCCGGGCTCGGGCTCCTCGCGGCCCTCGTCCTCGTGGGGACCGCGGTGGCCCGCGGGACCACCGAGCCGGTGCTCCTCGCCGCGGCTGCGCTGGGCGTGGTGGGCTCCTTCGAGGCCGTGGGCGGCCTCGGCGCTGCGTGGGCGGTCTCGGCGGGCGTGCAGGCCGCCGCCCGCCGCGTCGAGGCGCTCGCCGCGCTCACGCCGGCGGTCAGCGACCCGCCCGCCCCCCGGGCGCTGCCGCTGCGGGCCGACCTGCGGCTGGTCGGTGTGGGGGTGCGCCACCCCGGTGCCGGGCGAGCGGTGCTGGAGGGCTTCGACCTGCACGTGGCCGAGGGCGAGCACGTCGCGCTGGTCGGCCCCAGCGGCGCCGGCAAGAGCACCGTCCTGGCGCTGGCGGCGCGGACGGTGGACCCGGGCGCCGGGAGGGTCCTGCTGGGCGGCGCCGACCTGCGCGAGCTGGCCCTCGCCGACGTCCGCGCCGCCGTCACCTGGTCGCCGCAGCAGGCGCAGGTGCTCGGCGGGACGCTCGCGGGCAACCTCAGGATCGCCCGCCCGGACGCCGACGAGGCGCTGCTGGAGGAGGTCCTCCACGACGTCGGGCTCGGGGACCTGGTGAGCGCCGTCGGGCTGCACGGCTGGGTGGGGGAGTCCGGCGAGCGCCTGTCGGCGGGGGAGCGGGCGCGGGTCGGTCTGGCCCGGGCCCTGCTCGCGCCCTCGCGCGTGCTCCTGCTCGACGAGCCGACGGCCCACCTCGACCGGCCCCTGGCCCTCGAGGTGGTCCGGCGGGTCCACCGGGAGCCGCGCTCGGTGCTCCTGGTCACCCACGACCCGGGCGTGCTGGGCCCGGGGTGGACGGTGCGGGCCCTGGCGGACGGGCACGACGGGAGGCGGCCCACCGCGCACCGCGCCGGCGTCCCGGCCTGACCCGGGCGGACCGCTCGCCCCAGCGCGCCGCGGCCGGCGCCCGGGCCCCGACCGCTGGCGCTCAAGGGCGCCCGCCGCGCGCCCGATGACCGGGGGGACGGGTGCAGAGGGCGCCCGAGCTCGAGGAGGCGGACGCGGTGGGGACCAGGTGGGCGGACCTGCGGCTCGGCACCCGGCTGACGGCGCTCGTGGCCGTCGCCGCGGTGGGCACCGCGGCGGTGGGCGGCTCCTCCCTGGCGGCCCTGTCCAGGGTCAGCGACCAGGTCGAGGCGATGGCGAGCGCTGACCGCGCGACCCAGGACGCGCTCGGGGCCGACATGATGCACGACGCCGTGCGCAGCGACCTGCTCCGCATGGTCGTCACCGCCGAGCCCGGCGAGCGCCGGGCCGCTGCCGACGAGCTGGCCGAGCACTCCAGCACCCTGACGGCGCACCTCGACGCCGTGGCGGCCGCCGGGCTGGGCCCCGACGTCGACGCCGCGCTGGAGCTGGTGCAGCCCGACGTGGACGCCTACCTCGCCGCCGCCGCCGACGCCTCCTCGGTCGCCCTGGCCGACCCGCAGGCCGCCCTGGCCGGCTTCGGCACCTTCCAGCAGGCCTTCGCCACCCTGGAGGACTCCCTGCCGGGCGTGGGGGACGCCGTCCACGAGCGGGCCGCGGCGGCGGCCTCGGACGTCGCCGACCAGCTCCGCCGGGCCGTCGTCTCGCTGCTGGCAGCGGGCCTGGCCTCCGTGGCCGTGCTCGTCGCGCTCGGCCTCGCGGTCACCCGGTCGGTGACGCGGCCGCTGGGCAGGCTGACCGAGGTGGTGACCGCCCTCGCCGACGGCGACCTGACCCGCTCGACGGGCCTGCGCCGCGCCGACGAGCTGGGCGTCACGGCCGCCGCCCTGGACAGCGCCCTCGCCTCGCTGCGCGGGGTGCTGTCGGCGGTGGTGTCGCAGTCCGACGCCGTCGCCGGCTCCTCGGAGCAACTGCGCGGCACCACCGCCGCGCTGGCCACCTCCTCGGAGGAGACCAGTGCGCAGTCGCGGTCGGTGGCCGACGCCGTCGTGGGCGTCTCCGCGGGGGTGCAGGACGTCGCGGCCGGCACCGCGCGGGTGGGGGAGGCGATCCAGGGGATCGCGCGCTCCACCGACGACGCCTCCCGCGTGGCCGCCACGGCCGTGCAGGCCGCGGCCGCCGCGACCGAGACCGTCAGCGGCCTGGGCGGTGCGAGCCGGGAGATCGGCGACGTCGTCAAGGTGATCAGCTCGATCGCCGAGCAGACCAACCTGCTGGCCCTGAACGCCACCATCGAGGCCGCCCGCGCCGGGGAGGCCGGCAAGGGCTTCGCCGTGGTCGCCGCCGAGGTCAAGGAGCTGGCCCGCGAGACGGCGTCGGCCACCGAGGACGTCGCCCGGCGCGTGCAGGCCATCCAGCACGGCGCCGAGCGGGCGGTCAGGGCCATCGCCGACATCGGTGAGGTCATCGACGCCATCTCGGCCCACCAGGGCGCCATCGCCGCGGCGGTGGAGGAGCAGACCGCCACCACGCAGCAGATGTCGCGCTCGGCCGGCGGTGCGGCCGACGGCGCCGAGCTCATCGCGACCAGCGCCAGCACCATGGCGGGTGCGGCCGAGCAGACCAGCCGGGCCCTGGGCGCGGCGCGGTCAGCGGTGGACGACCTCGCGGGGCGCGCCGCGTCGCTGCGCCGCGAGGTCGCGGCGTTCCGGTTCTAGCCGCCCCACCCGCCCTCGCCGCCCTGCCCGCCCTCGCCAGGTCGCACGCCCCACCAGGGCGGCCGCCCCGGTGGGGCGTGCGACCTGGCTCAGGCGACGCGGCGGAACTGCACGTCGTCGGTCCACAGCGGGCGGACCGAGACGCTCTCGCCGGTGCGCGGCGAGTCGATGATCTTGCCGTCGCCCGCGTAGAGGGCGACGTGGCCGTAGTTCTTGAAGAGCACCAGGTCGCCCACGCGCGGCTCGGAGACCGCGTACCCCGCGGCCCGCATGGCCGCTGACGTGCGCGGCAGCGCCACCCCGACCTTGGAGTAGGCGTACTGCACCAGCCCGGAGCAGTCGAAGCCGCTGGTCGGGCTCGTCCCGCCGAACCGGTAGGCCAGGCCGACGTGCTTCTTGGCCTCCGCGACGGCGGTCTCCCCGGCGCTGGTCTCCGGCGCCGGCGCCGGCGCAGCGGCGGGGGCCGGGGCAGCAGCCGGGGCCGGGGCAGCAGCCGGGGCCGCGGCGCCGCCGGGCAGGGCCAGCACCTGGCCGGGGTAGATGGTCGAGCTCCACGACAGGCCGTTGGCGCTCAGCACCGCCTGCGTGCTCAGGCCCGCCGCGCGGGCGATCTTGGAGACCGTGTCGCCGGCGCGCACGGTCACCGAGCCACCGCCGAGCGTCCCGTTGGCGGTGACCGGTGAGGCGGCCACCGACAGGGTGCTGGCCGCCTTGGCGGCCGGGGTGCCGGCGTGCGAGAGCGCCGGGGCGCTCGCGGCCGCGGCACCTGCGGTGGCGACGACGGGGACGGCGGCCAGCGCTCCGGTGGTGACCACGGCGCGGGTCACGGCGCTGACGTCGACGAGGGGGCGCACCGGTGCGCGGTGCCGAGCGGTACGGGACACGGCGACGACGCTAGGTGATCGATCGGTCACCGTCCGGGGAATCGCAGATCCTCCCGAAGTCCGCACCGCCGGACACGGGGGACGGCGCGGACACGGCCGTGGCGCCGCCCGGCACGGGCCGGCGCCGCCCTGTCGCCGCCCCGTCGCGCTGCGGGCGGGCGCGAAGGGGCTCCGGTGGCCTCCGCTGGCGCCTAGCCTGGCGGGCGTGACCCCGATCCTCGCGCTCGGCCCCTCCTTCCTGGACCCCGACACGCTGATCCGGACCCTGGGCTTCATCGGCATCCTGGCGATCGTCTTCGTCGAGTCCGGCCTGCTCGTGGGCTTCTTCCTGCCCGGTGACTCCCTGCTCTTCACCGGCGGCCTGCTCATCGCCACCGGTGTGCTGCAGGTGCCGCTGTGGCTGGCGCTGGTGCTCGTGCCGCTGGCGGCGGTGCTGGGGGACCAGTGCGGCTACCTCATCGGCCGCCGCCTGGGGCCCGCGGTCTTCCGCCGCCAGGACGCCCGGTTCTTCAAGCCCCGCTACGTCGAGGACGCCTACGCCTTCTTCGACAGGTACGGGGGCCGGGCGGTGCTGCTGGCGCGCTTCGTGCCCGTGGTGCGGACCTTCGTGCCCGTCGTCGCCGGCGTCGGGCGCATGGACTACCGCCACTTCGTGGGCTGGAACGTCGCCGGGGGCGTGCTGTGGGGGGCCGGCGTGACCACGCTGGGCTACCTGCTGGGCGGGATCGCCTTCGTGCGGGACAACATCGAGGTCATCCTCATCCTCATCGTGCTCGTCTCGGTGCTGCCGGTGGCGGTGGAGCTGCTGCGGGCCCGCCGGCGCACCCGGCGGGAGGCGGCCGCCGCCGGTGGAACGCGCGCCGGGGCGGCCCACCGAGGGTGATCAACCTGTGAACGGGCTGTGCGGCGCGGGTGGCCGCACGGTTGCGAATCGGTAACGGCAGTCCTCCGGCGCTGCCACCCGGCTTGCCAGGAGGGCGAGCCGCGGGGTGGAGTGAGCCGTCCAAACGGGCCGGGTGGCACGACCTGCCGCGAGCCCGAGCCGAGACGCCCGACGAAGGGTCCTCCCCGCGTGATCACCACCCGCAGAACAACCGCTGCGCTGACCCTCCTGGTCGGCGGAGCACTCGTCATCTCCGGCTGCTCCGCCGACCGCGGCGGTTCCGGCGGCTCCGGATCCGGAGGCGGTGACAGCTCCTCGGGGACCAGCAACGCCACCATCACCGTGGCCCACGAGCAGGAGTTCAACTCCTACAACAACAACACCGCCGACCAGAACGCGGTGCAGAACACCGTCGTGCTGAACAACGTGCTGGGCGGCTTCTGGGACTTCGGCCCGGACGGCGGCATCGAGGACGACGCCGAGTTCGGCACCGTGGAGCAGACCAGCGAGGACCCGCTCACCATCCAGTACACGTTCGCGGACGACGCCGCGTGGTCCGACGGCGAGCCGATCGACTGCGACGACCTCATGCTCACCTGGGCCGCCAACTCCGGGAAGTTCACCTCGACCGAGACCGACGAGGACGGCAACCCGCTCTCGGGCTTCTCCTCGGCCGGCACCACCGGCTACGAGGACATGAACACCCCCGAGTGCGCCGCCGGTGACAAGCAGGCGACGATCACCTACGCCCAGCCCTTCGCCGACTGGGCCGGCATGTTCGGTGCCGGCTCGATCATGCCGGCGCACATCGTCGCCCAGCAGGCGGGCGTGGACGACCTCATCGGCGCGCTCACGAGCAACAACGCCGAGCAGGTCGCGGCGCTGGCGGACTTCTACAACACGGGCTTCATCGGCACCCCGGGCACCGTGGACGCCGACAACTGGCTGTCCTCGGGCCCCTACAAGATCGACTCCTGGCAGGCCGGTCAGTCGATCACGCTGACCGCGAACGAGGAGTACTGGGGCACCCCGGCCAAGACCGGGACCATCGTCATCCGCTTCATCGACGCCACCGCCCAGGCGCAGGCCCTGGCCAACGGCGAGATCCAGGTGGCGCGCCCGCAGCCGGCGCAGGACATCCTGGCCCAGCTGCAGGCCATCGGTGACTCGGTCAAGATCGACCAGGCCGACGAGTACACCTTCGAGCACCTCGACCCGAACTTCGCCGGGGTCATGGCCGACGCCGACCTGCGCCGCGCCTTCGCGCTGTGCGTGCCGCGCCAGCAGATCGTCGACAACCTCATCAAGCCGGTCAACGAGAACGCCACCGTCCTCAACGCCCGCTTCAAGCTGGCCTTCCAGGAGGGCTACGACCAGGTCGTGCAGGCCTCCTACACCGGCCAGTACGACCAGCCGAACATCGCTGAGGCCAAGCAGATCCTGGACTCCAAGGGCGCAGCCGGCACCACCGTGCGCATCGGCTACCAGACCCCGAACCAGCGCCGCACCGACGCCGTCGCCCTGATCAAGGCCTCCTGCGACCAGGCCGGCTTCAACATCCAGGACGCCGGCCAGGAGGACTTCTTCGGCAACGGCCTGGCCGCCGGCAACTTCGACGTCGCCCTCTTCGCGTGGTCGGGCTCGCCGCTGGTCTCCTCCTCCGCCTCGACCTACGTCACCGGCGGCGGCAACAACAACGGCAAGTACTCCAACCCGCAGGTCGACCAGCTGACCGCCACCCTGCTGACGCAGACCGACACGGCGCAGCAGGACGAGACGATCGCGCAGATCGAGAAGATCCTGTGGGACGACGTGGCGACCATCCCGGTCTTCACCTTCCCGGGCCTGCAGGCCAACAGCACCAACGTGACGGGCCCGTCCTTCCAGCCCGCGCAGAGCCAGCAGACGTGGAACGACGACACCTGGGCGGTGGCCCAGCAGTCGTGACCCGCGCCGCGGGCCGGCCCCCTCGGCGGGGCACGGCCCGCGGCCGGTCCCGTCCTCAGGACGGGCGCTGCCACCCCCGCCTCGACGCGCCGTCGGGGTGAGGAGCAACCTTGGTCGGCGGGGCGCACGCTCGCGTGCGCCCCGCACGGCTGAGGCGCACCTGCGGGGGAGACGGCCAGCCTGCTCGTCCGGACCCTCGTCCGCAAAGGGGTACCCCACCCGTGGTCGCTTTCGTGCTGAGGCGCCTGCTGATCTCGGTCGGCGTCTTCTTCGTCGCCACCTTCCTCATGTACCTCCTGGTCGCCAACGCCGGCGACCCCCTGGAGGACCTGTACGGCATCACCGACCCCGGTGACCGCGCGGCGCGCATCGCCTCGCGCACCGAGATCATGCAGCTGGACACGCCCGTCGTGCTGCGCTACTTCGACTGGCTCGGGGGCTTCGTCAGCTTCCTGTGGGGCCAGGGGACCCTCGGCGTGACCCGCACCGGGCAGGCCGTCGGCCCGCTGCTCGGCCTGGCGCTGGGCAGCACCCTGCGGCTGGTCCTCCTGGCCACCGTGCTCGCCATCGTCACGGGCGTGGCCGTGGGCATCGTCTCGGCGCTGCGCCAGTACTCCAGCTTCGACTACACGATCACGTTCTTCTCGTTCGTCTTCTACTCCCTGCCCATCTTCTGGGCTGCGGTGCTGCTCAAGCAGTTCGGCGCCATCGCGTTCAACGACTGGCTGGGCGACCCCGTGGTGCCGCTGCCGGTCCTGCTGGTGCTGGCCCTGCTCGGCGGCCTCTTCGCCGTCAGCCTCGTCGGCGGCAGGTCCTGGGCGCGGCGCAGCGCGGCCTTCGCCGCGGGCGCCGTCGTCGTCGCGGCCGTCCTGCTGGTGGTCTCCCAGACCGGCTTCCTCGCGCGCCCCGCCCTGGGCCCCGTCGGCGTCGCGCTGCTCGGCCTGGCGGCCGCGGTCGGCGTCACCGCCCTCGTCTCCGGCCTGGCCGCCCGCCGCGTGCTCATCGCCTCGCTCGCCGGCGCCGTCGTGGGGATCATCATCTACGTCGCCACGGTCGGGGTCCTGGGAGACCCGACGTGGCCGCTGCTGCTGGGCCTGTTCGCGCTGACCCTCGTGGTGGCCGGCGGCGTGGGGGCGGGCATCGGCGGCATCGACAGGAGCCGGGCGGCGCGGGCGGCGGTGCTCTCCGCCGCCGTGGTGGCGCTGCTGAGCTTCGTCGACTGGCTCATGTACGCCTGGCCCGGCTACGTGACCTCCTCGCTGGGACGCCCGATCGCGACCATCGGCTCCAACACGCCGAACTTCAGCGGCACCCTCTGGGAGACCACCCTCGACACGCTCACCCACCTGGTGCTGCCGAGCGTCACGCTGGTGCTCATCTCCTTCGCCCAGTACACGCGCTACACGCGCTCGAGCATGCTCGAGACGATGAACCAGGACTTCGTGCGCACCGCGCGCGCCAAGGGCCTGACCGAGCGCACGGTGATCATGCGCCACGCCTTCCGCAACGCGCTGATCCCCGTCACGACGCTGGTGGCCCTCGACTTCGCCGCCGTCGTCGGCGGCGCCGTCATCACCGAGCGCATCTTCGGGTGGCGCGGCATGGGCTCGCTGTTCATCGAGGGCGTCTACACCGTCGACCCGCCGCCGGTGATGGCCTTCTTCGTCGTCGCCGCCGCGGCGGTGCTCGTGCTCAACATCGTGGCCGACCTGGTCTACGCCTACCTCGACCCGAGGATCCGCCTCTCATGACCACGACCGACCCCCGCACCACCGCCGGCGAGCCCGGCGGTCCCGGCGCCGGCGGCGACGCGGGCGACGCCTCCGGCCTCTCCGTCGTCGCGCTGTCCCAGGGGCAGCTGGTCCGCCGCCGCTTCCTGCGCCACCGCGGGGCGCTGGGCGGCATGGCGGTGCTGCTCTTCGTCGTCGTGCTGGCCTTCACCTCCATCGGGTTCGCCGGGATCCCCGGCTGGTGGGGGTACAGCTACACCCAGCCCAACCCGATCGTCGGCGGTGGCCGGCCCACGCTCGACCTCGTGCCGTGGCTCGACGGTGACGGCCTGGCCTGGGGCGACCACCCCTTCGGCCAGGACAACATCGGCATCGACTACTTCGCCCTCACCATGCGCGGCGCGCAGCGGTCGCTGATCATCGCGTTCGTCGTCGGCGTGGTCGCCACGGTCATCGGCACCCTGGTGGGGGCCCTGGCCGGCTACTACCGCGGCTGGGTCGACGCGCTGCTCATGCGCGTGACCGACGTCTTCATCACCATCCCGGTGATCGTCATCGGTGCCGTCCTCGGCCGCCGCTTCGGCGCGCTGCCGATCTTCCTGTTCGGTGCCGTGCTCGGCGTCATCCTGTGGACCTCGCTGGCCCGCCTCGTGCGGGGCAGCTTCCTCTCGCTGCGCGAGAAGGAGTTCGTCGAGGCCGCGCGCGCGATGGGCGCCTCCAGCACGCGCATCATCTTCAAGCACATCCTGCCCAACAGCCTCGGCGTCATCATCGTGTCCGCCACGCTGACCATCGCCGTCGCGATCCTCGTGGAGAGCGCCTTGAGCTACCTCGGCCTCGGAGTCCGGCCGCCGGAGACCTCCCTCGGCCTGCTCATCAGCAACTACGAAGCGGCCTTCACCACCAGGCCGTGGCTGTTCTGGTGGCCCGGCCTGTTCATCGTGCTGATCGCCCTGTCGGTCAACTTCATCGGCGACGGCCTGCGCGACGCCTTCGACCCGCGCCAGGCACGGGTGCGCTCGTGAGCGCCGCCCAGCAGCCGGGGCAGGCTTCCGGGGCGCACGCCGCGGGCGAGCGGGAGCACGGTGCAGCAGCGTCGGGGGGCCACGGCCAGGCCGAGCAGCCGGTGCTGCAGGTGCAGGACCTGAGCGTCTCCTTCCCCACCGAGGACGGCGTGGTGCGCGCGGTGCGCGGCATGTCCTACGCCGTCGCCCCCCGCGAGGTGCTCGGCATCGTGGGGGAGTCCGGGTCGGGCAAGTCCGTGTCCTCGATGGCGGTCATGGGGCTGCTGCCGCGCAGCGCGAAGATCACCGGCCGCATCCTCTTCCGCGGCGACGACGTGCTCTCCATGAGCGCCCGCCAGCAGCGCGGGCTGCGGGGCCGGCGGGTCAGCATGATCTTCCAGGACCCGATGACCGCGATGAACCCGGTCTTCACCGTCGGCGACCAGCTGGCCGAGGCGGTGCGCTCCCACAGCGCCGTCCCGCAGAAGGTCGCGATGAAGCGCGCCAAGGAGATGCTGGACCTCGTCGGCATCCCCCAGGCCGAGGCCCGGCTGCGCGCCTACCCGCACGAGTTCTCCGGCGGCATGCGGCAGCGGGCGATGATCGCCATGGCGATCATCAACGACCCCGACGTCGTCATCGCGGACGAGCCGACCACCGCCCTGGACGTGACGGTGCAGGCGCAGGTGCTCGACACGCTCATGTCCGTCAAGGACGCCGTCGGCGCCGCGATCGTCTTCATCACCCACGACCTGGGCGTCATCGCGCAGGTCGCCGACAGGGTGCTCGTCATGTACGCCGGCACGCCGGTGGAGGTCGGGAGCACGCGGGAGGTCTTCTCCCGCCCGCTGATGCCCTACACCGCGGGGCTGCTCGGCTCCACGCCCTCGGCGGAGGGCAGCCACGCCGGGGAGCGCCTGCGGCCGATCGCCGGCGCGCCGCCGTCGCTGATCTCCCTGCCCCGCGGGTGCCCCTTCGGGCCGCGCTGCCCGCTGGTGCGCGAGGACTGCCGGGCCGCCGAGCCCGACCTGGTCCACCGCGGCGCCTCCGCCGCCGGCGCCTCCGCCGCCGGCGTCCCCGCGGGCGGCGTCCCCGCCGCCGGCCGCGCGCTGCCGTTCGTCTCGGGCGACCACCTCGCGGCGTGCCACCACAGCGACGAGCTGCTGGCGGCCGAGGACGCCACCCGCTTCTTCCGCGCCGAGAGCGAGGTCAGCTCGTGAGCCAGCTCCACACCGCCCAGGACCCGGTCCGCCCCACCGACGCCGAGCGCGACGCGCACCTGCTCGACGTCCGCGACCTGGTCATGAACTTCCCCGTCCGCGGCGGAGGCGTCATCCAGCGCGTGGTCAACCACGTCCAGGCCGTCTCCGGGGTGAGCTTCAGCCTCGACGCCGGGGAGACCCTCGGCGTCGTGGGGGAGTCCGGGTGCGGGAAGTCGACGACGGGCCGGGCGCTGCTGCAGCTGCACACGCCGACGTCGGGCTCGGTCCGCTTCGACGGCAAGGAGCTCATCGGCCTGCCCGAGAAGGACCTGCGGCCGGTCCGGCGCGACCTGCAGATCGTCTTCCAGGACCCGTACGCCTCGCTCAACCCCCGGCTGCCGGTCAACGACATCATCGGCGAGCCGCTGGTCATCCACGGCACGCTGCCCGACAAGGCGGCGCGCAAGGAGCGCGTGCGCGAGCTGCTGCAGCTGGTGGGCCTCTCGCCGGAGCACGGCAACCGCTACCCGCACGAGTTCTCCGGCGGTCAGCGCCAGCGCATCGGCATCGCCCGCGCGCTCGCCCTGGGGCCCAAGCTGCTCGTCCTGGACGAGCCGGTCTCCGCGCTGGACGTGTCGGTGCAGGCCGGCATCGTCAACCTGCTGGAGGACCTGCAGGCCGAGCTGGGCATCGCCTACATGTTCATCGCCCACGACCTGTCGGTGGTCCGCCACATCTCCGACCGCGTAGCGGTGATGTACCTCGGCAAGATCGTCGAGATCGGTCCCAAGGACGACATCTACGACCGCCCGATGCACCCCTACACGCAGGCGCTGCTGTCGGCGGCGCCGTCGGCGGACCCCGAGGTGGCGCGCACGGCGGCGAAGGAGCGGATCGTGCTCGAGGGCGACGTGCCCTCGCCGCTCGACCCGCCGTCGGGCTGCCGGTTCCGCACCCGGTGCTGGAAGGCGCAGGAGGTCTGCGCGACCACCGAGCCCCCGCTGGTGGAGAAGGAGGGCGGTGGGCCCGGCCACCAGGTCGCCTGCCACTTCGCCTCCACCGACGTCGGGCACCCCGGGGGCCGCACGTCCCTGCCGGTCGAGGCGGCCTGACGAGCGCTCCGCTGCTGGTGGTGGGCGCCGCGCTGGTCGACGACCTGGCGGCGCCCCGCCGGCTGCTGGCGGCCCGCCGGAGCCGGCCGTCGGCGCTGGCCGGGGGCTGGGAGCTGCCGGGCGGCAAGGTCGAGCCGGGCGAGGCGCCGACCGACGCGCTGCGCCGCGAGCTGCGCGAGGAGCTGGGCGTCGCGGTGCGCCTCGGGGCGGAGCTGGTGCCGCACGCCGGCGAGGGCACCGGCGGGCTGTACGCCGGCGAGGGCGTGTGGCCGCTGCCCGGCGTGGGCGTCATGCGGGTGTGGTGGGCGCAGGTGGAGGCCGGGCGGCCCCGGCCGCTGGAGGACCACGACGCGCTGCGCTGGCTCGACGTGGAGGACTGGGTGGGCGGGGTGGCCTGGCTGCCGGCCGACATGCCCGTGGTGACCGCGCTGCACGCGGCGCTCCCGTCCCCGGGCCGCCCGACCTGATCCGCGGCCCCTGCCGTCGTCGGCGAGGAGTCGGCCGAGGCGCCCGACTGGTGCTGCCCGCGGCCCGGGAGACCCGCCCCTGCCGCGAGGTGTCGGAACCCTGCCGCGGCGTGTCGGAACTGCGACGTGCTTCCGGCACACCGCGCCGGGGTTCCGACACCGCCTGCCGGGACCCCGACGTCTCGTGCCGGAGCGGAGGCACCCGCGGGGACCGGGAGTGCCGCCTCGTGCCGCCCCGGGGCGCGCACGGCCGCCCGGGGTCGACACGGGTGGCCCGCTCGCCGTAGGGTCCGAATGAAACGTTCCAAAGCGAGACGGTGAGGCGCGTCGATGACGACGGACCAGGCAGCGACCACCCCTGGGCCCAGCGCCCTGCAGGCCGGGGCCCCGCAGGCCGTGGCCCCCCGGGCGAAGGCACCCCGCGTGCTCGCCCTGCGGGTGGAGCACCAGCGGCCCGGCGAGGCGCTCGGCACCGGTGAGGCCTCCCCACGGCTGTCCTGGCAGGTGGCACCCGGCCCCCGCGACTGGGTCCAGGCCCGCTACGAGCTGCGCCTCGTCGACGACCGGGGTGCCGCCACCGCCACCGCCGACCCGGTCGAGTCGCCCGACCAGGTGCTCGTGCCGTGGCCCTTCGCGCCGCTGGCCAGCCGCCAGCGGGTGCTGGTGCAGGTCCGCACCACGGGCGCCGACGGCGCGACCTCGCCGTGGTCCGCGCCCGAGCCCGTCGAGGCCGGCCTGCTGCACCGCGAGGACTGGAGCGCGGTCCCGGTCACCGCAGACCCCGCCGGGGAGCCCGGGGCGCCGGTGCCCTCGCCCGCGCCGCGGGTGCGCCGCGCCTTCACCGTCCGCGCCGGCCTGGTCCGCGCGCGGCTGCACCTGACGGCCCTGGGCCTGGTCGAGGCCCACGTCAACGGACGCCGCGTCGGCGACGAGCTGCTTGCGCCGGGGTGGACGGCCTACCGGGCCCGCCTGCGCTACCGCACCCACGACGTCACCGGCCTGCTCGTCGAGGGCGAGAACGCGGTCGGGGCCCTGCTCGGCAACGGCTGGTGGCGCGGCCGCCTCGCCTGGGGCGGGCGCCGCGCGCTGTACGGCACGCAGCGCGCCCTGCTCGCCCAGCTCGAGCTCACCTACGCCGACGGCGCCGTCGAGCGCGTCGTCACCGACGGCAGCTGGCGCACCAGCCCCGGCGAGGTGCTCGAGGACGACCTCTACGACGGCGAGCACGTCGACCAGCGCCTGCGCGACAGCTCCTGGCTGCGACCCGGCTTCGACGACTCCACCTGGGCGCCGGTCACCGAGCTCCCCCTGCCGGCGGCCGAGCTGGTCGCCGCCGACTCGGCTCCCGTGCGCGCCGTGCGCACCGTCCGCCCCACCGGCGTCCGGGTGCTCGACGCGCCGGGCACCGGCGCCGAGCCGGGTCAGACGACGGTGCGCGTCGACCTCGGCGAGAACGTCGTCGGGCACCTGCGCGTGCGGGTCCGCCCGCAGCTGGGCGCCCAGGAGGGCGACCGCGTCGTCGTGCGGCAGGCCGAGGTGCTCGAGCACGGAGCGCTCGGGGTGCGCCCGCTGCGCACCGCGAGGGCCACCGACACCTACGACCTGGCCGGCGCCGCGCGGGACGGCGGCACCGGCGAGCAGGTCCTCGAGCCGCGCTTCACCTTCCACGGCTTCCGCTACGCGGAGGTCTCCGGCCCGGCGTGGGTCGCCCGGCTCACCGCCGACGACGTCGAGGGCGTCGTCATCACCTCCGACCTGGAGCCGGCCGGCGGCTTCTCCTGCTCCGAGCCGCTGCTCGGCCAGCTGCACGCCAACGTGCTGCGCGGATGGCAGGGCAACGCCGTCGACGTCCCCACGGACTGCCCGCAGCGCGACGAGCGCCTCGGGTGGACGGGGGACGCGCAGGTGTTCAGCCCCACCGCCTCCTTCCTCACCCGCTCGGGCGGCTTCTGGACCAGCTGGCTCAAGGACGTCGCCGCCGAGCAGGTGGACGGCGCGGTGCCGTTCGTCGTCCCCGACGTCCTGTCCGGGCCCGGCGTCTTCGGCTCCGACGGCGCACCGGTGCCGGCAGCGGCCTGGGGCGACGCGGGAGTCGTCGTCCCCTGGGTGGTCTTCGAGCGCACGGGCGACACCGGGGTGCTCGCCCGGCAGTGGCCCAGCATGGTGGCCTGGGTGGAGCGGCTCCTGCGGGAGGCCGGTGAGGACCTGCTGTGGTCGGGCGGGTTCCAGTTCGGCGACTGGCTCGACCCGACCGCGCCCCCCGACGACGCGGCCGCCGCGCAGGCCGACCCCGACGTCATCGCCACCGCCCACCTCGCCCGCGGTGCGGACCTGCTGGCGCGGACCGCGCGGGTGCTGGGCCGCGACGACGACGCCGCCCACTGGTCGGGCGTCGCGCAGCGCGTCCGCGAGGCCTTCGTCGCCGAGTACGTCACCGGTGCCGGGCGGGTGCTGTCGGACTGCCCGACCGTGTACGCGGTGGCCATCTGCTGGGACCTGCTGCCGCCCAGCGCCCGCCAGCACGCCGGCGACCGACTGGCCGACCTCGTCCGCACCTCCGGCTTCAGGATCAGCACCGGCTTCGTCGGGACCCCCCTGGTCACCGACGCGCTGACCCTGACCGGTCACGTCGAGGTGGCGCACCGCCTGCTCCTGCAGCGGCGGGTGCCCAGCTGGCTCTACCCGGTGACGATGGGCGCGACCACGGTGTGGGAGCGCTGGGACTCGATGCTGCCCGACGGCACCATCAACCCCGGCGAGATGACGTCGTTCAACCACTACGCCCTCGGCGCCGTGGCCGACTGGATGCACCGCACCCTCGCAGGGCTCGCGCCGGCGGCGGACCCGGCGGCGGACCCGGGCTCGGCGGGCTACCGCGAGCTCGTCGTGGCCCCGCGCCCCGGCGGGGGCCTGACCCGCGCGTCGGCCTGGCACGACACCCCCTACGGCCGGGCCGAGGTCGCCTGGCGCGTCGAGGGAGGGACCTGGCACCTCCACGTCGTCGTGCCCCCCGGCGCCCGCGCCCTCGTCCACCTGCCCGACGGCAGCGCCCCGGTCCGGACCGGCAGCGGCGAGCACGCCTTCTCCCTGCCGCTCGCCGCGGCGCTGGGCGCGGTGAGCGCGCCCGTGGGGCTGGACTCCTCGGTGCGCGACCTCCTCGACGACGCCCGCGCGTGGGACGCGGTGGCCCCGGCCCTCGTGGGCGCCGGGGTGGGGGAGGACGACGGCGAGGCGGCCCGGCGGATCGCGCCGCTGCTGGAGCGCAGCGTGCGCGCCATGGCGCTCTCGGCGTCCGCGCCCGGCAGCGTCCCGGCGGGGACCCCGCTGCTGCAGGCCGTGGAGCGGGCCCTGGAGGAGGTCGCCGCCTCGTCGTCCTGAGCGGCAGGAGGGGTCGGCGAGGCGTCAGCCGGCGGTCTCCGACGCCTCGCCGGCTGCCCGCTCAGCGTCAGGAGGGGCGTCGAGACGGCCGACCGCCAGGTCCTCCAGGCGTGCGAGCACCTCCTTGTTGCGCAGCCCGATGACGGCCGCGCGCAGGGGGCGGGGCACCCACCGGCCGGGGCCGGCGACGGCGTCCTCCTCGATCGTGACCACCGTGCCGTCACCCCTGCCGAGCAGGGAGATGACCACCCGGGCCTCGCCCAGCGGCCACCCCCTCGCCGTCAGCTCCAGGCGCTCCCCGGGCACCACGGCGTCGAGGGTCGTGGTGCCCCGCTGCATCAGCGGCCACGCGCCGAAGGAGTGGTGCAGGACCGCGCCGGCGGTGGGCCAGTCACCCTCGACGGCGCGCATGTGGGCGGCGCCGACCACGAACACCGGGTAGTTCCACGCGTCGCACAGCACCTCCCACACCAGCTCCGAGCGGACCGGGACCCAGTGGCGCCGCGTGCTCATCCGCTCAGCCTGGCCCTCGTGCGCCTTCCCGCCAACCCGTCGCCGCCCTCGCGCCGGGTCAGCGGGGGTCGTGGCGGACGAGCTCGTGCGTGTCGGCCACGAGCGCGCGCAGGTCCTCGAGCTCGCCCGACAGCGTCCCCACCGACCGCGCCTGCACGAGCACGCTGCCGAGCGCGGTCGCCTCCACGGGGCCGGCGAGGACGGGGCGGCGGCAGGCGTCGGCGGTGAGCTGGCACAGCAGGGCGTTGCGGGCTCCGCCGCCGACCAGGTGCACCACGTCGACGGCCCGCCCGGACAGGCGCGCGGCGTCGTCCACGGCGCGGGCGAAGGCCGCGGCCAGGCTGTCGAGCACGCACCTCACGACGGCGGGCCGGGACTCCGGCACCTGCTGCCTGCTGGCGCGGGCGGCCTCCTGGACGCGCGCGACCATGGGGCGGTCGGCGCCGGGCGGGGCGAGGAACGCCGGGGCGTCGACGTCGACCACCACCCCGCCGCGCTCGGCGGCCGCGGCCTCGAGCAGGCCGGGCAGCGCGGCGGCGCCGAGGCGCCAGTCGGCCAGGCAGCCCTGCAGCACCCACAGGCCCATGACGTTGTGAAGGTACCTGACGCGCCCGTCCACGCCGCGCTCGTTGGTGAAGCCGGCGGCCAGGCTCTCCGGCGTGGTCACCGGCTCGGGCAGCTCCACGCCGACCAGCCCCCAGGTGCCGCAGGCGATGTAGGCGAACCGCTCGGTGGTGGCGGGCACGGCGACGACGGCCGAGGCGGTGTCGTGGCTGCCGACGGCGACGAGCTGCGCCTCGTCCAGCCCGGTGGCGGCGGCCACCGCCGGGCGCAGCCCGCCGAGGACGCGGCCCGCGTCGTGCACGGGCGGCAGCAGGCCGGGGTCGATCCCGGCGAGGGCCACGAGGTCCGGCGCCCAGCGGCCGCTGCGCACGTCGGCCAGGCCCGTGGTGGAGGCGTTGGTCGACTCCGCGCCCACGTGGCCGGACAGCCAGTACCCGAGCAGGTCGGGCAGCAGCAGCAGCGTGCTCGCCCGGTCCAGGTGCGGACCGCGGGCCTCGGCCAGCAGCTGGTAGAGCGTGGTGAAGGGCAGGCGCTGCAGGCCGTTGCGCGCGTAGAGGCGCTCGGGGGCGATGCGGGCGTCGAGCGCCTCCATGAGGCCGGTGGTGCGCCCGTCGCGGTAGGAGCGCGGGTCGCCCAGCAGGGACCCGTCGGGGGCGAGCAGCGCGTAGTCCACCGCCCAGGTGTCCACGCCGACCGTCTCGACGGTCCCCGCGCGCCCACCGGGCAGCTGCGCCGCCAGCTCGCCGGCGCGGCGCAGCCCGGCGAGGGCGTCCTGCCACAGGCCGAGCACGTCCCAGTGGATGGCGGTGTCCAGCACACCGGCCCCGGTCGGCACCTCGACGCCGCCGTTGCGGAAGCGCGCCGCCTCGACCAGGGCGAGGTGGCCGGGGGCCACCTCACCGAGCATGACGCGGCCGCTGGAGGCCCCCAGGTCCACCGCTGCGTGCAGGCTCACCGCCGGCTCATCGCAGGAAGGCGGCGGCGACGCCGGCGTCGACGGGCACGTGCAGGCCGGTGGTGTGGCTGAAGTCCGGGCCGGTGATCGCCGCGACGGCGCTGGCGACGTCCTCGGGCAGCACCTCGCGCTTGAGGATGGTGCGCTGGGCGTAGAACTTCCCGAGGTCCTGCTCCTCGATGCCGTAGGTCTTGGCGCGGTTGGCGCCCCACCCGGCCGCGAAGATGCCCGAGCCGCGCACCACCCCGTCGGGGTTGATGCCGTTGACCTTCACCCCGTGCTCACCCAGCTCCACCGCCAGGAGGCGCACCTGGTGGGCCTGGTCGGCCTTGGTGGCGGAGTAGGCGATGTTGTTCGGCCCGGCGAAGACGGAGTTCTTGCTCGAGATGTACACCACGTCGCCGCCCAGGCCCTGCTCGATGAGCGGCTTCGCGGCGGCCTTGGAGACCAGGAAGGAGCCCTTGGCCATCACGTCGTGCTGCACGTCCCAGTCGGCGGCGGTGGTCTCCAGCAGCGGCTTGGACAGGGACAGCCCGGCGTTGTTGACCACGAGGTCGATCCCCCCGAACGCCAGGACCGTCGCCTCGACGGCCGCGGCGACGGCGTCCTCGTCGGTGACGTCCGCCGCGACGCCGATGGCGACGTCGCTGCTCACCCTGGCCCCGACGTGGGCGGCGACCTCCTCCGCGGTCGCCTGGGCCTTGTCCGCGTCGAGGTCGGCGATGACGACGCAGGCGCCCTCGCAGGCCAGGCGGGTGGCGATGGCCTTGCCGATCCCGGAAGCCGCACCGGTGACCAGGGCGATGCGGGTCGCGTGCGACTTCGGCTCCGGCAGGCGGGCGAGCTTGGCCTCCTCCAGGGCCCAGTACTCGATGCGGAACTTCTCCGCCTCGTCGATGGGGGAGTAGGTGGAGACGGCTTCGGCGCCGCGCATGACGTTGACGGCGTTGAGGTAGAACTCCCCGGCCACACGGGCGGTCTGCTTGTCCTTGCCGAAGGAGAACATCCCCACCCCGGGCACGAGGACGACGGCTGGGTCGGCGCCCCTCATGGCCGGGCTGGCGCCGGGCCCGTCGGTGGTGGCGTGGCGCTCGTAGTAGGCCCGGTAGTCCTCGCGGTAGGCGGCGTGGAGCTCGCGCAGCCGTGCGACGGACTCCTCGACCGTCGCGGTGGCCGGCAGGTCCAGGACCATCGGCTTGACCTTGGTGCGCAGGAAGTGGTCCGGGCAGGACGTGCCCAGCTCTGCCAGGCGGGGGAGGGCCTCGCGCGCCAGGAGGTCGAGCACCCGCGGGTCGTCGGAGTAGTGGCCGACGACGGGGTGGTCGTGGGAGGCGAGCCCGCGGATCGTGGGGGCCAGGGCGGCGGCGCGGGCGCGGCGCTCGGCCTCGGGCAGCGCCTCGAAGCCCTCTCGCTCGGCGCCGAACGGGTGGCGCCCCTGGCCGGCGAGCTCGGCGGTCCTGGCGTCGATGTGCGCCTGGGCCGTGGAGATGATCCACAGGGAGTTCGCCTCGGCCTCCTCGGAGGTCTCGCCCCAGGCGGTGATGCCGTGCCCGCCGAGGATGCACCCGACCGCGTCGGGGTGGGCATCCTTGACGGTGGCGATGTCCAGCCCCAGCTGGAAGCCGGGGCGCCGCCACGGCACCCACACCACCCGGTCTCCGAAGACCTCCTTCGTCAGCGCCTCGCCGTCGGCGGCGGTGGCGATGGCGATGCCGGCGTCGGGGTGCAGGTGGTCCACGTGGGCGGCCTCGACCAGGGCGTGCATGGCGGTGTCGATCGACGGCGCGGCGCCGCCCTTGCCGAACAGGCAGTGGTCGAAGGCGGCGACCATGGCGTCCTCGCGCTCCACGCCCGGGTAGACCCCGCGCAGGGCGCGCACCCGGTCCAGCCGCAGCACCGCCAGGCCGGCCTCGGTGAGGGTGCCGAGGTCCCCGCCGGAGCCCTTGACCCACAGCAGGTCGACGTCGGCCCCGGTGACCGGGTCGGTGGCGGTGCCCTTGGCGGAGGTGTTGCCGCCGGCGTAGTTGGTGTTCGCCGGGTCCGCCCCCAGCCGGTGGGAGCGGGCGACCAGCGCGGCGGCGGTGGGGTTCATCGGTGGTCCTCGGAGGAGTCGGAGGGCGCGCTGCCCTGGGTGGTGGCGGTGCGGGCGTGGAGCTCGGCCACGGCTGCCGAGAGGTCGCGGTGCTGCCCCGCGGTGAGGTGGGCGAGGGGGTGGTCCGGTGCGCCCGCCGCGGCGGCCTCGCGTGCGGACGCGGGTCGGGTGCTGCCGACCACCGCCGTGAGGCGGGGGTGGGCCTGGAGCAGCCAGGCCAGCAGCAGCTGGTGCGCGGAGCAGCCCCACGCGCGCGCCAGCTCCGCCAGGGGGGAGGGCTCGGCCGCTCCGGCGTCGCCTCCCCGGGCGGCCAGGGCCCGCCACAGCCGACCCGGACCGCCGAAGGGGGCGTAGCCCATGACCTGGACGCCGGCCCGCTCGCACAGTGCCAGCAGGGCCTGCGTCCCGGGGGCCGGCGCGGCCTCGAGGGCCGACAGGCGGGTCTGCAGGACGGCGACGGCAGCGCCGTCAGCCCCCGGGGCGCCGAGCAGGGCGTCCAGCTGCTCGGCGGTGGCGTTCGAGACGCCCACCGCCCGCACCAGGCCCTCGCGCTGGGCGTCGGCCAGCGCGCCCACGCTCTCCTCGAGCGGCACGGCCGGGTCCGGCCAGTGCAGCAGGCACACGTCGAGCGCCTCGGCGCGCAGCGCCCGCAGCGAGCCGCGCACGTCCCGGTGCAGCACCTCGGGGCGGGCGTCGACGTCCCAGCTGGCGGCCCCCGTGCGGTGGTGGCCCACCTTGGTGACCACCACGGGGCGGCCCCCGTGGGACGGGTCGGCGGCGTCGCCGAGCGACGCGGTGCCGTACCGGCGGGCGAGGACGTCGGCGACCAGCTCCTCGTTGTGGTGGGCGGAGTCCGCCCGGGTGTAGGCGCCGGCCGTGTCGACCACCTGCACGCCGGCGTCCAGGGCGGCCTCGAGGCAGGCGCGGCCGGAGGCGTCGTCGAGGTCGCCGACCGACCAGGAGGCGCCGCCCGCCGCCACGCGCGCCCCGGTGGCAGCGCCGCGGCACCGCCGGGCCGGGCCAGCTCAGGCCCCCCAGCTGGCCTGCGCCCCGCCGATGCGCTCAGCGGCGATGCGCTCCAGGTAGCCGGTGGCGGCGAAGGCGGCGTAGGGGTCGCGCGGCAGCCCGCGGCTCTCGCGCAGGTCGGCGAGCAGGCCGCGCACGTCGGTGTTGTAGGCGTCCATGAGCACGCCGTTGGCGCCGAGCACGTCACCGTCGGCCTGTGCGGCGGCGAGCGCCTCCCTGTCGACCAGCAGCGCCTTCGCGGTGGCCTCCTGGACGTTCATCACGGACCGGATCTGGCCGGGGACCTTCGGCTCGATGTTGTGGCACTGGTCGAGCATGAAGTTCACGCCGGAGTCCGGGCGCAGCGCGTCGGCGGCCACGATCTCGCTCATGATGCGGAACAGCTGGAAGGGGTCGGCGGCGCCGACGATGAGGTCGTCGTCGGCGTAGAAGCGGCTGTTGAAGTCGAAGGCGCCCAGGCGGCCGGCTCGCAGCAGCTGCACGACGATGAACTCGATGTTGGTGCCGGGCGCGTGGTGGCCGGTGTCGAGGACGACGGCGGCGCGCTCGCCCAGGGCCAGGCAGTGCAGCAGCGACGTGCCCCAGTCGGGCACGTCGGTGGCGTAGAAGGCGGGCTCGAAGAACTTGTACTCCAGGAGCAGGCGCATGTCGGCGTCCAGCTCGGCGTAGACCAGCCGGAGGGACTCCGCCAGGCGGTCCTGGCGGGCGCGAAGGTCGTCCTGGCCGGGGTAGTTCAGGCCGTCCGCCAGCCAGATCTTGAGGTCCTTGGAGCCGGTCTGGCGCATGACGTCGATGCACGCCACGTGGTGCGCGACGGCCTTGGCGCGGACCCGGGGGTCGGCGTTGGTGAGGGAGCCGAGCCGGTAGTCGTCGTCCTGGAAGACGTTGGAGTTGATGGCCCCGATGGTGACGCCCTCGTCGGCGGCGTGGGCGGCGAGCTTGCCGTAGTCGTCGACGAGGTCCCACGGGATGTGCAGGCTGACGCGGGGAGCGGCGCCGGTGTGGCGGTGCACCTGCGCCGCGTCGCTGACCTTCTCGAAGGGGTCTCGGGGGACGCCGGGCGTGGAGAACACCTTGAAGCGGGTGCCGGAGTTGCCGAACGCCCAGCTGGGGAGCTCGATGGTCTGCTGGGCCAGGGCTGCCAGCGCCTCGTCGCGCAGGTGTGACACGGGAGAGCTCCCATCACGTCGGTGAAACGATTCAGCCACGCTAGCCGCGCCGTCCGGGCCGCGTCAACGCCCCCAGGGTCGTCCGCCCGGCGGCACGGAGCGCCTCGGTCACCCCGGGGGCGGCTAGCGTGCCGTCGTGGTCGTGGGCATCAAGGACGTCGCGCGCGAGGCCGGCGTGTCCGTCGGCACCGTGAGCAACGTCCTCAACCGCCCCGACAGCGTCAGCCCCGCCAAGCGCGCGCTCGTCGAGGCGGCGGTCGAGCGGCTCGGCTACGTGCGCAACGAGTCGGCCCGCCAGCTGCGCGCAGGGTCCTCGCGCACCATCGCGCTCGTCGTGCTCGACGTCGCCAACCCCTTCTTCGCCGACGTCATCGCCGGGGCCGAGGAGGCCGCAGAGGCCGTCGGCGCCCTCGTCGTCGTCTCCAACAGCGGCGGCAGGGCTGAGCGGGAGGCGCGCCACCTGGCGCGCCTGGAGGCGCAGCGCGTCATGGGCGTCCTGCTCTCCCCGGTGCGCGACAGCGGGAACGCCGCAGCCGAGGAGCTCGAGCGCCGCGGGACACCGGTGGTGCTGGTGGACAGGGTCGCCGAGTGGGCCACCACCCCCTCGGTGGCGGTCGACGACGTGCGCGGCGGGCAGATGGCGGGGGAGCACCTCCTGGAGCGCGGGCACCGCGTCATCGCCTTCGTCGGGGGGCCCGACCACCTGGGGCAGGTGCGCGACAGGCTCTCCGGGCTTCGCGCCGCTGCGCTGGGGGGCGCCCGGGTCGAGGTGGTGCCGAGCGACGACATGTCGGTGCGCGCCGGCAGCGCCGCCGCGGCCGCCCTGTTCGACCGCTGGCCCGACCCCGCACGGCGGCCGACGGCGGTCTTCTGCGCCAACGACCTCCTGGCGCTGGGCGTGCTCAACGAGTGCGTGCGCCGCGGGGTGCGCGTCCCGGAGGAGCTGGCGCTGGTCGGCTACGACGACATCGGCTACGCCGGCACCGCAGCTGTGCCGCTCACGTCGGTGCGCCAGCCGCGCGAGCTCCTCGGCCGGACTGCGGTGGAGCTGCTGCTCGACGTCGTCGAGGGCTCCGACGACGAAGGGGTGGTGGGTCCGGTCCGCCACGTCCAGTTCACCCCGGAGCTCGTCGTCCGCGAGTCGACCCGCGCGTCCCGCGCGACCACTGACCGGAGCAGCTGACCGCGCGCTCCGCGGTGGGAGCGCCGGGAGCGCCGGGGACGCATCCGCCCGCGGCGTGCTGATCCGTTACGCGGAACTGCTTGACGACGCCGTGGCGGTGAGCGTACGTTCCCCGCACTGAAACGATTCATTGACGACGGCGGGAAGCCTCCCGCTGTCGCCCGTCTCGACGAGGAGACCTCGTGAAGGTGCACCGCTCCCGCCTGCTCGCGGCCCTGGTGGCCGCCCCGCTCGTGCTCACCGGCTGCAGCGCCGGCTCGCTCGGCTCCTCCTCCGGCGACGGGGAGGGCGGCTCGACCGCCATCACCTTCCTCGTCGACAACGGCGCCGGCACGGCCGACGTCGCCCAGGCCCTCGTCGACGCCTTCGAGGCCGACCACCCCGACATCAGCATCTCGGTGGAGACCCGCCCGGGCGGCGGCGACGGGGACAACCTCATCAAGACGCGCCTGTCGACCGGGACCATGGCCGACGTCTTCCTGTACAACTCCGGCTCGCTCTTCCAGCAGATCGACCCCACCAAGAACCTCACCCCGCTCACCGACGAGGACTTCGCCTCCCGCATCGACGAGGCGTGGAAGCCCAACGTCTCAGCGGGCGGTGACCTGTACGGGGTGCCGTTCGGCACGAGCTTCGGCGGCGGCGTCCTCTACAACATCCCCGTCTACCAGGAGCTGGGGCTGCAGGTCCCGACCACCTGGCAGCAGTTCATCGACAACAGCCAGAAGATCAAGGACTCGGGCAAGGACGTCGCGCCCATCATCCAGACCTACGGCGACACGTGGACCTCGCAGCTGTTCGTCCTCGGCGACTTCCACAACGTGGCCGCCGCCGAGCCGACCTGGGCCGACGACTTCACGGCCAACAGGGTCAAGTTCGCCACCGACCCGGTCGCCATCAAGGGCTTCGAGCACCAGCAGCAGGTGCACGACCTCGGCCTCATGAACGAGGACTTCGCCTCCGCGACCAACGCCGACGGCCTGCGCATGGTGGCCGAGGGCACGGGGGCCCAGTACCCGATGCTCTCCGCCGTGGTCGCGGGCCTCCAGACCGCGGCGCCGGACAACATCGACGACGTCGGCTTCTTCGCCCTCCCCGGCGACGACGCGGCCACCAACGGCCTCACGTCCTGGGCCGCCAACGGCCTGTACGTCCCGAGCAGCACCACCGGCGCCAAGCTCGACGCGGTCAAGGAGTTCCTCGACTTCATGACCACGCCGCAGGCGTGCGACGTCCAGAGCGAGGCGAACACGCCGACCGGTCCCTACCCGATCACCGAGTGCACCCTGCCCACCGACGTCCCGCAGCTGACCAAGGACGTCAGCGCCTACTTCGACGGCGACAAGCAGAGCCCGGCGCTGGAGTTCCTCTCCCCGGTGAAGGGCCCGGCCCTGGAGCAGATCACCGTCCAGGTCGGCTCGGGCATCAGCACTGCCGCCGAGGGCGCGGCGCTGTACGACCAGGACGTCGAGAAGCAGGCCCAGCAGCTCGGCCTCCCGGGCTGGTGACAGCCACCCCCACCCGCCCCGGCCCGCACCGCGCGGGTCGGGGCGGCCCCCCGCCAGCCCCGAACTCCACGACCCCAGGAGGAGCTGTGGCCAGCACCACGACGGCGCTCCCGCCGGTGCCCCCGGCCCCGAGGCCCACAGCGCGGACGACGCGCCGCGGTCGCCGCGGCAGCCCCTACCCGAGCTGGTTCTACCTGCCCGCGGCGGTCATCTACATCGGCATCTTCCTGCTGCCGACGTTCGCCTCCTTCTACTTCAGCCTCACCCGCTGGAACTTCACCAGCTCGGAGTTCATCGGGCTCGGCAACTTCGTGCAGTTCTTCCGCGAGCCCGCCCTCGTCAAGGGCTTCACCAACACGCTCATCTACGGCGTGGTGACCTCCGGCCTCAAGGTGGTGCTCGGCATGGCCCTCGGGGTGCTGCTCACCAGCCAGATCGTCGGGCGCGGGTACCTGCGCTCGGTGGTGTTCTTCCCGGTGCTCGTCTCCACCATCGGCGTGGGCATCACCTTCACCGCGCTGATGAACCCGACCCGCGGCCTCATCAACGAGGTCATCGGCCTCGTGGGCCTGACCGGGCCGGGGTGGCTGACCGACCCGCAGATCGCCCTGCTGTCGGTCGCGCTGGTCGACGTCTGGAAGGGCGTCGGGCTGGCCACCGTCATCTACATCGCAGGCATCGTCTCGATCCCGCAGGAGTACACCGAGGCTGCCGCCGTCGACGGCGCCTCCGCCTGGCAGCGGTTCCGCAACATCACGCTGCCGCTGTCGTGGCCCGCGACCTCCACCGTCGTCACCCTCAGCCTGATCGGGGGGCTGCGCTCCTTCGACCTCATCTGGGCCATGACGCGCGGCGGGCCGGGCTTCACCTCCGACGTCATCGCGTCGGTCATCTACAAGCAGTACCAGGCCGGCTTCTACGGCCTGTCCACCGCGGGCAACGTCGTGCTCTTCGTCGTCGTCACCGCGATCGTCGTCCCGCTGACCCGCTGGCTGGCCAAGAAGGAGGTGGCGCTGTGATGCGCACCGCGCAGCGCTGGTGGGTCGGGGTCCTCGCGATCCTCGCCAGCGTCGTCGTCTTCCTCGTGCCCTTCGCCTTCATCGTGCTGCAGGCCGGCAAGGACGCCACCGACGCCTCCCGCCTGCGGTTCTCCTGGCCCGAGCAGCCGCAGTTCGTGGAGAACTTCCTGGAGGTGCTGCGGGCGCGCGACTTCATCCTCATCATCGCCTTCATCAACAGCACGGTGCTCACGGTGGCCTCCGTGACCGTGATGGTCCTGCTCGGCGCGATGGTGGCCTTCGTGCTGCAGCGCCGCGTGACGCGGTGGACCGGGCTCATCAACTTCCTCGTGCTGGCGGGGCTCATCGTGCCGCCGGCCGTGGTGCCCACCATCTGGGTGCTGCAGGGCATCGGCCTGTTCGGCACGCTGCCCGGGCTCATCCTCGTCGAGGTGGCCTTCGGGCTGTCGTTCTCGATCCTGCTGTTCCGCGCGTTCATCTCCTCGATCCCGCGCGAGCTGGACGAGGCGGCCATCATCGACGGCGCCGGGCCTCTGCGCCTGTTCTTCCGGGTGGTCCTGCCGCTGCTGCGCTCGGTCATGGTCACGGTCGTGGTGGTGCAGTCGGTGGCCGTCTTCAACGACTTCGCCAACCCCCTGTACTTCCTGCCCGGTGAGCAGAACGCCACGGTGCAGCTGACGCTGTTCAACTTCCAGAGCCAGTTCAACACCAGCTTCAACCTGCTCTTCATGAACATCCTGCTCATCACCATCCCGCCGCTGGTGATGTACGTGTTCTTCAACCGGCAGATCGTCGCGGGCATGACCGCCGGCGCCGTCAAGGGCTAGCGCGCCGCGGGCGGCTCAGGGAGCGGCCGCGGCGGGCACCGCCGGGTCGCCCGCGGCCCGGTGCTCCGCCGCGCGGCGGGCCCGCACCAGGACGACGGCGGCGGCCGCGACGAGCCCCGCGGCCGTCGCGGTCCCGGCGGCCAGCACGGCACCGGCGGGAGCCACCACGGACTGGCCGGCGAGCGCTTGCCAGGTCAGCAGGCCCAGCGCGGCGGCCCAGCCGGCGCTGACCAGGGACACCAGCCGCACCCGGACGGGCGGGGTCAGCAGCGCGGCCGCCGCGGGCCAGCGCCCGGCGGCCAGGGTGAGCGCCAGCACGAGCAGGGGCAGCCCCTGCAGCGCGTGCATGCCCACGAAGTGGGGCACGCGCAGGTCGCCGGCCACGGTGCTCCAGCCCAGCAGGGGCAGTCCGGGCCCGCCGTCGGCGGCGCCCACGGTGTGCGCGCCGGCGACGCCGCGGAAGTCGGCCAGCTGCCCGGCGGTGGGGGAGGTCATGAGGAAGGCGACGGCCATGCCGGCCAGGGCGATGACCACGCCGGCGCGCACCCCGAGGTCGAAGGCGGCGTCGCCGGAGGGGCTGCGCCACAGCAGCGCGCCGACGACCGCGGTGATGAGCCACACCGCCGCGATGCTCACGCCCATGACGGCGAAGGCGGCCGCGTGGGCGGGGGTGGAGACGTTGAAGTGGCTCGTCGTCCCCAGCGCCGCCGCGCCGACGATGACGACCATCTCGACGAGCAGCAGCGCCGCGGCGACCGTCCCCAGCGCGCCGGCCAGGCGCCGGCCCCGGCGCAGGCGCGTCACCAGCCACGCGAGGGTCACCGCGTAGAGGGCGACCGAGAGCTCGAACTTCAGCGGCTTGACCCACCGGCCGGCGCCGGTGACCTGCGAGGGGTCCAGCACGGCGAGGACGGCGGTGGGCACCGCGAGGACGAGCATCGCGGCGGACAGCCAGACGAGGGGGGAGCGGCGCAGGGCGGAGGCGGTCATGACGGCTCCTCGGACGGGGTCGGCGGGGTGGTGGTGCTGGCGGTGGGGCGGGTGGAGTGCGCCACGTGCTCCTGGGCGATGCGGCGCAGCCCCGCGACGAGGGCGTCGCCGAGCAGGGTGCCCACCACGACCGTCTCCGCGCTGCGGTCGCGGTCGGCCGCGTCGGGCCAGACCAGGGCCAGGTCGGCGCGGGCGATGAGCTCAGCGGCGCGGGCGTAGGCGGGCAGGCCGTCGAAGAGGTCCTTGCGGTCGATGGCCGCCCAGCCGTCCAGCACGGCGGCCGCCTGGGCCAGGCCGGGGTTGCCGTCCTCGACCACCCAGCCCTGGGCTGCCACCACCTCCTGGACGGCGGCCACCGACGCCGGGGACGGCGGCGACGCCGCCTCCCGCCCCGGGAGGGCGTGCTGGGCCGCGCCCATCACCTCGGTGAGGCTGGCCCCGGGGTCGTCGACGGCAGCGACGACGGCGCGCACCCGGGCGATCGGCAGACCCCCGACCTCGACGAGGGCCCGCACGAGGTGCAGGCGGCGCACGTGCTCCTCGCCGTAGGAGACCTGGTTGTACCCGGTCTTGTCCGCCGGGGGGAGCAGCCCCTCCCGGACGTAGAACTTGATCGTGGCTGGTGCTGTGCCGCTGCGCTCGGCGAGCTCGGAGATGCGCACGGGCGTGACGGTAGGGCATCGGTAGCGCTGCTGTCGATAGTTCTGCTACCGATAGGTTGAGCCACCTCAGGGTTGATGGGCTGCCGGGAGGTGTCGGAACCCTGCCGCGAGGTGTCGGAACCCAGTCCCGGTTCCGACACCTCCTGCCTGGGTTCCGACACCTGGTGGCAGGTCAGGGACGGCGCGTGGACTCCCGCTCGACCACGGTGAAGGGGCTGACGAAGCGCTCCGGCGGAGCGCCGCGGTCGGCGATGCGGCGCAGCAGCAGCCGGGCCGTCTGCTCGACCATGACGTCGTGCCCGGGGGAGACGCTGGTCAGCGACGGCACGGTGTAGGCGGCGTCGGTGACGTCGTCGAAGCCGACCACCAGGACGTCGTCCGGCACGCGCCGGCCCGCGTCGGCCAGGCCCCGCAGCGCGCCGATGGCCAGGCTGTCGGTGGCGCAGACGAGCCCGTCGAGGTCGGGCAGCCGCCGCAGCGCCTCGCCCACCAGCTGCGCGCCGGTGGCCGGCGTGCTGCGCGCCCCCTGCACGGCCAGGGCCAGGGCGCCGGGGACGGCGCCGACGGCCTCGCGCACGCCCAGGGCCCTCAGCCGGAAGGCGTCCCCGTGGTGGCCGGGGCCGTGCGTGCGCGCGGCGTCGTCGAGCGCCCCGAGGGCGTCGAGGCCGGGCATGCCGAGCGCCACGAGGCGGCGGCACCCCTGCTGCAGCAGCAGGCGGGTGGCGGCGGCCGCGCCCTCGGTGTTGGCCATCTCGACGTGGTCGAAGCGGGTGACGTCCTGGCGCTCGCCGAGCACGACGACGGGCAGGTCGCCCGCCATGGACAGCACGTCGTCGGGGTCCAGCCCGACCGCGGACAGGACCAGCCCGTCGTAGGCGTTGACGCGCGAGGCGGTGATGGCGGCCAGCTCACCCTCGCGGCTGGCGCCGGTCTGCTCGACCACCACGCGCAGCCCCTCGGGCGCCAGGCGCGCGATCAGCCGGGCCGCGAGCAGGCCGAAGTAGTGGCTGTCCACCTCCGGGACCGCCAGCCCCACGATGCTCGTGCGCCCGCGCCGCAGGCTCTGCGCGGCGGTGTTGACCCGGTAGCCGGTGCGCTCGACGACGTCCAGGACCCGGCGGCGCGTCTCCTCGCTGACGTTCGGGCGCCCGGCCAGGACGTTGGAGACCGTCATGGGGGAGACGCCCGCCTCGGCGGCGACGTCGCGCATCGTGGTCATCTGCTGCACCCTCTCCCGCGGCCCCGGGGCGCGCCTTGACAGGGTCGCACCGCTGTTGGTTGTATCGATAAACCACCCTGGTCCGCAACGCTGCACCGAGGAGCCCCGTGAGCACCACCCCCGCCGCCAGCGCGTCCGCCCCCACCACCGTCGAGGGCGTCGTCGACCTCGACCTCCCGGGCCACACCATCAGCCGCCACGTGTACGGCCACTTCTCCGAGCACCTGGGCCGCTGCATCTACGGCGGCTTCTACGTGGGCGAGGGCTCCGACGTCCCCCACGAGGGCGGCATCCGCCTGGACGTGGTGGAGGCGCTGCGCGCCCTGGACATCCCCAACCTGCGCTGGCCGGGCGGCTGCTTCGCGGACGACTACCACTGGAAGGACGGCATCGGCCCGCGCGAGCAGCGCCCGCGCATGGTCAACAGCCACTGGGGCGACGTCGTGGAGGACAACTCCTTCGGCACCCACGAGTTCATGCACCTGTGCGAGCTGCTGGGCACCGAGCCGTACATCAGCGCCAACGTCGGCTCCGGCACCGTCGCCGAGACCAGCGACTGGGTGCAGTACCTCACTCGCGCCGACGACTCGCCCATGGCCGCGCTGCGCCGCGCCAACGGCCGCGACGAGCCGTGGAAGGTCACCTACTGGGGCCTGGGCAACGAGCCGTGGGGCTGCGGCGGCAACATGAGCGCCGAGGCCTACGCCGACCTGGCCCGCCAGTTCGCCACCTACAGCCGCGACATGGGCGACAACAAGCTCTACCGGATCGCCGCCGGCGCCACGAACGCCGACTACCGCTGGACCGAGGTCCTCATGAAGGCCCTTGGCCGCGCCCTGGGCGACGGCGAGGTGCTCGGCCACGGCAACTCGAGCTTCCAGGCGATCTCCTTCCACTGCTACACCGTGCCCGGGCCCTGGGACCACAAGGGCAGCGCGACGCAGTTCGACGTCGACGAGTACTACGCGACCATGGCGCAGGCCCAGCGCGTCGAGTCCGTGCTGGCCGGGCACGCGAAGGTCATGGACGCCTACGACCCGGAGAAGCGCGTCGGCCTGGTGCTCGACGAGTGGGGCACATGGTTCGACGTCGAGCCGGGCACCAACCCCGGCTTCCTCTACCAGCAGAACGCGCTGCGCGACGCGCTGGTCGCCTCGGTGCACTTCGACGGCTTCCACCGCCACGCCGACCGGCTGGTCATGGCCAACATCGCGCAGACCGTCAACGTGCTGCAGGCGATGATCCTCACCGACGAGGAGTCGGGTGCGCTGGTGCTGACCCCCAGCTACCACGTGTTCGAGATGAACAAGGGCCACCAGGACGCAGCGCACCTGGCGGTGCACCTGCGCGGCGCCGCGCCGACGCGCACCGTGCCGGGCGTGGTCGGCATCGGCGGGCACGCGCTGGACCGCAGCGACGTCGAGCTCACCACGGTGTCGGTCTCGGCCAGCACCAAGGACGGCGCTGCGCTCGTGTCGCTGACGAACCTCGACGCGGACGCGCCCGTGACGGTGCGCCTGGACCTGCGGGGCGCCTCCGTGGGCGAGCCGACCGCCCGGCTGCTCACCGCTGACGCGCTGCAGGCGCACAACACCCCCGAGCACATCGACGCCGTGGCCCCGCGCGCCTTCGACGGCGCCCGCGTCGAGGACGGCGTGCTGGTGGTCGACCTGCCCGCGCACTCCTTCGCGACGGTCTCCCTGCCCCTGCTCTGACCCCGCCAGGGTGGCCAGCGCCCATGATCACGCGGGGGCGGCGAGGGTCAGGAGGACGACGACGGGGTGAGCGCCCGGAACGCCGGGATCAGCTCGGAGGACGCGAACTCCAGGAAGCCGTCGGGGTCCGGACCGGCGTTCTGCGCCACGAGGTGGTCGTAGCCGGCGTCGACGAACTGCTGGCCGTTGGCGACGTGCTTGGCCAGGTCCGGTCCGCACGCGAACTGCCCGGCGACGTCGGCCTTGGTGACGAAGGCCGACGCGGCGTCGAAGTTGACGGGGTTGGGCAGCTCGGCCATGACCTTCCAGCCGGTCAGCGCCCAGCGGCTCTTCTCCAGCACCGCCTCGACCGCCTCGTCCTCGGTCTTCGCCCAGGCCAGCGGCACCTCGCCGTACACGGGCCCGGAGCCGCCGTCGCCCTTCCAGGCGCTGACGAAGTCGCCGTCCGGCTCGGTGCCGAACAGGCCGTCGCCGAGGTCGGCGGCCAGCTTCGCCGAGGCCGGGCCGGAGCCGGCGACCGCGATGACCGGCAGCTGCTCGGGCAGGTCGAAGACGCGGGCGTCCTCCAGCTGCAGGTGCTTGCCGGAGTAGGACTGGTAGCCGCCCTGCCACAGCAGGCGGATGATCTCCAGCGCCTCGCGGAAGCGCTCGTGGCGCTCGTGCACGCCGCGGAAGGCGGGCTCGCCGACGACGTGCTCGTTGAGGCGCTCACCCGCGCCGACGCCGAGGGTGAAGCGCCCGTCGGACAGGATCTGCAGCGTGGCCGCGGCCTGCGCCACGATCGCCGGGTGGTACCGGTAGGACGGGCACGTCACGCCGGTGACCAGGCCGATCCGCTCGGTCCTGGCGGCGATGTTCGCGAGCATCGCGAAGGTGAAGCCGGAGTGCCCCTGGCTCTCCAGCCACGGGTGGTAGTGGTCGCTCATCTCGACGAAGTCGAAGCCCGCCTGCTCGGCGGCCACCGCCTGGCGGACGACCTCCTTGGGGTCGAAGGCCTCGGTGGCGAGCTTGTAGCCGACCTTCAGGCCGGAGGGTGCGTGGGTCGCTGACGACATGCGCGCCCCCTACCCACCCGCCCCCTGCCGCAACCGGGTGTCAGGGGCGGAGCGCCCACAGGTCGGTCCAGCGGACGCCGACCTCGCCGAGCAGCTCGCGCAGCAGCGGCAGCCCGATGCCGACGACGGTGTGCGGGTCCCCCTCGACCCCGCGCACGAACGCGCCGCCCAGGCCGTCGAGGGTGAAGGCGCCGGCCACCGCCAGCGGCTCCCCGGTGGCCACGTAGGCCTCCAGCTCGGCGTCGGTGACGTCCGCGAAGTGCACGGTGGTCGAGGCGACGGCGCCGAGCGTGGCCCCGGTGACCGGGCCGTCGTCGTCCTCGCGGGCGTCGACGAGCCAGTGGCCGGTGTGCAGGACGCCGCTGCGCCCGCGCATGCCCTTCCAGCGCTCCAGGGCCTGCGCGGCGTCGGCGGGCTTGCCGAACGCCTGCCCGTCCAGCTCCAGCACCGAGTCGCACCCGACCACGAGGACCCCGCCGTCGGGGGCGCCGTCGGCCTCCTCCCAGCGCGCGGCGACGTCCTCGGCCTTGGCCTTGGCCAGCACGAGGGCGACGTCCTGGGGGTCGGTGACGCCGTAGCGCTCCACGACAGCCGGCTCGTCGACGCCGGAGACCAGCACCAGCGGCTCCACGCCCGCGGCGCGCAGCGTGGCGGCGCGGGCGGGGGAGGCGGAGGCGAGCAGGAGCACGGGGCGCCCGGCGCCCCCGGCAGCAGCAGTCACGTGCGGGGACGCTAGCCGAGCGGGCGGCGCTGGCCGAGCCGGAGCACATCGCCCGAGCCCCTGACGGGCGTCGCGGGCGGTCAGCCCACCCTCTTGGAGAACCACAGCTGGGCGTCGGCGTTGTCGTTGTACGCCGGCACCTCCGCCCAGCCGCTGCGGCGGTAGAGGCGGGTGGCCGCCTCGAGCTCGGAGCGGGTGTCGAGCACCAGCCGGGTGGCGCCGCGGTCCCGCGCCCAGTCCTCCACCGCGGCGAGGAGCCGCGCGCCCAGGCCCAGGCCCCGCGCGGCGGCCGAGACCCACAGCCGCTTGACCTCCACGGCGGGCCCGTCGGCGAGGTCGACGGCGCGGGCGCCGACGCAGCCGACCACCTCCCCGTCCGTGCGCCGCGCCAGCCAGAAGGCGCCCGCGGGGCCGACCAGGTCGCGGTCGGCGTCGGCCGCGAGCTGCCAGGTGGTGCCCATGGCGGCGGAGACGTCGGCGGCGAAGGCAGCGCGCGCCGCCGCCGCCTCGGGGGCGGTCGGCGGCGCGGGCTCGATGACGACCTCGGGGGTGGTGCTCACGGGGCCGCAGTCTCCCGGACGGGCGGTGCTGTCAGCCGCGGGCGGCGGGGGAGCCGCCCGAGCCGGCGCCCACGAGGGCGTCGTCGGTGCCCTGCGCGGCGCGCTGCTCGGCGGCGCGCTCCTCGCCCTCGGACAGGAAGGTCGGCAGGGTGCGGCCGTCGTAGCGCTCGCGGTCGAGGATGCCCTCGCGCTTGGCGACGATGGTCGGCACCAGCGCCTGGCCGGCGACGTTCACCGCGGTGCGGCCCATGTCGAGGATCGGGTCGATGGCCAGCAGCAGGCCCACGCCCGCCAGCGGCAGCCCGAGGGTCGACAGCGTCAGCGTGAGCATCACGGTGGCGCCCGTCAGGCCCGCCGTCGCGGCCGAGCCGACCACGGAGACGAAGGCGATGAGCAGGTAGTCGGTCCAGGACAGGTCCACGCCGAAGAAGCCCGCCACGAAGATCGCGGCGATGGCCGGGTAGATGGCGGCGCAGCCGTCCATCTTGGTGGTCGCGCCGAGCGGCACCGCGAAGCTCGTGTACGCGCGGGGCACGCCGAGGTTGCGCTCGGTGACGCGCTCGGTGACGGGCATGGTGCCCACCGAGGAGCGGGAGACGAAGGCCAGCGAGATCGCCGGCCACGCGCCCGCGAAGAAGCGGCGCACCCCCAGGCCGTGGGCCTTGAGCAGCACCGGGTAGAGCACGAACAGCACCAGCGCCAGGCCGACGTAGACGTCGACGACGAAGACGCCCAGCGGGCTCAGCGCGTCCCAGCCGTAGGTGGCCACGGCGCGGCCGAGCAGTCCGACGGTGCCGAGCGGCGCCAGCCGGATGACCCACCACAGCACCGTCTGGACGACGGCGAGGGCGCTGCGCGCGAAGGCGAGGAAGGGCTCCGCCCTCTCGCCGGTCTTGAGGGCGGCGACGCCGACGGCGATCGCGATGACGATGAGCTGCAGCACGTTGAAGCTCAGCGACGTGGTGGAGCTGACGGCCAGGTCGGCGCCCGCCCCCGTCGTCGTCGTGCTGGTGCTGGCGCCCAGGCCCAGCCAGTTGCTGGGGACGACCCCCTGGAGGAAGTCGAGCCAGGAGCCGGTGCGGCTCGGCTCGGCGGCGGCGTCGGCCGAGACGCCCGAGCGGGTGCCCGGGTCGGTGACCAGGCCGATGGTCAGGCCGATGGCGACCGAGACGGCGGCGGTGATGGCGAACCACAGCAGGGTCTGGCCGGCCAGGCGCGCGGCGCCGGCGACCTGGCGCAGGTTGGCGATGGAGGTGATGACCGCCAGCAGCACCAGCGGCGGCACGAGCGCCACGAGCAGCGTGACGAAGGTCGAGCCGATGGTGTCGAGGGTGGTGACCAGCCAGTTGTCGGGCGCGCCGTCGACGACGGGCCCCATCTGGCGGGCCACCAGGCCGAGGACGACGCCGAGCACGAGGCCGGCGATGACCTGCGCGCCGAACGGGACGCGCCTCAGGCGGGAGAGCGGGGACGACGAGCGCGGGCGCTCGGGCGCCTCGGAGGGCGCGGGGGCAGCAGAGGACACGGGAGCAGCCTTCGGGTCGGGCGACGGGGGCGTGACGGGCGGCCGCTGCGGGCCGTCGGTCAGCGACAGGCGTCGCTCGCGGTGCGCAGGAGGTCGACGTGGAGGCGCCGGGTCAGCTGCTCGCCCCGGCGCCCGCAGGCCTGCCAGGCCTCCCCGTCAGCGCGCACCTGTGACCCAGCACCGTCGCCGCCGGATCTGTTCCCCGAGGCCACCACCTCCCCGTCGTGATCATGGGCGTTCGCCACCCTCGAAGGTGGCGGACGCCCATGATCACGGAGGAGGGTCGGCGCGGGCTGGTCAGGCGGCGAGGGCCTGGCGCAGGACGTCGAGGGGGACCGAGCCGACGTCGAGGGCGCGGCGGTGCCACGCCGCCAGCTCGAACTCCCGGCCCGCCGCCGCGGCGCGCTGCTGGGCCTCGGCGCGCAGCTGCAGCCACACCCGCTCGCCGAGCTTGTACGCCGGCGCCTGCCCGGGCCAGCCCAGGTAGCGCAGGTGCTCGAAGCGCAGGAACTCCTCGGCCTGGAAGGTGTGGCTGGAGAGGAACCGCCAGACCTTCTCGGCGTCCCAGGTCCCACCGCCCAGTTCCGCGGGGGCCTGCAGGCCCAGGTGCAGGCCGATGTCGACGACGACGCGCGCCGCCCGGAACAGCGACCCGTCGAGCATGCCGAGGTGGTCGGCCGGGTCCTCCAGCCAGCCCAGGTCGGACATGAGGCGCTCGGCGTACAGCGCCCACCCCTCGGCGTGGCCGGAGGTGAAGCACATCATCCGGCGCCAGCGGTTCAGCGTGGCCGACCGGTACATGGTCTGCCCGATCTGCAGGTGGTGGCCGGGCACCCCCTCGTGGAAGACGGTGGTGCGCTCGCGCCAGGTGCCGAAGCGCTCCACGCCCGGGGGCACGGACCACCACATGCGCCCGGGACGGGAGAAGTCCTCCGTCGGCGGGGTGTAGTAGATGACGCCGGAGGAGCTCGGGGCGATGCGGCACTCCAGGCGCCGCACCGGCTCGGGGACGTCGAAGTGGGTGCCCGCCAGGGAGGCCATGGCCCTGTCCGACAGCTCCTGCATCCACGCCTGCAGGGCCTCGGTGCCCACCACCTGGCGCTCGGGGTCGGCCTCCAGCAGGGCGATCGCCTCGCGCGTGCTGGCCCCGGGGGAGATGCGCTGCGCGGTGGCGGCCATCTCCGCCTCCAGGCGGGCGACCTCCTCCAGGCCCCAGGCGTACGCCTCGTCGAGGTCGAGGGCGGCGCCCACGTGGTGGCGGCTGAGCAGCGCGTAGTCCTCGCGGCCCACGGCGTCGTCCTGGCGGGCCGCGGGCAGCACGTCCTCGCGCAGGTGGCGCGCCAGGTCGGTGTACGCCTCCTGCGCGGCGCGCACGCCGGCGGCGAGGTCGGCGGCCAGCGCCGCCGACGGGTCGGCGCCGTCCGGGCGGGCGCCGGCGGCGAGGCGGGCGAAGGGCCCGTCGTCGGCCACGAAGCCGTCGACCTGCCCGAGCACGGCCTCGACCTGCCGGCGCGCCGGGGGCCGCCCGGCCGCGAGCGCCGCGGCCAGCGAGGCGCGGTACTGCCCCAGCACGTCGCCGGTGCGGCCCAGGCGGGAGGCGATGGCGGCCCACTGGTCGGCGGTGTCGGTGGGCATGAGGTCGAAGACCTCCTGGGTGCCCTGCACGGGGGAGTCGATGACGTTGAGGACGCCGACGTCGAGGCCGGCGTCGTGCACGGCCACCTCCAGGCCGAGCCTGTCGCGCATGGCCGCGACGGTGACCTCGTCGGTGGCGTCCAGCTCCGCCGACGGGTCGGCGACCAGCGCCTCCAGCGCCCTCAGCGTGCGGCGCGCGTGCTCGGCGCGGGCGCCGATCCCCTCGGGGGAGGCGTCGGTGGGCTCGTCGGTGCGCCCGGGCAGGCCGTACCAGACCCGCATGTCGGGGTCGAGCTCCACGCTCTCGGTGAGGTACCTGTCGGCGAAGGCGTCGACGGCGGAGGGGGTGCGGCTCGGCTGGTCGCCGCCGGGGGTGCGCTCGGTGCTCGCGGTCACCGCCCCACGCTAGGCGGACGCGACGCGGCGCCGCCGCGGGGTGTACACCGGGCTGGTGGAGCTTCCCCGCACCCGCAGCGTGCTCGGCGCCTCGGCGCTGGCCGCCTCGACCTTCGTGCTCGCCGCCTGCTCCGGTGCGGCGCCGACGGCCGCCTCGGCGCCCTCGCCGTCGTCATCGCCGTCATCGTCGGCACCGGCGTCCTCGGCGGAGGGCACGACGACGGCGGGCGCTCCGCCGTCGTCCGCTCCCGGGGCGCCGGGTGCGGGGTGCGCGCCCACCGGAGAGCAGGTGCCGGCGGGCGCGGCGGTGGCGCCCACGGCCGACCTCGACCACGACGGCCGCGCCGACGAGCTGTGGCTGGCCGACTCGACCACCTCCGGCGGCGCGCTGGAGCGGCGGCTGGGGGTGCGCACGGCGTCCGGGGCGGTGTTCTCGACCACCTACAGCTCGGCCTCACCGCAGAGCACGACGGCGATCGGGCAGCGCCTGGACGCCTCCACGAGCGTCGTGCTCCTCAGCGACGGCCGGCAGGTGCCGCTGTACGCCGTCGTCACCGGCAGCGGCGCAGGCACCGGCGCAGGAGCGTGCCAGCTGGTGCCGTCGCAGAACGCCCAGGGGCAGCAGTACGCCTTCGACCTGGGGTTCACCGGGTACGGCAGCGGTGTCGCGTGCGTGCCCGCCGACGGCTCCGGCAGTGCCGACCCGGCCGCGGACCTTGCCCTGTACGGGCTGCTCGTCACCGGCGGCGGCGCCGAGGGTGACCTGCCGGGCATCCGGCGCACCCGCATCGAGCTGTCCGACGGCGGCCGCCAGGCGCGCAACGGGCCCACCGACGCCCCGGCGGAGCTGCAGGGGATCAACCCGGAGGGACCGCAGGTCGCTGCGGCGCGCCAGGTGCGCTGCGGCGACCAGGGCCCGGACACCGCGGTGGCCGAGCCCGCCTCCTGAGCCCACCCCCGGAACCGCAGCCGAGCGCCCGGCTGCGGTCCGCGGGAGCCGGGAACCGCGACCGGGCGCCCGGTTGCGACGAGGGGTGGTGGTCAGTCGGTGGAGGTGCCGCCCTTGAGCGCGGCCAGGCGCAGCTCGACCTCGGTGACGTCGCCCTCGGCCTCGAGCGCCTCGAACTGCGCGTCCAGGCTGGAGGCGGCCAGCTCCTCCTGCCCCCGCACGCGCGCCTCCTCGCGGCGCACCTTCTCCTCGAAGCGGGAGACCTCGCTGGTGGGGTCCATGAGGTCGACGGCCTTGACCGCGTCGTGCACCTGCGACTGCGCGGCGGCCATGCGGGAGCGCGCCACCAGCTCGTCCCGCTTGCCCCTCAGCTCCTCCAGCTTGCGGCGCATGCCCTCCAGGCCGGTCTTGAGCTTCTCGACCACCTCGGTGCGCGAGGCGATCTGCGGCTCGAAGCCCTTGGCCTGGCCCTCGGCGTCGATCTGGCGCTGCAGGGCCACCCGCGCGAGGTGGTCGAACCTGTCGGCCTCGGAGGCGTTGCCCTCCCCGCGCAGGGAGTCGGCCTTGCGGCTGGCGGCTGCCGCCTTGCCGCCCCACTCCCTGGCCGTGGCGACGGCCTCGGCGTGGTCGTCCTCCATGAGGCGCAGGTCGCCGATGGTCTGCGCCACCGACTGCTCGGCCTCGCGGATGGCCTGCGTGTAGTCGCGGACCATCTGGTCGAGCATCTTCTGGGGGTCCTCGGCCTGGTCGATCAGGGCGTTGATGTTCGCCCTGACCAGCTGCCCGACCCGTCCCAGCAGCGACTGCTGCGCCATGCCAGCTCCCACCTCGCGCCTGCCCTGCCGCGGCTGCGGCGGGCCACGCCGCCAGCATGGCCGACGCGGTGGCACCCCCGCCAGGCAGGGCCCGCGCCCGGTTCGGGACCAAGGTCCCGACCTGCGCCGCGCAGCGGTCTCCTGCCCCGCGGGGGCTCCAGCCGCGGGCACGACCTGCCGATCACTGCTGCATGCCACGTCCTTCAGGGGTCGAGCGGACGCTGGGACCGGACGAGCTCATCGTGAGCAAGACGGACCTGCAGGGCCGCATCACCTACGCCAACGAGTCCTTCCTGCGCATCGGCGCGTTCACCGAGAGCCAGGTGATCGGCCAGCCGCACAACATCATCCGCCACCCGGAGATGCCCCGGGCGGTCTTCAAGCTGCTCTGGGACACGGTGCAGGCCCGCCAGGAGCTGTTCGCCTACGTGGTGAACCTCGCCGCCGACGGCGCGCACTACTGGGTGCTCGCGCACGTCACGCCGTCCTTCGACGCCTCCGGCGCGGTGGTGGGCTACCACTCCAACCGCCGCAGCCCGCACCCGCAGGCGCTGGCGGCCATCAAGCCGCTGTACGCCCGGGTCCTGGCCGAGGAGTCCAAGCACTCCGGCGCCCGCGCCGCCACCGCGGCGGGCGCCGCGCTGCTGGCGCAGGAGGTCTCCAGCGCGCACGGGTCCTACGACGAGTTCGTGTGGTCCCTCGAGCCGCAGCTGGCGGGTGCCCGGTGAGCCCGGTCTTCCGCCGCGGCGCGGCAGCCGCGACGGCCGCCGAGGAGCTCGCCGTCCACCGCGCCCTGCTCGCCGAGGTGCGCCGCACCTGCCGCGCCGTCGCCTCCGGTGACCTCGAGGCCCGCGTGCGCTCCGTCCCCGGCCTGGACGGGGCCGCCGACGCCACCGACCTCACCGCGCTGCGCAACGAGGTCAACGCCGCCCTGGACGTGACGGACGCCTTCGTCCGCGAGTCCAGCGCGTCCCTGACCGCCGCCGCCGAGGGCCGCTTCCACCGCCGCTTCCTGCTGCGGGGCATGCCGGGCTCCTTCCGCACGGCAGCGGTCACCATCAACGGCGGCGGTGACGCCGTCCGCCGCGCCGCGGAGGAGGTCGCCAGCGCCGGCACCGCCCGCCTGGCGCTGGCCGAGGAGTTCGAGGCCTCCGCGGTCTCCACCACCCGCGAGGTCGGCGCCGCCACGCAGGTGCTCAGCGCCGCCGCGGCCCAGGCGACCTCCTCGGCGCAGCACGCCGCCGACGAGGCGGACGTCGCCCGCCGCACCATGGAGGACCTGTCCGCCTCCTCGGACCAGATCCGCGAGGTGGTGGCCGTCATCGACTCCATCGCCTCCCAGACCCGGCTGCTGGCGCTCAACGCCACCATCGAGGCGGCGCGCGCGGGGGAGGCCGGCAAGGGCTTCTCCGTGGTCGCCTCGGAGGTCAAGGACCTGGCCGACCAGACCGGGCGCGCCACCGAGCAGGTCACGCAGCAGGTCGAGGCCGTGCAGGCCGCCAGCGGCTCCGCCGTCGCCGTCATCACGCGGGTGGTCGAGACCATCGCGCAGATGAGCGAGGTCATCGCCGACATGGCGACCTCGGTCGACGGCGGCGACAGCGCCACCTCCGGGCGCGTGCGCGGCCTGTCCGACACCGCCCGCCAGCTCGAGGCCCAGGTGGTCGAGCTGCTCAGCGGCATGCGCCGCTGACCCGCGGCCTTCCTGCCGCGCAGGGGTGGCGGACGCCCATGATCACGGTGATCATGGGCGTCCGCCACCTGCGGCTGCGCCCGCGCCGGCTCAGCGGGGCTCGGCGCCCCGCACGGCCGTGGCGATCCGGTACAGCGACGTCGAGGCGGTGACGTAGAGGTCCTGCCCCCCGGAGGCGTTCCGCGGCCCGAAGCAGCAGTTGGAGACCTTCTCCGGCACCGCGACCCGCCCGATGAGCTCACCGCTGGGGGCCAGCACGAGCACGGCGTCCTCGCTGGAGCACCACAGGCGCCCTCCGGTGTCCACGCGGAACCCGTCCACGACGCCCCGCTCGCACACGTGCAGCACGGCGCCGCCGGTCAGGCGCCGCCGGCCGTCGTCACCGACGACGACGTCGAAGGCGCGCACGTGGTGGGCGCTGTCGCCGGCGCGGTCGCTGATCATCCCGGTGTCGGCCACGTACAGGCGGTCCTCGCCGGGGGAGAACGCCAGCCCGTTGGGCTGCTCGAGGTCCGTGGCCACGGCCTCCAGCTCGCCGTCGGGGTCGAGCCGGAAGACGTGGCAGCCGCCGTACTCCCGCTCGCCCGGGTGGCCCTCGCCGGGCTGGAACAGCCCGTACGTCGGGTCGGTGAACCACACCGACCCGCGCGCGTCGACGACGACGTCGTTGGGGGAGTTCAGCCGCCGCCCGCGCCAGGAGCCGACCAGCTCGGTCACCACCGGCTCGCCGCCCGGCCCGGGTCGCTCGAGCTCCACCCGGCGCCGCCCGTGGGAGCACTGCACCACCCCGCCGCCCGGCCAGCGGGTGCGCCCGTTGGTGTGCTCCACGCCGGTGCGGTGCACGCCGCTGGCCCCGGTGGCGGGCTCGTAGAACAGGACCCGGTCGCCCGGGATGTCGCTGAACCTCACGACGCCGCCGTCGCCCTCGTCCGGCAGCCACACCGGGCCCTCGGTCCAGGTGGAGCCGCCCACCAGGTGCTCCAGCTGCGCCCCGGGCGCCAGCAGGGGCAGCAGGGCCTCGTCGACCCCGCCGGAGTCGTGGGCACCGGTGACCATCAGAAGCTCCCCCCGCCGCCGAACGACCCGCCACCGCCGCCGAAGCCGCCGCCCCCGCCGAAGCCGCCGCCCCCGCCCCAGCTGCCGCTGCCGCCGAAGCCGCCGCTGCGCCCGCCTCCGCCGCCGGACAGGATCCCGCCGAGGATGCCGCCGATGACGGCGCCCTCGAAGGAGCCGCTGCTGCCGTAGCGCTGCCCGGAGCGGTACCCGCCGCCGCTGCTCCAGCCCGACCAGGAGTCGAGGTCGTCGTCGGCGCGCTGCTGGGCCCGCTCGGCCATGGCGTCGGCCTGCTGCGCGGCCGCCAGGGCCCGCACCGGGTCCGTCCCGGCGAGGTGCTCGGCCGTGGCCAGCTGCTCCTCCGCGCCCGCCAGCAGCGCCCGCGCCTGCCCGCCGACGGCGCCGCGGCGGGTGCGCAGCAGCGCCCGCGCGGCCTTGACCTCTGCGCGGGCCGCGGGCAGCGCCTGCTCGAGCTGCGCGCGGGCGCGGGCGGTGCGCTGCCCCTCCTCGCGGGCGCCGGCCAGCGCCCTGTCGAGGGCGGCGTCGGCCTCGTGCACGCGGCGCAGCGCGGTCTGCGGGTCGCGGGCGCCCTCGCCGCGGGCCGCGGAGGTCGCCTGCTCGGCGCGCCCGACGGCGCCGGCCAGGTCGCCGGAGGCGGCGCCGCGGGCCCCCGAGCCCAGCACCGCGCGCGCCTCGGCGAGGTCGGCCTCCAGCTCGGCCACCGCCCGCGGCAGCGCGTCCACCGACTGCTGCAGGTCGCGCCCGAGCACGTCCACCGCCTCCAGGAGCTCCCCGGCCTGGCGCAGCGCGTCGCGGACCGCCTGCACGGCCACGGCCGCCTCGCCCTCGGCGCCAGCAGCGCGGCGCTCGCGGGCGGTGGCCAGCTGCTGGCCGGCCAGGTCGAGCAGCCGGGAGGCCTGCTCGTCGTCGTCCTCGACGCTGGACAGGGCGTACGGCGCGTACCGCGAGCGCAGGTCGGCCAGCTGGCGGCGGGTGGCGGGCAGGCGCTCGGCGAGGCGGGCGCGGTCGGCCTCCAGGGCGGGCAGCAGCTCGGGCAGGCGGCGCTGCAGGTCGCGCAGCTGCTCGAAGGCCTCGGCCTGCTCGTCCAGGGCGGCGTCGGCGGCACGGGCGTGCTGCAGCTGCTGGGTGAGCAGGGCGCGGCGGGCGTCGTCGTCCAGCGGCCTGCCGTCACCGGACCCGGAGGGGTCGGCCAGGCGGCGCTGGAGGGCGAAGGCCTGCGCCAGCTCGGCGCGGGCCCTCTCGACGGCGGCGACGAAGGGGGCGACCGCCGCGTCCCCGAACTCCGCGCGGGCGAAGCCGAGCTCGGCGTCGGAGGCGTCCAGGGCGTCGTCGGCGGCGACCACCGCGGCCGCCGCCTGCCGCTCCAGCTCGGGCAGCGGCACGGGGGGCGCCTGCGGGGGGCCGCCGGGTGCACCGCTGCCGCCCGGGCCGCCGGACCGGCCCGCGCGCCGGCGCCGGCGGGCGGCGCCGGCGATGAGGCTCAGCACGAGCAGGCCCAGGCCGAGCACCAGCACGATCCCGACGATCGCGAGGCCCACGGGGAAGCCCGAGCCGCTCGAGCCGCTCCCGCCCGAGCCGTCCGAGCCGTCCGAGCCGGAGCCGTCGGCGGCGCGGCCGAGGCCGTTGACCGCCGCCGTCACCGCGCCGTCCCAGTCGCTGTCCGCGAGCCGCGGCCTGACGTCGTCGGTCATGACGGCGTCGACCTGGGACTGGCTCAGCCGGCCGCCCTCGAAGCCCTCGTAGCCGAAGGAGCGCTCCTGCACCGCGACGGCGAGCAGCACGTCGCTGCCGCTCAGGCCGCTGCGCTGCGCGGTCTCCCGCGCCCACGCCGGGCCGTCCTGGCCGTCGAAACTGTCCACGAAGACGACGAACAGGTCGATGCCGGCGGCGTCGCGCAGGGCCTCCAGCTGCTGCTGGGCGGCGGCCTCGTCGAGCACGCCGGCGGTGTCGGTGATCGCGCTGTCGAGCCGCTGCGGCGGCTCGGCCAGCGCCGGCGCGGCCAGCCACACCGAGCAGGCCAGCGAGCACACCAGGGCGAGGACGGCGGCCGTCAGGCTGCGCGCGGGGGCGGTGCGGGGCACGCGCCGATCCTCCCGTGGCCGGGCGCGGGCCGTCCACGGGGCTCCCGTCCCGCCCGACCGTCCGGGCGTCGTCGCCCTGTCAGCCTCGTGGGCCCAGGGTGGCCCCGGTCCACTCCCACGGGACCAGGGCCACCCTGAGCCCAGCGGGGTGGGGCGTCAGCGGCGCCAGGCGGCGGCGCGCCAGGCGCCGGGGCCCGGTGCGGGCGGCACGCGCAGCAGCGTGGCCCGGTCGGCCCACAGGTCCGGGCCCGGGTCGGGCTCGACGGCCGCGCTGCGCACCGAGGCCGCCGCCGCCAGCGCGGCCACCAGCGCCACGACCTCCTCCTCGGTCGGCCCGCCGGCGACGACCTTGACGACGTCGTCCTCGGCGGGACCGCTCTGGCCGAGCACGCTCACAGCGGGATGTTCCCGTGCTTCTTGGCGGGCAGCTGCTCGCGCTTGGTGCGCAGCGCCCGCAGCGCCCGCACCACGTGGGCGCGGGTCTGGGAGGGCTCGATGACGTCGTCGACGTAGCCGCGCTCGGCCGCGACGTAGGGGTTGGCCAGGCGCTCCTCGTACTCCTCCACCAGCCCCGCGCGCACGGCGGCGACGTCGTGGCCCTGCTCGGCGGCGGCGCCCAGGGTGCGCCGGTGCACGATCTCGACGGCGCCCTGCGCGCCCATGACCGCGATCTGCGCGGTGGGCCAGGCGAGGTTGACGTCGGCGCCGAGGTGCTTGGAGCCCATGACGATGTACGCCCCGCCGAACGCCTTGCGCGTGATCACCGTGATCTTGGGGACGGTGGCCTCGGCGTAGGCGTACAGCAGCTTGGCGCCGCGGCGGATGATCCCGTTCCACTCCTGCTCGGTGCCCGGCAGGAACCCGGGGGTGTCCACCAGCGTGATGACCGGGACGCCGAACGCGTCGCACAGCCGCACGAAGCGCGCGGCCTTCTCGGAGGCGTCGATGTCCAGGGTCCCCGCCAACCGCGCGGGCTGGTTGGCGACGACGCCGACCGAGTGCCCCTCCACGCGCCCGAACCCGACCACCACGTTGGGGGCGAACAGGTCCTGCACCTCCAGCAGCTCCCCGTCGTCCAGGACGTGCGCGATGACCTCGTGCACGTCGTAGGGGACGTTGGCGGAGTCCGGCACGAGCGCGTCGAGCTCGAGGTCGGCGTCGGTGACCAGCAGCGGGTCGGTGTCGTCGAGCGGCGCGAAGACGGGCGGCTCGGACAGGTTGTTGCTGGGCAGGTGCGCCAGCCAGTCCTTGACCCAGGTGATGGCGTCGTCCTCGCTCGGCGCCATGTGGTGGGCCACGCCGGAGACGGCGTTGTGCGTGTGCGCGCCGCCGAGCTCCTCCATGGCGACGTCCTCACCGGTGACGGTGCGGATGACGTCCGGGCCGGTGACGAACATGTGCGAGGTCCCCTCGACCATCACCACGGCGTCGGTGATGGCGGGGGAGTACACGGCGCCGCCGGCGCACGGGCCCATGATCAGGGAGACCTGGGGGACGACGCCGGAGCCGCGCACGTTGCGCCAGAAGATGTCGCCGTACCCGGCCAGGGAGGAGACGCCCTCCTGGATGCGGGCGCCGCCGGAGTCGTTGATGCCGATCACCGGGCAGCCCACGCGCAGCGCGTGGTCCATGACCTTGACGATCTTGGAGGCGTGCACCTCGCCGAGGGAGCCGCCGGAGACGGTGAAGTCCTGGGAGTAGACGACGACGGGGCGCCCGTCCACCGTGCCGTGCCCGGCGACCACGCCGTCCGTCGGCGGCCGGTCGGTGCTCCCCGCGGCGGGGTCGCCGAACAGCGCGCGCGAGTGCGCGCCCACCTCCACGAAGCTGCCCTCGTCGAGCAGCGCCTCCAGGCGCTCGCGGGCGGTGCGCTTGCCCTTGGCGTGCTGGCGCTCCACGGCGCGCGCCGAGCCGGGCTGCAGGGTGGCCTCGCGGCGGGCGCGGGCGTCCGCCAGCTTGCCCGCGGTCGTGCGCAGGTCGGGCCCGGAGGTGGTCGAGGGGCCGCCGTCGGTCGTGGTCACCCCGCGAGGGTAGCCACGCCCCCGGCGCGGCCGACGTGCGTCGGCCAGCGCCGTCCGCCGTCGGCCGCCGTCAGCCGTCGTAGCGCAGCGGTGGGAGTGCGGCCACGGCGACGGGCAGGGCGAACACCGAGCCCGACGCCGGGTGGGCCTCCAGGTCGATCCCCTGCGTGGACGTCGTGACGTACAGGACCGCGCCCCCGGAGGGCCCGGCGCCGTCGTCCCCGGTGCCGTCGTCCCCGGCCGCGGTGCCGCCGAGGGTGCAGGCGGTGACCCCGGGGACGCCGACCTCCACGCGCTCGCTCAGGGCGCCGTCCGCGTCGAGCCGGACGACGGCGCCGGCACCGTTCAGCGCCACCCACACGCCGCCCTCGGCGTCGACCACCAGGCCGTCGGGCACGCCGCCCACCTCCCCGCCGAGCACGTCGGCCAGGCGCACCCACGGCTCCCTGCCGAGCACCTCGCCCGTGCCCGGCTCGACGTGCAGCAGCGAGACCTCACCCGATGGCGAGTCGACGTGGTAGGCCCGCTGCCCGTCGGGCGACCAGCCGAGCCCGTTGGGGATGGTCAGGCCCTCGAGCGCGGGGTGGGCGCTGCCGTCGGGATCCAGGCGCCAGAGCACGCCCACCGGCTGCTCGGCCTTCGAGCTTCCGCCGTAGGCCATCGACCCGCAGAAGAACCGGCCCTGCGGGTCGCACCCGCCCTCGTTGAAGCGCAGGTCGGGGTCGTCCCACAGCGGGGTGAGCATGCGCGGCTCCTCGCGGCCGGCGAGCAGGTCGTCGACGCTGGAGAACAGGGCGAAGCGGCGCCGGGCGGCCACCACCCAGCCGCCCTGCCGGCGCGGTCGCACGCAGGCGAGCGCATCCGCGACGTGGTGCTTCGAGGACTCCCCGCCCGGGGTGACGGCGAGCAGGTCGCCCTGCTCCAGGTCGACGGCGAGCAGGCGCCCGCCGTCGGCGTCCCACACGGGGCCCTCCCCGTGCTCGGCGATGGGGTCGGTCAGCTGCTGCGCGGTGGGCACCCCTGGACGCTAGGGGAGCCGCGCGGCGCCCGCCCGCGCGGTGCCCGCCCGCGGGGCCAGCCGGGGACCGCGGGGCCGGCCGGGGACCGCGGGGCCTTCGCACCCGGCTGGCGTCTTGGTGAGTCCAGGGGCGCCCCACCGGGCCCTCGGGCGATCGGCCCCTTCAGCGTGACGAGGTGGTCACGCTGAAGGGGCCGATCCTCCGAGCAGGCAGGAGGGCCAGTCGGGCCAGTCGGGCCAGTCGGGCCAGGCGGTCGAGTCGGGCCAGTCGATCCGGGAGGGCCGGCAGGGCCGGGAGGACTGGGAGGACCAGTCGAGCCAGTCGAGCCAGTCGGGCCAGGCGCGGAAGTGGCGGACGGCCGGCGGCCGGCCGGGCACCGGGGCCCGCGGCGGCGAGGATGGAGCGGTGAGCACCTCCCCGGGCCGCTGGAGCGACCTCGACCGGCCACCGCTGGCGGCCACCGCGCTGCGCCGGGCGCTGCTGGCCCCCGCGGGTCCGCTGGCCCGCCTGGAGGTGGTGGCCGAGGTCGGCTCCACCAACGCCGACCTGCTCGCCCGCGCGGCCGCCGACCCCGCCGCCTGGCCCGGGCCGGCGGTGCTCACCACCGACTCGCAGACCTCCGGGCGGGGCCGCCTGGGCCGGGGGTGGGTGGCGCCGCCGCGCTCGGGGGTGGCGCTGTCGCTGCTGCTGCGTCCGCAGCTGCCGCTGGGGGCGTGGGGGTGGCTGCCCCTGCTCGCGGGCGTGGCGGTGGTGGGGGTGGTCCGCGACGTGGCGGGGCTGCCGGCGCAGGTGAAGTGGCCCAACGACGTGCTGGTGGAGGGCCGCAAGCTGTGCGGGATCCTCGTGGAGGTGCTGCCGGGCGGCGGGCCCGCTGGCGTCGTCGTCGGGGTGGGGCTGAACACGACGTCCACCCGCGAGGAGCTGGACGTCGGCGGGCTGGTCACCGCCACCTCCCTGCGGCTGGAGGGCTCGGCCACCACCGACCGCGACGTCCTCGTGCGGGCCCTCGTCAGGTCGCTGCTGGCGGAGGTGGAGCGCCTCGAGGCCGCCGGCGGGGACGTCGCGGCCAGCGGCCTCGCGGCCCGCGCGGCGGAGGCCTGCTCCACCCTGGGCCGGGAGGTGGTGGTGCACCTGCCCGGCGGCGAGCGGCTGCGCGGGACCGCCGAGGGCCTGGACGGGGACGGCCGGCTGCTCGTGCGCCCGGACGGGCGAGGCGCCGGCGGCGGGGACGCTGCGCCGGACGGGCCGCCGGTGGCCGTCTCGGCGGGTGACGTCGTCCACGTGCGCTGACGTGCGGGCGACGCCTTGGCGGCGGTCAATACCCTGGCCGGTGTGAAGCGCGTGCTGCTCGTCGAGGACGACTCGGCCATCTCCGAGCCGCTGGCCCGCGCCCTCACGCGCGAGGGCTACGAGGTGGACGTGCAGCGCGACGGCGCCGGGGCCCTGGCCGCGACGCGGCGCACCCTCGACCTCGTGGTGCTCGACCTGGGCCTGCCCGACATGGACGGTCTCGACGTCGCCCGGCGCCTGCGCGCCGACGGCGTCGCCGTCCCGGTGCTCGTGCTCACCGCCCGCTCCGACGAGGTGGACCTCGTCGTGGGCCTCGACGCCGGGGCTGACGACTACGTCTCCAAGCCCTTCCGCCTGGCCGAGCTGCTGGCCCGGGTGCGGGCGCTGCTCCGCCGGGGCGACGCCCAGGCGCTGCAGATGGCGGCCCGCGGGGTCCGGCTCGACCCCACCTCGCGGCGCGCGTGGAGGACGGCCAGACCGGGGGACTCCGCGGAGGACGGCACCCCGCTGGAGCCCGGCACGGAGGTGCCGCTGTCGCTGGCCGCCAAGGAGTACGAGCTGCTGCGGGTGCTGCTGCGCGAGGCCGGCACCGTGGTGCCCCGCCAGCTGATCATGGAGGAGGTGTGGGGCGCGGAGTGGTACGGCTCCACCAAGACCCTCGACATGCACGTCTCCTGGCTGCGCCGCAAGCTCGGCGACGACGTCGGCGACCCGCAGTTCATCACCACCGTGCGCGGCGTCGGCTTCCGCTTCGAGCGGGACTGAGGCCGGCGCGGCCCGCGGTGGCAGCCGGCGTGACAGCGGCAGCGGGGACCTGAGGTGAACCGCCGGGTGCAGGCGGCCACCATGGCCGCCGTCGTCCTCGCCGTCCTGCTGCTGGGCCTGCCGCTGTGCGTGGCAGGGGTGGTGCTGCAGACCGAGCAGGCGCGCACCAGCGTGCAGGTGCGCGCCGACGCGGTGCTGGCAGCGGCCAGCAGCCGCCTGGCGACCGGCGGCGCCGTCGACGAGCGGCTGCTCGACCAGCACACCCAGCGCGAGGGCCGGTGGCCGGCCAGCGTGGTGGTGGACCTGCCCGACGGGACCTCGGTGCGCACCGGGCCCGACACGACGGGCTCCTCGGTGGTGGGCAGGGCGGGCACCGCCGACGGGCTGGCCGTCACCGTGACCGCCGCCCGCGGGGCGCTGTGGGCCGCCGACGCCCAGCTGGTGGTGCTCGTGGCGGGCCTGGCCGCCGGCGCCGTCGCCGCGGGCTCCGCCGTCGGGCTGGTGCAGGCCCGGCGCCTGGCGCGGCCCCTGGAGGACCTCGCCGAGCGGGCCCAGCGGCTCGGCTCGGGCCAGGTGCCCACCACCCCGCCGCCCAGCGGCGTGGAGGAGGTGGACTCCGTGGCGCAGGCGCTGGTGCGCAGCGCGAGGGAGCTGCAGGCGCGCCTGGCGGTGGAGCGGCAGTTCGCCTCCGACGCCAGCCACCAGCTGCGCACCCCGCTCACCGCGCTGTCGATGCGGCTGGAGGAGGTGCTGGCCACCACCAGCGAGCCCGCCGTCGCCGCCGAGGCGCGGGTGGCGCTGGAGCAGGTCGAGCGCCTGTCGGGGGTGGTCGACGACCTGCTGGCGCGCGCCCGCCTGCAGGCCAGCGCCCCGCGCGCGCCGCTGGAGCTGGCCGCGGTGCTGGCCCAGCAGCGCGCCGAGTGGCGGCCCGCCTTCGAGCGCGCCCGCCGCGAGCTGGTGGTCGAGCCGCCCCCGCCGGGGGCGCGCGTGGTCGCGGGCGCCGGCCCCCTGGCCCAGGCGCTGGCGGTGCTGCTGGAGAACAGCCTCGTGCACGGCGGCGGCACCACGCGCGTGCGCGTGCGGGCCAGCAGCGAGCGGGGCGGGGAGTGGGTGGTGCTCGAGGTGGGCGACGAGGGCCCGGGCGTGCCGCCGGAGCTGGGCGGGCGGATCTTCGAGCGCGCCGTCAGCGGCGGCCGGGGCACGGGGCTCGGGCTGCCGCTGGCGCGCGACCTCGTGGCCGCCGAGGGCGGGCGGCTGGAGCTGGCGCGCCAGTGCCCGGCGACGTTCGCGGTGTTCCTGCGCGCCGCCCCCTGACCGGCACGCGGTGGCCGATCCCCCATGATCACGGTGATCATGGGGGATCGGCCACCTCGCGGGCCGTCAGGCGCGGACGGGGTCCGGGCCCGGCGCTGGCCCCGGCGCTGGGCCCGGCGTTGGGCCCGGCGCTGGGCCCGGCGCGGATCCGGGTGCGGCGCCGGCCTCGCGCGGGCGCCGGAAGACCCACAGCCGGTAGGCCACGTACCGGAAGGCGGTGCCCAGCGCGATGCCCACGAGGTTGGCGGTGTTGTCGGCCAGGGGCCCGCGCAGGCCGAGCACGTAGTGGCTGGTGGCGAGCACCGCGAGGCCGATGAGCAGGGCGGCAGCGTTCATCGCCACGAACAGCCCCAGCTCGCGCAGGGCGGCGGAGCGGTTGCGGTGGCGGAAGGTCCACCACCGGTTGCCGGCCCAGGCGAAGACCGTCGCCACCGACGCCGAGACCACCTTGGCGGTGAGCGGCTGGTCGGCCAGCAGCCCGTCGCCGCCGAAGCGGAGCAGGTTGAACAGGCCGACGTCGACGACGAACGCCACGCCGCCCACCACGCCGAAGGCCCCGACCTCGCGGCTGTGCGCGCGCCACAGGCGGGCGCCCAGCGCGCGCGAGCGGGTCAGGACCTCCACCCCACCACCGTAGGCGCCGCACGGGGTGACCGTCGCCGAGACCGACCCCCTAGCCTCGCAGCCGTGACCGCCTCGCCCGATGGCACGCCCCCCGACGGACCCGCTGACCAGGCCCGGGACGCCCGCGCGGGCACCGCCGGCGCCACGCGGACCACCTTCCCCGTGCTCGCCGTCGTCGGCGCCGGCCAGCTCGCGCGCATGAGCGCGCCGCCGGCCGTGGGCCTCGGGGTGCGGCTGCGCGTGCTGGCCACCGACCCGGACGAGTCGGCGGCGCAGGTGGTGCCCGACGTCGTCCTCGGCGGCCCTGACGACCTGGAGGCCCTGCGCCGCGTCGCGGCCGGCGCGGCGGCGCTGACCCTGGACCACGAGCAGGTGCCCACCGAGCACCTGCGCGCGCTGGAGGCCGAGGGCGTCGCCGTGCGCCCCGGGCCCGACGCGCTCGAGCACGCCCAGGACAAGCTGCTGCTGCGCCGCCGCCTGGAGGCGATGGGGGTGCCGGGCCCCGCGTGGGCGGAGGTCCGTTCCGCGCAGGACCTGCGGGCCTTCGGCGAGCGCGCCGGGTGGCCGCTGGTGCTCAAGACCCCGCGCGGCGGCTACGACGGCAAGGGCGTGCTCTTCGCAGGCTCGCCCGACGGCGCCGCGGCGTGGCTGGAGCGGGCCGCGGGGGAGCCGCTGCTGGCCGAGGAGGCCGTCCGCTCCACCCGCGAGCTGGCCGTCATGGTCGCCCGCTCGCCCTCCGGGCAGGCCGCGGCGTGGCCCGTGGTGGAGACCGTGCAGGTGGGCGGGGTGTGCCGCGAGGTCATCGCGCCCGCCCCCGGCCTGGACGACGACCTGGCCGCCGAGGCGACGGCGCTGGCGCTGCGCCTGGCCGGGGAGCTGGGCGTCACCGGCGTCATGGCGGTGGAGGGCTTCGAGGTGCCGGCCGGGGACGGTGGGCCGCCGCGCTTCCTGGTCAACGAGCTGGCGATGCGGCCGCACAACAGCGGCCACTGGAGCATCGAGGGGTCGGTGACCTCCCAGTTCGAGCAGCACCTGCGCGCCGTGCTCGACCTGCCGCTGGGGTCGACGGCGCCGCGCGCCCGGTGGACGGTGATGGTCAACGCCCTCGGCGGTGACTACCCCGACCTGTTCCACTCCCACCTGCACGTCATGGCGCGCGACCCCGCGGTCAAGGTGCACCTGTACGGCAAGGACGTGCGCCCGGGCCGCAAGGTCGGGCACGTCACGGCCTGGGGGGACGACCTCGAGGCCGTGCGCGCCCGCGCCGCGCACGCGGCGGACTACATCACCGGCACCGTTGACGGCTGAGGAGGTGCCGGTGGCCGACGGCCGGTGGGCCGGTGCGCCGCCCCACCTGCGCGTCCAGGGGTGCACCGCGCTCGTGCACGGGCTCGGCGGGGACGAGGGCCCTGGCGGCATCGGCTTCGCCGAGGACGTCGACGTCGAGGTCCGCGGCGGCCTCATCACGCGCGTGGGGCCGGCGGCCGAGCGGCCCGACCCGGCGGGCGCGCCGCCGCCGGAGGTGCTCGACGGGCGCGGGCTGCTCGCCGTCCCCGGCCTGGTCAACTGCCACACGCACGCCGCGATGGTGCTGTTCCGCGGCGCGGCGGAGGACGTCGACGTGCACACGTGGTTCAACGAGCGCATCTGGCCGGTGGAGTCCAACCTCACCGAGCGCGACGTGGAGCTGGGGGCGCTGCTCGCCTGCGCGGAGATGCTGCTGGGCGGGACGACCACCTTCGCCGACCACTACTTCCACATGGACGCCGTCGCCCGCGCCGTGCAGGCCAGCGGCATCCGCGCCGACCTCGGCTGGGCGGCGTTCTCCTCCGACGGCGAGGCGGGGCGCGAGCGGGGGCTCGACTTCGCGCTGCGCCGCAGCGGCGGCGCCGGCGGGCGCATCACCACCAGCCTGGCCCCGCACGCGCCGTACACGGTGACCGAGCCGGACCTGGCGGCCTTCGCCGCCCTGGCCCGCGAGCACGACCTGCCGGTGCACCTGCACGCCGCCGAGACCGCGGAGCAGACGCGGGCCAGCCTGGAGCGGACCGGGGCGACCCCGGTGCAGGTGCTGGAGCGCACGGGACTGCTCGACGTGCCGCTGCTCGTGGCGCACGCCACCGGCGTCGTCGAGGCCGACCTGCCGCTGCTGGCCGCAGCGGCCGAGCTCGGCCTGGTGGGCGTGGCCACGAGCCCGCGCTTCTACCTCAAGGCGGCGCACGGCACCACGCCCATCAGGGCGCTGCGCCGCGCGGGGGTGCCGGTGGGGCTCGCGACCGACGGCGCCGCCAGCAACGGCGACCTCGACCTGTGGGCCAGCATGGAGGTGACCTCGCTGGTGCAGAAGTCGCTGGGGGGCGAGGGCGACCCGCGGTGGATGACGAGCCGGCAGGTGCTCCACCACGCGACCGCGCAGAGCGCCCAGGCGCTGCACCTGGCCGACCCCGGCTCCACGCGGGGGGCCGTGGGACGCCTCGCGCCGGGGCACCGCGCCGACGTGGCCCTGCTGGACCTGTCGGCACCGCACCTGCTGCCGGTCCACGACCTCGCCGCGACGCTCGTGCACGCCGCGCGGCCCGGGGACGTGCGGCACGTCCTGGTCGACGGGCGCGTCGTGGTGCGCGACCGGCGGGTCCTGGGGGTCGACGTGCCGGCGGTGCTGGCCGAGCTGCGCCCGCGCCTGGCGGCGCTGGTCCGTCGCGGCGCGGGGCGGGTCCAGACCTACGCGCCGTGACACGACGAGGGCCCCGCGCCGTGCGCGGGGCCCTGGTCAGCGGTGGCGCCGGGCGCCGGGGCGGGTCAGGCGACCCGCGCCAGGCCCTTGGAGCGGCGGGCGATCCGCACGTGCACCCGGCCCCGGACGTCGGAGCGGGACAGCACGGTCGCCAGGTCGGCGCTGGCGGTGGACATGGCGTGGTCCAGCTCGACCAGGTCGACCTCGGGGTCGGCGGTCACGTCGAGCTCGGCGATCAGCTGGCCGCGCTCGGAGACCATCTTCCCGGAGGCCGAGCGGACGCCGGGCACCTCGCTGATGACCTGGGCGGCCACCGCGACGGCGGCGTCACCGTCCAGCCAGAGCGTGCCGGCGGGGGAGGAGCCGGGCAGGCGCAGCGCGTCGGCCCCGCGGTGGGGGACGTGGGCGAGCAGCCACCACAGGCCGAGCAGGCCCAGCACCACGGCGGCGGCCGCGGTGGCGTAGCCCCACCAGGAGGCTCCGGTGGCGTCGGTCACGGCCTGGGTGGAGACCTGCTGGGGGCCGGTGATGCCGACCCTGTCGAGCAGGCCGAGCCCCCAGGCGCCGACGGCGGCGCCGCCGGCGATGAGGACCAGGCCGAGGACGAACACGACCAGCCGGTCGAACCCGGCGACCTTGCGGCTCATCGGGAGGCCTCCTTGTCAGCGGAGCTGGCGTCGATGCTCACGCGCGGGGCGTGGGTCAGGGCGGACAGGGCCCGCTCGACCTGGGCCTGCAGCGCCGCCCGCGTGCCGGCGTCGCCGGTGGTGGTGGCCTGCACGGTCACCTTGCGGCGGGTGGCGACGGCCGAGGCGTCCAGGACGCCGTCGACCTGCCGGGCCGCGCCGGCGGCGAGGCGGGCGACGTCGCGGGTGGTCAGGTGCGCGCCGAGGTCGCCGCGCAGGACCAGGGCCTTGCGCGTGCGCCGGGAGAAGGCGGCCAGGACCAGGAGCAGGCCCAGGACGACGGCGACGGCGGCGGGGGCGGCCAGCCAGGAGGCCGGCGCCAGGCCGTCGGGGGCGGCCAGGAGCGCGCCGAGCCAGGTGCTCTGCCCGCCGCTGACCAGTCGGGTCCAGGCGTCCTGCCCGGCCAGCACCGCGAGCCCGATGAGCAGCAGGGCCAGCACGGGACCGAGCCAGCCGATCCTGCCGGCGCCGGTGGGCAGCGCGGCGGGGCGCAGGGGGCCGCTGCTCTGCCGCGGCGGCGTCTGGGCGGTCACTGGACCCTCCTGGTGGTGGACCGGGCGTCGCGCACGACGCTGGTGACGGTGACGGTGACGGAGTCGGTGGAGACCGCCGCGTACTGCGCCAGGCGCTCGCTGACGTGCTCGCGCACGCGCTGGGCGACGGCGGCCGCGGGGTGGGGCCACAGCAGGGCCAGCTCGACCGTGATGCGGGCGCGGCTGCCCGCGACCTGGGCCGAGGCGCGCGGCAGGGTGCGGCCGACGGCGCTGGAGAGCTGCTCGCCGACGCCCCCGAGGCTGAGCCCGCCCGCGGGGGAGCCCTTGACCTGGGAGGGGCTGGCCACGCCGGGGACCTCCTGCGCCGCGGCGCGGGCGATGGCCACCACGACGCGCTCGGCGACCTGCAGGTGCCCGCGCTCGCCGGGCTCGGCCAGCGCCTGGTCGGGCGCTCGGTCCGGGGTCGCGTCCAGCGACCCGGACGGCGCGCCGGCCCCGCTGGCGGGGAGGGTGCCGGTGGTCATCTCAGCCCCGTCCGCGGCGGCCGAGGGCTGACAGGACGTCGACGCGACCCTCCAGCTGGGCGCCGACGAGCCAGCCGACGGCACCGAGGACGAGGGCGAAGACGAAGCCGGGGAAGCCTCCGACCACTCCGGCGATGGCCAGGAGCAGGCCGGCCAGGGCAGCGGCCCAGGAGGCGGGGATCGAGCTGTTCACGGGTGTTCCTCCGAACGTGTCTGGGGGTGACCACGGCGCGGTGGCCGGGTGGGGCGGGCGGGTCGCGGGGTCCAGGCCGCGACCCGCCCGAGGACGGGTCAGGCGCGGGGCGCCGGGGCCGCGAGGTCCTCCACGTGGACGTGGACCGGCGGCGGGGCCACCGCGGGACCGAGGGCCTCGACCGCGCGGTGCACGGCCTCGGCCGTGGCGCGGACGTCGGCGGTCGTCTCGAGCACGAGGTGCACCGACGTGCCGTCCTCGCGCAGGGCCACCCCCGCCACCCGGCGGCCGGGCAGGAAGGTGGCGACCCCGCCGAGGGGGCCGCCGTGGAGGGCGGCCACCCCGGGGACGGCCAGCACCGCGGTGGCGACGACGTCGGCGGGCTCCAGGACCCGTCCCTCGACGACGGCGGGCTCCTCACGGGTGCGGAGGACCTCACCGGTCACCGGGGGCGCCGGCGTCGCGCCGGGCTGGCCGGGCCGGCCGGGCCCCGCGGCGCTGGAGGGCGTCACTGGACGCGGGCCGGCTTGGCCGGCTCGGCCTCGTCGTCGTCCTCGGAGGGGATGTGGACGTCGTTGACGTCGATGTTGACCTCGGTGACCTGCAGGCCGGTCATGCGCTCGACGGAGGCGATGACGTTGCGGCGCACGCCGGCGGCCAGGTCGGCGATGGCCACGCCGTACTCGGCGATGAGGTCGATGTCGACGGCGGCCTGCTTCTCCCCGACCTCCACCGAGACGCCCTGGGCGTGGTTGGTGGTGGCGCCGGGGATGCGCTCGCGCAGGGCGCCGATGGCGCGGGAGGCGCCGCCGCCGAGGGCGTAGACGCCGTTGACCTCGCGGGTGGCGATACCGGCGATCTTGGACACGACGGTGTCGGCGATGGTGGTGGTGCCCTGGGTGCTGCTCAGCGCGCCCGGCTTGGCCGAGGTGACGACGGCGCTGGTCTTGTCGGTGGTCTGGGACATGGGGGGCGTCCTCTCCTTCGTCGGCGCGGTGGCCGTGCGGTCGTGGGTCTGCTGTCCCGGCGCTCCGGAGGGGTGCTCCCGAACGCCGTGCACAAGGTGAGAGTCAGGTGCGGCGACTTCGTCACGGCCCTGTCCGTGTGATCTGGGTCACAGATCACTGCGGTCTCAGGCAGAGCATGCCCCGGCCCTTCGAGTCGCGCACGACGAGTTCCGGTTGCCTCCTCCGGACGGCGGTGATCTCCTTCGAAGGCACGGTTCAACCCGGAGCCGCCGACCCGCAGGAGCCGACATCACCACGCACGACGACCGCCCTGCGGCGGGCGGCGCGGCGGAGGAGGGCGTCGTCGACGACGACGTGCTCGCCCGCCGGGCCCGCGTCGGGGACCGCGACGCCTTCGCCCAGCTCGTCGACCGGCACGGCCCGGCCCTGCACCGCTACGCCTCGCGGATGCTGGACGACCCCAGCGAGACCGCCGACTGCCTGCAGGACGCCTTCGCCGACGCCTGGCGCGGGCTGCCCGGCTGGGAGGGGCGGGCCGCGGTGCGGACCTGGCTGTTCACGCTGGTGACCAACGCCGTCCGGCGCCACCAGAGCCGGCACCTGCGGCGCACCCCCCGGCCGGTGGAGGACGAGCAGCTGCGCACGCGCGTGGCCGCGGACACCGGCCAGGACCCGGCGCGCATCGTCGAGATGGACGACTTCGTGCGGGCGCTGGACGCCGCACTCGGCAGACTGCCCGAGGGACAGCGGTCGACCTGGCTGCTGCGGGAGGTGGAGGGCCTGTCCTACGCGGAGATCGCGGAGGTCAGCGCCGCCACGCCGGACGTGGTGCGGGGGCGCCTGGCGCGGGCGCGAGCAACCCTCGAGGTCGCGATGGAGGACTGGCGATGACGGAGCAGCAGGGGACCCCGAGCGGGTCCGCGCTGGGCGCCGAGCGCCTGGCGGCCGCCACCGCTGCGATGCGGCAGCACACCGACCGCGGCTGGGAGCAGGTGCGCGGCGACGTGCTGCGCAGCGCGCTGCGCGCCTTCCGCCCCTCCGAGCCGGTGCACGGCCGGCACGGCGCCGGGGACTTCACCGTGGCCTCGGAGGTGCTCGTCACCGCCGTGCGCCGCGCGCTGGACCCGCTGCCCGGCGCCTCGGCCGAGGCGGTGCGCCTGGCCACCGACGACGAGCACCGCCTCGAGCGCGTCGCCGTGTCGGTGGTGGCCGCGTACGGGACGCCGCTGCTGGCCGTGGCCGACGAGGTGCGCAGGCTCACGGCCGAGGCCGTCGAGGCGGTGCTGGGCCCGCAGGCGCTGGGCGCGGAGGCCGTGGTGGAGGTCGACGTCCACATCGGCGGGGTCGAGGTGGACCCCCGCAGGCTGTGAGGCGCCGCGTGCGCAGCCCCGGCCACCGGCTGGCAGGGTGTCGCGCGTGAGCGAGCCGCAGAGCACCGCAGGCCGGCCGCTGGTCGGCGTCGTCATGGGGTCGGACTCGGACTGGCCGGTGATGGGTGCGGCCGCGGAGGCGCTGGCCGAGTTCGGCGTGCCGCACGAGGTCGACGTCGTCTCGGCCCACCGGATGCCCGCCGAGATGGTCGCCTACGGCCGGCAGGCCGCCGGGCGCGGGCTGCGGGTGGTCATCGCCGGCGCCGGTGGCGCGGCGCACCTGCCGGGCATGCTCGCCGCCGTCACGCCGCTGCCCGTCATCGGCGTCCCGGTGCCGCTGAGGCACCTCGACGGGATGGACTCCCTGCTCTCCATCGTGCAGATGCCGGCCGGGGTGCCGGTGGCGACGGTGAGCATCGGCGGGGCGCGCAACGCCGGCCTGCTGGCCGTGCGCGTGCTTGCCGCCGGGGAGGGCGAGCTGGCGGAGCGGCTGCGCGCGGCGATGTCCGGCTTCCAGGACGAGCTGCGCGACGTCGCCCGCGCCAAGGGCGCCCGGCTGCGGGAGCAGCGGAGGTCCTGACGTCACCGTGAGTGACACTCCCGTCTGCCGGAGTGGAGACGGCACGGGGGCAGTCCCTGGGGCCGTCGGCTCCGAACCGCTCTGATCGGCAGCATCTCTGCAGGTCAGGGGTGGCCCTGACGGTCAGGCCCTGACGGGTCGTGAACGAGGAAGTCGTGGGCGACGCGCCGCGCGGCGTCCCTGATCGGCACGCTCCGCGCACCTAGCGTCACGGACGTCCCCGCTGCGGGGAGGGGCGTCGCCACACAGCCGCGACGCCGGACAGCCACCGGGTCAGGGTCGACGGCGGACGCCGCTGCCTGCTGCCCGGACAGCAGGAAGAGGGCACCGTGTTCGGGAAGCCGCTCGTCGCCGACATGATCAGCCGAAGCGCTGAGAACGCCACCGACCGCCGCAACTTCCTCCGCGCCGCCGGCCTCGCGGGCCTCGGCACGGTGGGGGCGGTCACCGCCCTGACGGTCGGCGCCCAGGACGCCCATGCCGCCGACGCGGCGATCTCCGACGGCGCGATCCTCAACTTCGCGCTCAACCTGGAGTACCTCGAGGCGGAGTACTACCTGCGCGCCACCACCGGCCAGGGCCTGCCCGACAGTCTCACCAGCGGCACCAAGGCGCTCGGCGGGGTCAAGGGCGGCTCGCAGGTGCCGTTCAAGGCCGGCAGCACCGTGGCGAAGTACGCCAAGGAGATCGCCGCGGACGAGCTCGCGCACGTGAAGTTCCTCCGCGGTGCGCTGGGCCAGGCCGCCGTGGCGCGCCCGTCCATCAACTTCACCGACGCCTTCACCGCCGCGGCCACCGCGGCCGGCGTCATCAAGGCGGGGGAGTCCTTCGACCCCTTCAAGGACGAGGTGAGCTTCCTGCTGGGAGCCTTCATCTTCGAGGACCTCGGCGTCACCGCCTACAAGGGCGGGGCCCCGCTCATCAGCAACAAGGACTACCTCAGCGCGGCCGCGGGCATCCTGTCCGTCGAGGCCTACCACGCGGGCCTGGTCCGCCGGTCCCTCTACAAGCTCGGCGTCGACGTCGCGCTGATCACCAACAAGATCTCCGACGCCCGCGACTCCCTCGACGGCAAGGACGACATCGACCAGGGCGTCCTGGCGGGCAACCCGCGGGCGTACCGCGCCAACCTCGTGCCGGCCGACGCCAACGCGATCGCCTACAGCCGCTCACCGCAGCAGGTCCACAACATCGCCTACCTGAACCCCGCCTCCGGCGTCACCAGGGGCGGGTTCTTCCCCGAAGGCACCAACAACGACGACGCGCGCCTGACCACCACCTGAGCAGCGCGGCTCCGGCCCGCCGAGCAGCCACGTCCCCCGTCGTCAGCCCCACCAGACCAGCAGACCCGTCCAGGAGGCACCTCGTGACCAGCTCCACCCCGTCGACGCCGCGCCGGCGCACCCGCGCCGCCGCCGTCACCCTGCTCGCCGCGCTCGCCGTGGCCGGCCTGGGCGCCACCACGGCGTCCGCCGCGACCGGTGTGAAGTTCGACCAGCGCACCGGTGGCGCCACGCGCGTCGAGACCGCCGTCGAGTCCTCGAAGGCGCTGTACCCGAACGGCGGCAGCGACGACGTCGTCCTCGTCAACCTCTCCCGCACGGTGGACGGCCTCTCGGCGTCCTACCTCGCCGGGCTGAAGAACGCCCCGATCCTCTACACCGACACCGACGCGGCGCCCCAGGCCACCCGCGACGAGATCAAGCGCCTCGGCGCCACGCGCGTCTGGCTGGTGGGCGGCACGGCCGTCATCTCCAAGGACCAGGAGAAGGCCATCGCCGGTGACTACACCGTCAAGCGCTTCGGCGGTGACGACCGCTACGCCACCGCAGCGGCCGTGGCGACCGCCGGGGAGTTCGCCCCCGAGCGCGTGTACATCACCTCCGGCACCTCGCTGGCCGACGCCGTGACCGTCGGGCCGCAGGCGTGGGCCAACAACACCCCGATCCTCCTGACCGAGGCCGGCCGCGTGCCGGACGCCACCAAGGGCGCCCTCGACGCCCTCGGGGTGAGCTACCGCACCGTGGTGGGCGGCAAGGCCGTCGTCTCCGACGACACCTACAAGGCCCTCGGCGCGAACAGCCGCCTCGCCGGTGACGACCGCCAGGGCACCGCCGTGGCCGTGGCCGAGGACTCGGTGGCCACCGCCGACTTCACCTACGCCGGTGCGGCGCTGGTGGGCGGCGCCAACGTCAACGCGGTGGACGCGCTGTCCGCCTCGGCGCTGGCCGGGTACCACGGCGTCCCGATCCTCTACACCTGGACGCCCGACGACATCGGCGCGCCCACGGCGAACTACCTCAAGAAGCACGCCGTGGACTTCACGGGCCCGGGCTTCATCTTCGGCGGCAAGAGCGCCGTGTCCGACAAGGCGGCCCAGCAGGCCACCGACGCCGCGCAGTGACGCGCCGCGTCGCACGCCCTGCCACCGACCCCCTGACACGCTGACGAGACGGAGACACCGATGTTCGGCAAGGCACTGGTCAACGACATGATCACCAGGAGCAGCGAGACGGCGCACGACCGCCGCTCCATGCTCCGCGGCGCGGGCCTCCTCGGCCTGGGAGCGCTCGGTGCGGCCGCCGTCGGCACCGCCGGCGCGACCGCGGCGAACGCCGCCGACGCCCCCAGCGACGCCACGGTGCTCAACTTCGCGCTCAACCTCGAGTACCTCGAGGCGGAGTTCTACTCCTACGCCGCCTTCGGCCACGGGCTCACGCAGTCGATGGCGGACGGCAACGGGAAGATGGGCGGCGTCACCGGCGGCCGCAAGGTGCTGTTCAAGGACCGCGCCGTGCGCCAGTACGCCGAGGAGATCGCCAAGGACGAGCTCGCGCACGTCGCGTTCCTCCGCTCTGCCCTCGGCGGCGCCAAGGTCTCCCGCCCCGCGATCGACCTCAAGGCGTCCTTCACCGCCGCTGCCGTGGCAGCCGGCGTCATCAAGCAGGGCGAGACCTTCGACCCCTTCGCCAACGACGTCAACTTCCTGCTCGGCGCCTTCATCTTCGAGGACGTCGGCGTGACCGCCTACAAGGGCGCCGCCCCGCTCATCACCAACAAGACCTACCTCGAGGCGGCCGCCGGCATCCTCGCGGTGGAGGCCTACCACGCGGGGATCGTGAGGTCGGCGCTGTTCGAGCTGGGCACCGACGTGCAGGGCATCGCCCAGAAGATCTCCGACGTGCGCGACGCGGTGGACGGGTCGACCGACCTGGACCAGGGCCTCACCCCCGACGGCGGCGCCAGCGCCAACATCGTGCCGGCCGACGGCGACGCCATCGCCTTCAGCCGCACCCCGCAGCAGGTGCTGAACATCGTCTACCTCAACGGCGCCTCCGGCGTCTCCGGCGGCGGCTTCTACCCGCAGGGGCTCAACGGCGACCTGCGCACCACCTGATCCTCCCCGCCCACGACGAAGGGCCCCGCCGGCGCACCGCCGGCGGGGCCCTTCGTCGTCGTCCTGCTCATCCCGCCGATGACGACGACAGGTGGCCGCTCCCGCAGCTCGGGCGCGACGTGCCGATCTTGGCGATCGATGGCCTGAGGGCGGGGCCTGGGCCGGTGGATCGCCAAGATCAGCGCAGCTGTCCGTCCCCGGTCGACGCGCCGGTCGGCTGGTGCGGCGGTGGCATGCCGATCTTGGCGATCGGTGGCCTCACGGCGGGGCCTGGGCCGGTGGATCGCCAAGATCGGTGCAGTTGCGCCACCAGCCAGCGGCGATGCGTCAGGACGTGGCGCTGGTGGTGGAGCCGGTGGCCTCGGCGGCGGCGATGGCGCGGATCGACTCGGTGTCGTCGTCCTTGATGGCCTGGAAGACCCGACCGGCCTCCTCCTCGTCCCAGTCGACCACCAGTCCGGCCTTCGTGCGCCGGTTGTCGCTGGCGATCGGCACGTTGAGCGAGACCGCCTGCCCACCGGCCACGGCGCGCACGCCCATGACGAAGCCGTACAGGTCGGCGGGCCCGAAGCCGTCGTCCACCGACAGCGCCGAGCCGCCGGCCGCGGCCAGCGGGAAGGAGCGCAGCGGGTTGAGCAGCACCGCGGGGGAGGCGGCCTCGTGGGCGACGGCGCCGATGATGGCCCGCTGGCGCTGGGCGCGGCCCAGGTCCCCGTTGGCGTCGAAGTCGCGGGTGCGGGCGTACCCGAGCGCCGTGGCGCCTCCCATGGTCTGGCAGCCGGCCTGGATGTCGAGCCCCGCCTTGGGGTCCCTGATGGCCTTCTCGGGGCACATCTCGACGCCGCCGACGGCGTCGACGAGGTTGGCGAAGCCGCCCAGCCCGGTCTCGACGTACCCGTCGACGTGGATGCCGGTGGCGCCCTCGACCGTCTGCACCAGCAGCGACGGGCCGCCGAAGGCGTACGCGGCGTTGATCTTGTTGGGCTCGTACCCGGGGATGTCGACGTAGCTGTCCCGCGGCAGGCTCAGCAGCACGGTGGGCCCGCCGCCCGCGGGCCGGTGCAGCAGCATGATCGTGTCCGTGCGCTTGCCCTCGACGTCGGTGCCGGTGGACAGCTCCACCATCTGGTCGCGGGTCAGGCCCTCCCGGCTGTCCGAGCCGACCAGCAGGATCGTCTGGCCCGGCGTGGCCGCCACGGCGGAGTCCGGCAGCGCGCCGACGCGCGTCACGGACGTGTACGCGACGGCGCCGAGCGCCAGGGGGTAGCCGACCAGGGCGAGCAGGAGCAGGACGACGACGGTCCGCGCCGGGTGGCGGCGGCGGCCCGGTGCGCCGCCTCGCGGCGCAGGAGGAGGTGACGGTCGGCGCGGTGGCTGGCGCGGCGGCTGGCCGCCGCCGTCCTCGCGGTAGGCGCGCTCACCGCGCGACCGCTGGGCGCTGCCCGGGCGCTGGGGTGAGGAGCCCGTGCGCTGGCGCGGGGCGCCGCGGCGCAGGGACGGCGACGAGCGGTACGTCGTCGCCGGGCCCCAGCGCGGTTCCTCTGCCACCTGGCGAGGGTAGGTCTCCAGGGGGCCGTTGCGGCTGAGAACGCGCTGAGGGATCTGAGCTCGGCGCGGTCAGCGCTGCAGCCGACCGACCTCGATGAGGGGGCAGGTGTCCATGACGACGTCGAGACCGGCGGCGGCCGCGCGCTCGGCGGCCGCCTCGTCGACCACGCCCAGCTGCAGCCACACGGCACCGGCGCCGACGGCGATCGCGTCGTCGACGACGGCGCCCGCGCGGCGGCTGTTGACGAAGACGTCGACCACGTCGATGTGCCCGGGCACCTCGGCGAGGGTGCGGTACCCGCGGGCGCCGTGCACCTCCTCGGCGCGCGGGTGCACCGGCACGATCGGGTGCCCCATCTGCTGCAGCCCGGCGGCCACGCGGTGCGCGGCGCGTGCGGTGTTCTGGGAGAGGCCCACCACGGCCCAGCGCCCCGGGGCGGTCAGCAGGCGGGCGATGACCGCGGGGTCGTTGCGGTGGGCCACGCCCCGACGGTAGCCACCGGACGGTGGTGGTGCGCGGTGCGGACGCCGGGTGTGCGGCGCCCCCAGGGGCTCGGCGTTCCGGGGGCTCGGCATTCCGGGGGCTCGGCGTTCCTGGGGCTCGGAGGACCGGGCGCTAGGCGTTCCGGGGGCTCGGGGTTCCGGGAGCTCGGAGGACCGGCCCCTTCAGCGTGACCGTCCGGTCACACCCATGGGGCCTGTCGTCCGAGTTCGCCGGCGGCGACGTCAGCCCGCTCGGCGTCGGCGTCGGTGGTGCGGGCGGTCGGGCGGTCGGGCGGTCGGTCAGCTGGCGGTGACGGTGCGCGGTGCCGGCAGTGCGCGCAGGTGCGCCGCGGCGTGCGCAGGCTCCGCAGCAGCGGAGGCCCCCGCGGTCTGGGCGGCGGTCTGGGCGGCCGACCGGGCGGCGGCGCGGGCGGCGGCCTCGTCCAGCGCCAGGCGGCGGCTGAGCACGGTGACCTGGCGCTGCAGGTCGCGGGTGCGCAGGTAGGACGTGACCATGAAGCCGAGGAAGGCGAGGATCGTCGCGTAGAGCAGCAGGTCCGTGCCGCGCCCGACGCCGAGCACGCTGGCCGCCGACTGCCACGTCTGCGGGAACAGCAGCGACGCGATGGCCAGGCCGACGAACCCGACCACGGCCACCCGGCGCACCGCCTGGTGGCGCGCGGTGGAGTGCCCGCGCACGAACAGCAGCGCGACGACGCCGATGCCCGCCATCAGCAGAGCCTTGATCAGCACGCTCTCCACCTCGCCATCGTGCCCGTCGGGTGCCACTCAGCGTGGCACTTCGCGACACGCGGAGTCGCGGAGACACCCGGTCGGGCGCCGGGCAGCACACCCCGCCGGCCCCCTCCCCGGCTCGCGGGGACCACGGGTCGGGTCACTTGAAGATGAGCTCGGTGACGATGTTGACCGAGTTCAGCACCGACTGGCCCTTCTTCACCGAGTAGTCGGTGTAGAGGATCTCCACCGGATGCTCCACCCAGCGCCACCCGCCGCGGCCGACCTGCTCGACGATCTCGCTGGCGTGCGCCATGCGGTTCTGGGTGATGTCCAGGGAGGCCGCCACGGCGCGCGTGAGGGCGCGCAGCCCGTTGTGGGCGTCGGTCATGCGCACGCCGGTGGTGGCGTTGGAGTAGACGACGCCGGCGCGCAGCACCGCCCGCTTCAGCGCACCGACCCTGGTGCGCTGGTCGAGGAACCGGCTGCCGATGACGACGTCGGCCTCCCCGGCGCGCAGGCGCTCCACCATGGCCACGGCGTCGGCGACCTGGTGCTGGCCGTCGGCGTCGAAGGTCACCACGTACCGTGTGCCGGGGTCGGCCAGGGCCCAGTCGATGCCGGTCTGCAGGGCCGCGCCCTGACCGAGGTTGACCGGGTGGCGCACCACCACCGCGCCGGCCCGTTCGGCGACCTCGCCGGAGCCGTCGCGGCTGGCGTCGTCCACGCAGACGACGTGCGCGAAGCTGCGGCGCAGGCCGGCGACCACGTCGCCGACGACGGCCGCCTCGTCGAAGAGCGGCACGACCACCCAGGTGTCCTCCACCAGCACGACGACGACGGTACGGGCGTGCGGGGCCGCTGCGCTGGCGTTCGCGGCGGCTCGGCGCCGCCGTGGGACGCTGTGCGGCGTGAGCGCGGGCAGGACGACGGCGAACGGCGTCCGCCGCGGCTCCAACCTCCCGCGCGTGGGTGACTACAACCAGGTCGTGGTGCTCGAGGCCATCCGCGGGCACGCCGCCGGCCTGTCGCGCGTGGAGGTCGCGGTCCTCACCGGCCTGTCGGCGCAGACGGTCTCCAACATCTGCCGCCGCCTGCTGGAGCAGGGCCTCGTGGAGGAGGCCGGCAAGCAGGGGGGTGGGCCCGGCAAGCCCCGCACGCTGCTGCGTCTGAAGCCGCAGGGGCGCTACGCGATCGGCGTGCACCTGGACCCGGCCGTGGTGACCGTCGTCCTGCTCGACCTGCTCGGCAGGGTGGTGGCGCGCCAGGAGCGGCCGCTGCGCCGCGGCGCCGGGCCCGGCCAGGTGCTCGCGGACGTCGCCGACGACGTCAACGCCGTCATCGGCGCCTCCGGGGTCGAGCGCGAGCGGATCGTGGGGCTGGGTGTGGCGGCCCCGGGCCCGGTGGACAGCGCGGCCGGCGCCGTCGTCCACCCGCCCAACCTGCCCGGGTGGGACCGGGTGGCGGTGCGCGACCTGCTGGCCGCCTCGACAGGGCTGCCGGTGGTGCTGGACAAGGACGTGGTCGCCGCCGCTGTCGCCGAGATGTGGGCGGGAGGCGTGGGGGGCACCGGCAGCGCCGTCTTCTTCTACCTGGGCACGGGCATCGGCGCCGGGCTGGTGCTGCGCGGGGAGGTCTACCGCGGGGCGTCGGGCAACTCCGGCGAGGTCGGCCACCTCGTCACAGCGCGCGGGGGAGCGGAGTGCGCCTGCGGCCTGGCGGGGTGCCTCGGCGAGTCCACCTCCCCGGCCCACCTGGTGAGCGAGGCCGAGCGGCTGGGGCTGGGCCGCTGGGCCCTCGACGCCGGCGGTGACCCCGGGGGCCGGACGTCGACGACGTCGGCCTTCGCCGAGGTCTGCGAGCTCGCCGACGGCGGCGATCCCGTGGCCGGCGAGCTGCTGGCGGACGCAGCCCGCCGGACGGCCAAGGCCGCGGCCGACCTCGTGGACCTGCTCGACGTGGAGCAGGTCGTCTTCGGAGGCCCGGCGTGGTCGCTGCTGGAGCGGACCTTCCTGCAGGTGGTGCCACCGCTGGTGCGGGAGGCGGTGGCCTCCAGGGACATCCACCCGCTGGAGGTGCGGGGCACGGTGGTGGGTGCGGACGTGGCCGCCGTGGGCGCGGGGTGCTTGGTGCTGGAGGACGCCTTCAGCCCCCGCTCGGCGACCCTGCTGCTCCAGCACTAGGTCCCCCGGGGCGCGACGGAGGAGCGCGGGCCCCGCCGGGGCCGCCTGCGTCGAGGGAGCCGCCCCGCCGGGTCCCGGTCCGCCACCGACCTCGCGGTCGGTCGTGGTCACGGTCTCGTCACGTCTGCCCCGCAGCGCGCAGCACCTCTTGACAGTCATAACTCCATTTGATGTAGAAAAGGCCCAGCGCGAGTCACCGGGGACTCGACGAGTGAGCGAAGGGGCCACCCATGCACCACAGGCGCACCATGCGAGGGTCGGCGATCGCCGCGATGGCCCTCACCGCGACGCTGGCGCTCGCCGGCTGCGGCTCCTCCGGCGGGTCGGGCGGCGACGAGAACACCATCACCGTCGCCTACCAGCGCACGAGCCAGTTCACCCAGCTCGACGAGGTGCTGAAGAAGGCCAAGGGCGAGTACGAGGCCGCCAACGAGGGCAAGACTGTCGAGCTCATGCCGATCGAGGCCGAGCAGGACCAGTACTTCACCAAGCTCGCCCTGATGAACCGCAGCGCCGGCACCGCGCCCGACGTCATCTACGAGGACAGCTTCCAGGTGCGCTCCGACGCGGCCGCCGGCTACCTGGCCCCCATCGACGAGTACCTCGACGGCTGGGAGGACTGGTCCCAGTTCGACGAGACGGCCAAGCAGGCCGGCCTGGGCGACGACGGCAAGCAGTACGGCGTCTCCATGGGCACCGACACCCGCGCCATCTACTTCAACAAGACGATCTTCCAGCAGGCCGGCCTGCCCACGGACTGGCAGCCGAAGACGTGGGACGACGTCCTGGCCGCTGCCCGGACCGTCAAGCAGGCCGTGCCCGGCGTCACCCCGCTCAACATCTACGCCTCCAAGGCGGGCGGCGAGCAGACCTCGATGCAGGGCTTCGAGATGCTCCTGTACGGCACCGGCGACACCCTCTACGACACCGACAGCAAGAAGTGGGTCACCGGGTCCCAGGGCTTCACCGACTCCCTGGCCTTCTACCAGACCGTCTACGGCGAGGGCCTGGGCCCGCAGCTGGACCAGGTGCTGGACGCCACGTGGGGGTCGCGGGTGTCCACCGAGGGGCTCCCCGGGGGCGAGATCGCCATCGCGATCGACGGCTCCTGGCTGCCCGGCCAGTGGATCAGCGGTGACAACGCCTGGCCCGAGTGGGAGCAGACGATGGGCTTCGCCCCGATGCCCACGCAGACCGGCCAGGCCCCCGGCGCCACGAGCATGTCCGGTGGCTGGCTGCTGAGCGTGGGGGCCAACGCCCCCGACAAGCAGGCCGCCTTCGACTTCATCAGCGTGGCGCTCAACAAGGAGAACGCGCTGAAGTACGACACCGAGAACAGCCAGATCGCCGTCCGCAAGGACGTCGCCAGCGACCCGGCCTACACCAGCTACAACCCGTCCTTCGAGTTCTTCTCCTCCCTGGTCCCGGTGACCAACTTCCGCCCCGCCACCCCGGACTACTCGCAGATCTCCGGCAACATCCAGACCGCCGTCGAGTCCGTGGTGACCGGGACCAGCCCCGCTGACGCCGCCAAGGCCTACGACGAGGGCCTGGTCGGGATCGTCGGCGAGGACAACACCCAGGCCGCGGGCTGACCGAGGCCGTCGTGTCGGACTCCGCTGTCGTCGACAGCACGACCCGCCGGGGGACGGGCACCTCGCCCGCCCCCCGGCCGGCCCGGCAGCGCCAGGAGGCGAGCCGGACCGCGGTGCGGCTGCTGCCGCTCGTCCCGGCGATCGCCCTCATGGCGATCTTCCTCGCCGGCCCGATCGGCTACGCCCTCTACGGCTCGCTGACCGATACCGCGCTGAGCGGCTACCGGGCGGTGAACCCGAACTTCGTGGGCGCCGACAACTACGCGCGCCTCTTCTCCAGCGCTGACTTCTGGCGGTCGGTCTGGCTGACCCTGCTCTTCGTCATCGCCAGCGCGGTCATCGGTCAGAACGCGCTCGGCATGGCCGTGGCGCTGCTGCTGCGCAACGGCCCGGCACGGCTGGGCTCGGTGGTCAGCGCCCTGGTGGTGACCGCCTGGGTGATGCCGGAGATCGTCGCCGCCTTCGCCCTGTACGCCTTCTTCTCCACCGACGGCACGCTGAACGCGCTGCTGGGCGCCGGCTTCAGCTGGGCGGGCCTCGGCGGCACCACGTGGCTCATCTCGTTCCCGATGTTCGCGGTCATCCTCGCCAACATCTGGCGCGGCACCGCCTTCTCGATGATGGTCTACAACGCGGCCCTGGCCGAGGTGCCGCCCGAGATCATGGAGTCGGCGCAGATCGACGGCGCCACCGGCCTGCAGCGCTTCGTGCGCATCACGCTCCCGATGGTCCGCCGGGCGATCGCCACCAACATGATGCTGACCACGCTGCAGACCCTCGGCGTGTTCACGCTGATCTGGGTGATGACCGGCGGCGGCCCAGGCACCAGCAGCTCCACGCTCCCGGTGCTGGCCTTCCAGCAGGCCTTCAAGTTCGCCCAGGTCGGCTACGGCACGGCCATCGCCGTGGTCACCATCGCCGTCGGCGCCGTGTTCGCCATCGTCTACGTGCGGGTCCTCAAGCCGGAGGTCGACTGATGAGCGCCCACGCCCCCTCCACCCCGATGCCCGCGCCGCAGCCCCCGGTACCGGTGGTCCCGGGCGGCAGCACCGCCGCCCTGCGGCTGGCCTCGCCGCGCGGGCGCGGCGTTCGCCTGGCCAACGGCGTCGTCCTGGTGGTGGTGGGGCTGGCGTTCCTCGTCCCGCTGGCGTGGGTGGTGCTCTCCAGCGTCAACCCCTCCGCCACGGTGAGCGTCTCGGTGCCGACCAGCCCCACCCTGCGCAACTACTCCGAGGTGCTCACCTGGGAGCTGACGCTGCGCCCGCTGTGGAACTCCGTGCTCGTCTCCGGCAGCACGGCCCTCATCACCGTCGCGGTCGCGACCCTGGCCGCCTACCCCCTCAGCCGCTACGCGATGCGCTTCAACCGCTCCTTCCTCTACGTCATCCTCTTCGGCAGCTGCCTGCCGATCACCGCGGTCATGGTGCCGGTGTACGCCCTGTTCGTGACCCTCGGGCTGCTGGACTCCATCCCCGGCACGGTGATGTTCCTGGTCGCGACCAGCCTGCCCATGGCCATCTGGATGATGAAGAACTTCGTCGACAGCGTGCCGGTCTCCCTGGAGGAGGCCGCCTGGGTCGACGGGGCCAGCGCGATGCAGGCGCTGGCGCGGGTGGTGGTGCCGCTGATGCGCCAGGGCCTGGCGGTGGTCTTCATCTTCGTGTTCACCCAGGCGTGGGGGAACTTCTTCGTGCCGTTCGTGCTGCTGCTCAACCCCGAGTTCCAGCCCGCCGCGGTGTCCATCTACACCTTCTTCGGGACCAACGGCGCCGTGGCCTACGGCCAGCTGGCGGCGTTCAGCGTCCTGTACTCCGTCCCCGTCCTCGTGCTCTACCTGCTGGTGCAGCGCGTCGCGGGCGGCTCCTTCGCCCTCGCCGGCGGCGTCAAGGGCTGACGCCCGCGACCCGCGCGCCCCAGACCCTCCCCCGACCCAGGAAGGCACCACCGTGCACGACGACTCCCGCCTCGTGGAGATGCGGGTCGAGCGCTTCACCCGCGAGCGCCTCGTCCCCGCCCTCCACCGGCGCCGCCACCGGCTCACCACCACCCGCTGGGAGGCGCCCGGGGAGCCGGTGCCCTTCGCCGAGGCCGCGGCGCAGGAGTTCACCCCCTTCACCATCGGGCCGGCCGGCACCCCCTGGGGCAAGCCGTGGGGGACGACCTGGTTCCGCCTCACCGGCGCCGTGCCAGCCGGCTTCGGGGACGACCCCGGGGTGCGCGTCGAGGTCGACGTCGACCTCGGCTACCTGGCCGTGCAGCCCGGTTTCCAGGCCGAGGCGACCGCGTACCGGCCCGACGGCACCGTGGTGAAGGGCCTGCACCCCCGCAACCGCTACCTGCCGCTGGCGCAGGTCACCACCGGCGGGGGAGAGGTCGACGTGCTGCTGGAGGCCTCCTCCAACCCCGACGTCTCCGGCGCCTCCGGCGGGGACGACTGGGCCTTCAAGCCGACGCCCATGGGATCGACCGCGACCGCCGGCACCGACCCGGTGTACCGGATGCGCGCGGCCGACCTCGTCGAGCTCGACGTGGAGGTCTACGAGCTCACCCGCGACGCGTGGACGCTGCGCGGGCTGCTGGCCGAGCTGCCCGCGACCACGAGCCGGCGCGCCGCCGTGCTGCGCGCCCTGGAGGACATGGTCGACGCCGTCGACCCCGACGACGTGGCCGGCACCGCTGCCGCTGGCCGCGCCGCCCTGGCCCCGGCGCTCGCGGCACCCGCGGACGCCACCGCGCACCGGGCTGTCGCCGTGGGGCACGCCCACATCGACTCCGCCTGGCTGTGGCCGACCCGCGAGACCGCCCGCAAGTGCACCCGCACCTTCTCCAACGTCCTGAGCCTCATGGAGGAGGACGACGACTTCACCTTCGCCTGCTCCTCCGCGCAGCAGTACGCCTGGGTGCGCGACGCCCAGCCGGAGCTGTTCGAGCGGATCAAGAAGCGCGTCGCCGAGGGCCGCTTCGTGCCGGTCGGCGGCATGTGGGTGGAGTCCGACACCAACCTGCCCGGCGGGGAGGCCCTGGCCCGCCAGTTCGTGGCCGGCAAGCGGTTCTTCGCCGAGGAGCTGGGCGTGGAGCCCCTCGACGTCTGGCTGCCGGACTCCTTCGGCTACAGCGCCGCACTGCCGCAGATCGCCCGGCTGGCCGGCGCCCGCTGGTTCCTCACGCAGAAGCCCAGCTGGAACGAGACCAACCGCATCCCCCACCACACCTTCTGGTGGGAGGGCCTGGACGGCAGCCGGATCTTCACGCACTTCCCGCCGGCGGACACCTACAACTCCGAGGTCTCCGCGGAGGACCTGGCGCGCGCGGAGCGCCAGTACGCCGAGAAGGGCCGCGCCAACACGTCCATGCTGCTGTTCGGCTACGGCGACGGCGGGGGCGGCCCCACCCGCGAGATGCTCGCCGCCGCCCACCGGGCCCGCGACCTCGAGGGCTCCCCGCGGGTGGAGCTGGGCGACCCCCACGAGTTCTTCCGCGACGCGCAGGAGGAGTACCCCGCGCCGCCGGTGTGGAGCGGGGAGATGTACCTGGAGTTCCACCGCGGCACCTACACCTCCCAGGCGCGCACGAAGCGCGGCAACCGCCGCAGCGAGCACCTGCTGCGCGAGGCCGAGCTGTGGGCCACCGCCGCCGCGGTGCAGACCGGGCACCCCTACCCGTACGACCGGCTCGAGGCCGCCTGGCAGACCGTGCTGCTGCAGCAGTTCCACGACATCCTCCCCGGCAGCTCGATCGCCTGGGTGCACCGCGAGGCCGAGGCGAACTACGCCCGGCTGGCGGAGGAGCTGGAGGAGCTCGTCACCGAGTCGCTCACCGCGCTCGCGGGGCAGGGGGAGGAGCGGCTGGTCTTCAACGCCGCGCCGCACGCCCGGGCCGCGGCGCCCGCGCTGGGTCTCGCCGTCGGTGCGGCGGACGGCGCGCGCGGCGTCGTCGTCGAGCGCGACGGGGAGGGCGTGGTGCTCGACAACGGGCTCGTCCGCGTGGTGGTGGACGCCGACGGCCTGCTGGCCTCGGTGCGCGACCTGGCCGCCGAGGGCGGAGCGGGCCGCGAGGTGCTGCCGCCCGGCGGGCGCGGGGCGCTGCTGACGCTGCACCGCGACACCCCCACCCAGTGGGACGCCTGGGACGTCGACGTCCACTACCAGCGGCACACCACCGAGCTGACCGCCGCCGAGTCCGTCGAGGTGGCCGAGGACCCCGCGGGCGGCACCGGTCGCGCAGCCGTGCGCGTGGTCCGCCGCTTCGGCTCCTCCCGCGTGGAGCAGCTCATCACCCTGGAGCCCGGCGGCACCGTGGTGGGTGTGGAGCTCGACGTCGAGTGGCACGAGCGGCAGAAGATGCTCAAGCTCGCCTTCCCCGTCGACGTGCACGCCGACCGAGCCGCCAGCGAGGTCCAGTTCGGGCACGTGCTGCGCCCCACCCACACCAACACCAGCTGGGACGCTGCCCGCTTCGAGACCTGCGCCCACCGCTGGGTGCACGTGGGGGAGGCCGGCTACGGCGCCGCCGTCGTCAACGACTCCACCTACGGCCACGACGTGGGCCGCACCACCCGCGAGGACGGCGGCACCACCACCACGGTGCGGATGTCGCTGCTGCGCGCCCCCCTCTACCCCGATCCCGACGCCGACCAGGGCTCCCACCGCCTGCGCGCCGGCCTCGTGGTGGGCGCGGGCACCGCGGACGCCGTCCGCGAGGGCTACCGCGCCAACCTCCCGGTGCGCGAGGTCGCCGGCTCCGCGGACGCCGCGCAGGCGGCCCCCGTGGTGGTGGTGGAGCCGGTCGCCGGCCTGGCCGGCGGGCACGAGGGCGTGGTGGTCGAGGCGGTCAAGCTCGCCGAGGACCGCAGCGGCGACGTCGTGGTGCGCCTCTACGAGTCGCTCGGCGGGCGGGCCTCGGCGCACGTCGTCGCCGGGTTCGAGCACGGCGGCGCCACCGAGGTCGACCTCCTGGAGCGCCCGGTGGGCGAGCCCCGCGGCCTGGCCGCGACGGGGGGCGTCGGCCAGGATCGGGGGGTGACCCGCGTGGACCTGCGCCCCTTCCAGATCCTGACCCTGCGCTTCGCCCGGGCTGGCGCGTGAGCGCCGCCGTCCCCGTGGCCGCGGCCGGCGCCGACGCTGCTGCGGCTGGGCAGCTGCCCGGGTGGCTCGGCCAGCCCACGCACCGCGCGTGGCTCGACGAGCACTGCCGCGACCTGCTCGCCTTCGGCCAGCTCTTCCCCGCCGAGGGCGGGGGAGCGGCCTGGCTCGACGAGCAGGGCGACCCCGACCCCTCCCACGGCGTGCACACGTGGATCACCGCGCGCATGGCGCACGTGTACGCCCTCGGCCACCTGCTCGGGGTGCCCGGCTCCGGGAGCCTGGCCGACGAGGCGCTCGCCGGGCTGTGGGACGCCGAGCGCGGCGCCGAGGGCGAGGCGCCGCTGCGCGACAGCGCGCACGGCGGCTGGTTCGGCGAGCTCGACGCCTCCGGCGCCCCGGCGGAGGGCAAGGCCTGCTACGCCCACGCCTTCATCGTGCTGGCCGCCTCCTCCGCCACGGCCGCCGGCCGCCCGGGCGCGCGCGAGCTGTTCGCCGAGGCGCTCGCCGTCTACGAGCAGCGCTTCTGGGACGACGCGGCGGGCATGCCCGTGGACACCTGGGACACCTCCTTCGAGGTGCTCGACCGCTACCGCGGCATCAACGGCGCCATGCACTCCGTGGAGGCGTTCCTCGCGGCCGCCGACGTGCTGGCCGACGTCCTCGGCGACGAGCGGGCAGCAGCCACCTGGCGCGGGCGCGCGCTGCGCGTCGCCGCCACGGTGGCGGGCTGGTCGGGCGACAACGACTGGCGGGTGCCGGAGCACTTCCACGACGACGGCGCCTCCGGGTGGACCGGGGACCTGGACTTCCACGCCGACCAGAAGGCCGACCCCTTCAAGCCCTACGGCGCCACGATCGGCCACGGCCTGGAGTGGTCCCGGCTGCTGCTGCACGCCGACGCCGCCGCCCGGGCGGCCGGCGAGGAGCCGCCGGTGGACCTCGTGGCGGCCTCGCGGGCGCTGTTCGGCAGGGCGGTCGAGGACGGGTGGGACGTCGACGGGCGGCCCGGCTTCGTCTACACCACCGACTGGTCCGGCACACCCGTGGTGCGCGACCGCATGCACTGGGTGCCCGCCGAGGCCACCGCCGCCGCGGCCGCGCTCGTGCTGGCCACCGGGGAGCAGCGGTACGCCGACCTGTACGCGCTGTGGTGGGACCACGTCGCCGACGTCGTCCTCGACCACGAGGACGGCTCCTGGCACCACCAGCTCGACGAGCGCAACCGCCCCACGGGCACGGTGTGGCCGGGCAAGCCCGACCTCTACCACGCCGTCGGTGCCACGCTGGTGCCGCGGCTGCCGCTGGCGCCGTCGGCGGCCACCGCGGTGCGCCGCGGGCTGCTCCGGGGCTGACCAGCGGCTGACCAGCAGCTGGCCAGCAGGTGGTCAGCGGTAGACCGGGCTCAGTCGTCCAGCGGCACGCGCTCCGGCCCCGCCTCGGCGGGCCGGGGCCGGTCCGTGGGGTGCGCCCGCAGCGCGACCACGGCGACGTCGTCCTCCACCCGCTCGCCGACCCGGCGCAGGAGCTCGTCGCAGAGGTCCTCCGCGCCCAGGTCGGCCAGCTCCTCCACCGTGCGGGCCAGCCACTCCAGCCCGGTGGTCAGGGTGGCGCCGCGGCGCTCGACCAGGCCGTCGCTGAAGACCAGCAGCGTCGCTCCGGCCTCCAGCGGCACCTCGTGGGACCGGCGCGCGGCCTCGGGGGCCAGCCCGATGAGCAGCTCGGGGTCGCGCTCGAGGTAGCGGGCCCGCCCGTCTGGCCCCAGCAGCAGCGGGGGCGGGTGGCCCGCGTTGGACCAGCGCAGCAGCCGCTCGCCGCGCTCGGCCATCGGCGGGGTCTGCACGACCTTGGCGAGCAGCACGGTGGCCATCGCGCCGACCTCGAGGTCGTGCACCGCGGCGTCCAGGCTGCTGAGCACCTCCGCGGGCTCCGCGCCGCTGACGTGGGCGATGCCGCGCAGCAGGTTGCGCATCTGGCCCATCGCCGCGGCGGCCTCGCGGTCGTGCCCGGTGACGTCGCCGACCACGATGCTCGTGGCGCCGTCGCGGGCCATGAACGCGTCGTACCAGTCACCGCCCACCTGCGCCTCGGCGGCGGCCGGCAGGTAGCGCACGGCGATCTGCAGGTGGTCGGGCTGCGGCGGCCGCGTCAGCAGGCTGCGCTGCAGCGTCTCGGAGAAGCGGCGCACGGCGGCGCTGGCGGCGCGCTCGGCCTCCTGGGCGTGGATGCGCGACAGCGCCGTGGCGGTGAGCGCGGTGAACGCCGCCAGCAGCGCCCGCTCGTCCGCGGTCCAGGCGTGCTCGTCCTCCAGCGCGACCGCCAGCGAGCCGACCACCGCGCCGCCGTCGGTCAGCGGCACCGCCGCGGAGGCGTGGGTGCCGCTGGCCTCGTGCAGGGCGCGCACGGCGTCCTCGCGGCCGGGGAAGAGGGCCTCGGCGGCCGCCCTGTCCGCCAGGAAGTGCGCGCGCCCGGTGGTGGCGGTGTCGACCATGGGCAGCGGGACGTCGGCGCCGAGCTCGGCGACCTCGGTGCGCGCGGTGCCCTCGGAGAAGCTCGTGGCCAGGGCGCGCAGCCGCGCGCCCGTGGCGCTGTCGGCGGGCACGGGTGCCACCAGGCAGAGCACGGCGCCGCGGGCGCCGAGCAGGCTGACGCCACCGCCGGAGACCACGGCCAGGACCTCCTCCTCGGTCTGCGCCAGCTCCAGCGACTGCGCCAGCGCCACCAGCGCGGTCTGCTGCGCGGCCGAGCGCCGTGCCGCGTGCAGCGCCGTCAGCTCAGCGGAGCGCGCCCAGATCCGCCGCAGCGCCTGGGAGGTCAGCGCCCCGAAGGTGGTGAGCAGCTGGCGGTCCGCCTCGCGCCACCGCTGGGGGTGGGGGAAGCCGATCGAGAGGGACCCGAAGACCCCGGCGTCGGAGACGAGGGGGACGCAGCCGACGGCGTCGGTGCCGGAGGCCTCCCACACGCCCAGCCCGGCGGCGAAGGCCTGCGGCGCCTCGGCGCGCTCGGTGACGAACCACGTGGTGCCCGTGGTGGCGGTGTGCACCGCGGGCAGCGGGGTGTCGGCGGGCAGGTGGGCGACGGCCGCGCTGAACCCCTCGTCGTAGGCGGCCGTCAGCGTCCGCAGCGCCTGGGCGCCGGGCTGGCCGGTCTGCAGCACCAGCGCCGCGGAGGAGGCGCCGAAGACGGCGGTGGCGGCGTCGTTGACCACCCCCAGCACGTCCTGCTCGTCCTCGGCGTCGCCCAGGGCCCGGGCGACGTCGACCAGGCGGGCCATCCGCGCCGAGTCCTGCGCGGCCTGGTGCTGCGCCTGACGGAGCTCGGTGGCGTCGGAGTTGGTGCCGACCATGCGCACCACGCGGCCCTCGGCGTCGATCAGCGCCTGCCCGCGGGCGTAGAGCACCCGCTCGGTGCCGTCGGGGTGGACGACGCGGAACTCCGTCTCCAGCGTGCCCTTGCGCTCGATCGCCCGCTGCAGCGCCTCGGCGACGGCCTGCTGGTCGTCGGGGTGGATCGTGCGGTTGATGTCGCGGACGAAGCCGCTCAGCGGCATCCGGTCCTGGCCGTACATGGCGCGGCTGCGCGCGTCCCACGTGAGGCGGTCGGTGAGCAGGTCCCACTCCCACAGGCCCAGCTGCGCGGCGTCGCTGGCCACGACGAGCAGGGTGGTGGCGAGGTCCTGGACGGGCGGGGCGTCCGGCGGCGTCGCCGGGACCGGGGGACCGTCCACCCCGGAAGTATGGGCGATCAACGGCCCGCCGTCGCTCGGACGGAGCAGCCCGCACGGGTGTCCTGGGCGCCGCCCTCGACGCCGCCGGTGCCTCCGGGCACGCTCGGGGCCCCGGGCGCTGTCGCGCCCGGTGCTGCTCGCTGGTGCGGGGAGGGTGCTCGGTGGTGCTCGGCGGAGGTGGCGCGGTGGACCTGCGGTGGCTGCGGGCCTTCGTGGTGGTGGCGCAGGAGCTGCACTTCAGGCGCGCCGGAGCGCTGCTGGGGACGACGACGTCGGGGGTCAGCGCCCAGGTGCGGGCGCTGGAGGAGCACCTGGGCGCCCGGCTGCTCGAGCGGGGGCGGCGCAGCACCCCGCGGCTCACCGCGGCGGGGGAGGTCTTCCTGCCCGAGGCGCGGGCGGTGCTGGAGGGCGTCGAGCGCGCGGTGGCGGTCGGCCGCGCCGCCGGCCGGGGTCTGCTGGGACGGGTGCGGGTGGGGTACGTGGCCTCGGCGGCGTTCTCCGGGGTGCTCGCCGAGACGGTCGCCGCCCCCGCGGCCGGCTCGCGGGTGGAGGTCGAGGTCACCGAGATGTCGACGCCGGACCAGCTCGAGGCGCTGCTGGCGCGGCGCATCGACGTCGGCCTGCTGCGCCACCGGCCCGAGCTGCCGGCGGGCCTGCACGCGCAGGTGGTGCGCACCGAGCCCGTGGTGGTGGCGCTGCCCGAGCGCCACCCGGCCGCCGGCTCGGCGGCGGTGACCGCCGGCGAGCTGGCGGGGGAGCGCTTCGCGGCGCCGCTGTTCGCCGAGGTGCACGGCGCCGCCGAGGAGGTCGCCGCCGTGGTGGCCGCCGGCGGCCTGCCCGCGCCGCAGCTCGTGGCGGTGCGCGACTACGTCGCCGCGCTGGCGCTGGTCGGTGCGGGCACCGCCGTGGCCCTGGTGCCCGAGTGCGTGGGCCGCCTGCCGGTGCCCGGTGTGCGCTGCGCCGCGCTGGCCGGGGTGCAGCTGACCACCTCGCTGCTGCGCGTCCACCGGGCCGACGAGGCGTCCGCGGCGGTGCTCAGCGTGCTCCGCGGGGCGGCCCCCGGGCCCGGCGCGGCGGAGCCCGGCGCTCCCGGGCCCGGCGCTCCCGGGCCCGACGCTGGTGAGCCCGGCTGACACGGGTCGGTCACCGATGGCTGCCCGCGCCTTGTCCACGATCCGCGGTCTTCTGTGCGCCAGCGGTTGACAAGCGCACGACCTTGTCAACCGGAGTCGCACAGGCGACGATCGAGCCCGTGACGACGGCCGCCGCGCCCCTGGACGGGCTGCTCGTCGCCGACTTCTCCCGCGTCCTCGCGGGCCCGCTGGCCACGATGCACCTCGCCGACCTCGGCGCCCGCGTCATCAAGGTCGAGCGCCCCGGCAGCGGCGACGAGACCCGCAGCTGGGGCCCGCCACACAGCGCGACCGGCACCACGTACTTCGAGAGCGTCAACCGCAACAAGGAGTCGCTGCTGCTCGACCTGCGCGACCCCGCCGACGTCGCGCTCGCGGTGGAGCTGGCCCGGCGCGCCGACGTCCTGGTGGAGAACTTCCGCCCCGGCTCCCTGCCCTCCCTCGGGCTGGGCCCGGAGCGGCTCGCGCAGCTCAACCCGCGCCTGGTCACCGTCTCCATCAGCGGCTTCGGCACCGGTGCCGGCGCGCACCTGGCCGGCTACGACTTCGTGGTGCAGGCCGTCGGCGGCCTCATGGACATCACCGGCGAGGCCGACGGGGCCCCGCAGAAGGTGGGCGTCGCCGTCGTCGACGTGCTGTGCGGCAAGGACGCCGCCCTCGGCGCGCTCGCGGCCCTGGTGCGCCGGGGGGTCACCGGCCGCGGCAGCCACGTGGAGGTCAACCTGCTCTCCAGCTTGCAGACCGCGCTGGTCAACCAGGTCCAGGGCCTCCTCGGCGCCGGCGCGGCCCCGCGCCGCGCGGGCGACGCCCACCCCTCGATCGCCCCGTACGAGCTGCTCGCCTGCGCCGACGGCCCGCTGGCGCTGGCGTGCGGCACCGACGCGATGTTCCGCCGCCTGTGCGAAGTGCTCGGGGCGCCCGCGCTCGCCGACGACCCGCGCTTCGCCACCAACACCGACCGCGTCTCGCACCGGCCCGCGCTGCGCCACGCGCTCGAGACCCGCCTGGCCGCCGGTTCGGCGGCGCGCTGGGCGGAGGAGCTGACCGAGGTCGGGGTGCCGGCCGGCTGCGTCGCCACGGTGGAGCAGGGCCTGCAGCTGGCCGCCGCCCTCGGCCTGGACCCGGTGGTCGACGTCGTCGACGACGACGGGCGCGCGGTCGGCCGGGCGGTGCGCAGCCCCCTGCGCTTCGTGCCCGAGGTGCCGCAGCGGCGCAGCGCCCCGCCGCGGCTCGGCCAGCACGACGCCGCCCTGCGCGCCTGGCTGCGTGACCCCACCCCGCGCGCCCGGGTGCGCGACCCCGCCGAGACGTCGCCCGCGCCCGACCAGGAGGACTGATGATCGCCACCACCAGCACTGCCACCGACCGCGCTCCGCTGGGCACCGCTGCCGACGACGCCGCCCTGCCCGACACCGACCTGCTCGCCCTCGACGGGCTGCTCACCGACACCGAGCGCGCGACCCGCGACAGGGTCCGCGCCTTCGTGGACGCCGAGCTGCGCCCGCACGTCGCCGACTGGTACGAGCGCGGCCACTTCCCCCGCGAGGTCATGCCGCGCCTGGGCGAGGAGGGCCTGCTCGGCATGCACCTCACCGCGCCGGGGTGCCCCGGGCGCGGGGCGGTGGAGTACGGCCTGGCGGCCCTGGAGCTGGAGGCCGCCGACTCCGGCCTGCGCACCGCCGTCAGCGTGCAGGGGTCGCTGGCGATGAGCGCCATCGCCAAGCACGGCTCGCCCGAGCAGCAGGAGCAGTGGCTGCCGGGCATGGCTGCGGGCCGCCTGGTCGGCTGCTTCGGGCTGACCGAGCCCAGCGCCGGCTCCGACCCGGGCAGCATGCGCACCACCGCCCGCCGCGACGGCCCCGGTGAGCGCGCTGACTGGGTGCTCACCGGCGCCAAGCGCTGGATCGGGCTGGCGAGCATCGCCGACGTCGCCGTCGTCTGGGCCGCCACGGAGGAGGGCATCCGGGGCTTCCTCGTGCCGACCGGCTCGCCCGGTTTCAGCGCCACCCCGATCGCGCCCAAGCTGTCGATGCGCGCCTCGGTGCAGTGCGACGTCGTCCTCGACGAGGTCCGCCTGCCCGCCGACGCGGTGCTGCCCGGCGCGCTCGGCCTGCGCGGCCCGTTCTCCTGCCTCAACGAGGCGCGCTACGGCATCGTCTGGGGCGTGCTGGGCGCCGCCCGCGACTCCTACCTCGCGGCGCTGCGCGGCTCGCTGGCCCGCGAGCAGTTCGGCAGGCCGCTGGCCGGCTACCAGCTCACCCAGAAGAAGCTGGCCGACATGGTGGTGGGCATCGAGAAGGGCTGGCTGCTGGCGCTGCACCTGGGCCGCCTCAAGGAGGCCGGCCGCCTGCAGCCCCACCAGATCTCCGTGGGCAAGCTGGACAACACCCGGACGGCCATCGAGGTCTGCCGGGAGGCGCGCACGGTGCTGGGCGGCAACGGCGTCACCCTCGAGCACTCCCCGCTGCGGCACGCCTCCAACCTGGAGAGCGTGCGCACCTACGAGGGCACCGACGAGGTGCACACCCTGGTCATCGGCCAGCGCGTCACCGGCATCGCCGCCTTCCGCTGACCGGGGCCCGTGGCCCGTGGCCCGCGGGTCCGGGCCCCAGGCCCGCGGACGGCGGACGCGCCCGCGGCGCAGGGGCTCTGGTCACCGGGGCCCGCTCGGGTCACACTGCGGCGGTGAGCGCTCTCACCACACCGCCGTCGCCGGGCCGCGGCCCGTCGATCACCGACGTGGCCGCACGGGCCGGCGTCTCCATCCAGACGGTGTCGCGGGTGCTCAACTCCGCGCCCAAGGTGGCGGTGGGCACGCGCGCCCGGGTGCTGGAGGCGATCTCCGAGCTCGGGTACCGCCGCAACCCCGCGGCGCGGGCGCTGGCCACCGGCCGCGGCGGTCTCATCGGCGTGCTGACGCCGAGCTCGGCGCTGTACGGCCCGGCCTCGGTCACCGCCGCCCTGGGCCTGGCCGCGGTGGAGGCCGGGGTGCACCTGGCGGTGGAGCACGTCGTGGAGCCGGACGTGGCCACGGTCCAGCACGGCCTGTCGCGCCTGGTGGACCAGTACGCCGCAGGCGTGGTGGTGGTCGCCCCGGTGCGCGAGGCCTACGAAGCGCTGGCCGGTGCGCAGCTCGGCGTGCCGGTGGTGGCCGTGAGCAGCGGCGGCGACGGCGCGGTGGAGGTCTCCGTCGACCACCGCGCCGGGGCGCGCCTGGCCACCCAGCACCTGCTCGACCTCGGCCACCGCACGGTGTGGCACGTGCGCGGGCCGCGCGGCTGGTACGAGGCCGACCAGCGCGAGGAGGGCTGGCGGGAGGTGCTCGAGGCCGCCGGCCGGGAGGTGCCCCCCGTGCTCGAGGGGGCCTGGTCGGCCGACTCCGGCCACCGCGCCGGTGAGCTGCTGGCGCGGGTGCCGGAGGTGACCGCCGTCTTCGCCGCCAACGACTCCCAGGCCCTGGGCGTGGTGCGCGCGCTGGCCGAGCGGGGGCGCAGCGTGCCGGGTGACGTCAGCGTGGTCGGCTTCGACGACGTGCCCGAGAGCGCGCACTTCCTGCCGCCGCTGACCACGGTGCGCCAGGAGTTCTCCGAGCTGGGCCGCACCGCGCTCCAGGTGGTGCTGCGGATGATCGAGCGCGACCGCGAGCCCGACCAGCACGCGGAGGAGGAGCCGGAGCACTCCGTGCAGCTCCAGCCGCAGCTGGTGGTGCGGGACAGCACGGCGCCCCCGCGCACCTGACGCGCCTGGCACGCCCCGCGAGCGTTACCGATCCGTGACCTGCTGGGCGTTGTGACCTTCACATGTGAACGCTCACACTCGAGCCCCAGGGAGCGAGGGTCGCTCCCGTTGAGACGGCACCACCGCGACACCGGTGGGGAGCACCGCCCTCGTCGTCGAGGGCGAGCCGGTCCGCAGGGCGCTGCAACGCCCCGCGGACCGCTCCACCGAGCACTGAGCGCCCGACCACGGCAGCACGGCATGCACGCGTGGCGGGCGATGGACGCACTCGAGGAGGAGTCAAGTGTTCCACGCATCCAGGCGGACGTTCATGTCCGCGATCGCCGCCACCGGTCTGGCCCTGTCCCTCGCCGCCTGCGGCGGCAGCGCCGACGCCGGGGACGGCTCCGGCTCGGGCGCGGGGGGTGGCTCGGGCGACGGCGGGGCCATCCGCGTCGGCTACTCCCAGCTCGGCGCCGAGAGCGGCTGGCGCACCGCCAACACCGAGTCGGTGAAGGCCAACCTCACCGCTGAGAACGGCTTCGACCTCACGTTCGTCGACGCCCAGCAGAAGCAGGAGAACCAGATCAAGGCCCTGCGCGACTTCGTGGCGCAGGACGTCGACGTCATCGCCTTCTCCCCGGTGGTCGAGACCGGCTGGGACGACGTGCTGCAGGAGATCAAGGACGCCGGCATCCCCGTCGTCCTGGTCGACCGCACCGTCGACACCACGGTGGAAGACCCCTACGTCACCCACATCGGCTCCGACTTCAAGGCCGAGGGCACCAAGGCCGGGGAGTGGGTCAAGGAGAACGCGCCCGACGCCAAGATCTTCGAGCTGCAGGGCACCCTCGGCTCCGGCGCCCAGGTCGACCGCGAGGAGGGCTTCAACGCGGTCGTCGGCGACCAGGTCATCGGCAAGGCCAGCGGCAACTTCACCCGCGCCGAGGGCCGCACGGCCACCGAGGCGGCGCTGCAGGCCTACCCCGACATGACCATGATCTTCACCCACAACGACGACATGGGCCTCGGGGCGATCGAGGCGATCGAGGCGGCCGGTAAGACGCCGGGCACCGACATCCAGATCGTCTCCGTCGACGCCGTCCGCGACGGCCTGCAGGCCCTGGTCGACAAGAAGTTCAACTACGTCGTGGAGTGCAACCCCGCCTTCGGCGACCAGCTGGCCGAGCTGATCACGAAGGTCGCCAACGGCGAGGACGTGCCGGAGGAGACCGTCGTCGAGGAGGCGGTCTTCGACCAGACCATCACCCAGGCCGAGGTCGACGCCCGCCCGTACTGACGGGCAGGCACCGACCCCCGTTCCCCCCGGGGCGGCACCGCGGACAGCGCGGTGCCGCCCCGGGATCCCACGGAAGGCCCCCATGGCGCACCCAGCAGGCACCACCCCCGGCAGCACCGGCACCCCGGGCAGCACCGTCAGCAGCACCGCCGCCACCCCGCCCGTCGTGCAGATGCGCGGCATCACCATCGAGTTCCCGGGCGTGCGCGCCCTCGACGGCGTCGACCTGCGCCTGTTCCCCGGTGAGGTGCACGCCCTCATGGGGGAGAACGGCGCCGGGAAGTCGACCCTCATCAAGGCGCTCACCGGCGTCTACGCCGTCGACGCCGGCCAGGTGCTGCTGGACGGGCAGGAGGTGCACCTGCGCGACCCGGGCGCCGCCCAGGCCGCGGGGATCTCCACCGTCTACCAGGAGGTCAACCTCTGCGCGAACCTCTCGGTGGCCGAGAACGTCATGCTCGGCCACGAGGTGCGCCGCGGGCCCTTCGTCGACTGGCGCGCCACGCGCCGCGCCGCGCGCGAGCAGCTGGCGCGCCTCAGCCTCGACCTCGACCCGCGCTCGCCGCTGGAGAGCCACACCATCGCGGTGCAGCAGCTGGTGGCCATCGCCCGGGCGATGGTGGTCGACGCCAAGGTGCTCATCCTCGACGAGCCGACCTCCAGCCTGGACCGCGCCGAGGTGGCCGAGCTGTTCCGGGTGGTGCGCCAGCTGCGCGACGCCGGCGTCGCCGTCCTGTTCGTCTCCCACTTCATGGACCAGGTCTACGAGATCTCCGACCGCATGACCGTGCTCCGCAACGGCCGCCTGGTGGAGGAGCGCCGCACCCGCGACCTGCCCCGCCGCGAGCTGATCTCCCTGATGATCGGGCGCTCGGGCGACGAGCTGGCCGGCGTGGAGGAGACCGCCAAGGCCGCGGTGCCCCTGCACGACGACGCCGCGCGGCCGCTGGTCAGCGCCCGCGGCCTCGGCCGCGCCGGCTCCGTGCAGCCCTACGACCTCGACCTGCACGCCGGGGAGATCGTGGGCCTGGCCGGGCTGCTCGGCTCCGGGCGCACCGAGGCCGCCCGCCTGCTGTGCGGGGCCGACAGGCCCGACGTCGGCACGCTGGAGGTCGACGGCGCCCCCGCGCGCCTGGCCACACCGCTGGCGGCGCTGCAGAAGGGCCTGGCCTACTCCACCGAGGACCGCAAGAAGGAGGGCATCGTCGGCGACCTCACCGTGCGCGAGAACATCGCGCTCGCGCTGCAGGCCCGCCGCGGTGCCTGGCGGCCCATCCCGGCCAAGGAGCTGGACGAGGTGGTCGAGCGGTACACGACGGCGCTCAACATCAACCCCAAGAACCCGAACGCCCTCATCAAGAACCTCTCCGGCGGCAACCAGCAGAAGGTGCTGCTGGCGCGCTGGCTGGCCACCGACCCGCGCCTGCTCATCCTCGACGAGCCGACGCGCGGCATCGACGTGGGCGCCAAGGCGGAGATCCAGCGCCTCGTGGTCGACCTGGCCCGCGGCGGCATGTCGGTGGTGTTCATCTCCTCCGAGCTCGAGGAGGTGCTGCGCCTGTCCCAGCGGGTGGTGGTCATGCGAGACCGCGTGAAGGTGGCCGAGGTGGTCAACGACGAGAGCGTCACCACCGACACGGTGCTGGCCGCGATCGCCGCGGAGACGGCCTCGACGAGCGTCGCGGCTCCGGCGGGGGAGGGCGCCGCGTGAGCGCCGCGACCGGCACGGCGCTCGGCTGGGGCCGGCGCGCCGCCGGCCACGCCCTGTTCTGGCCCACCGCCGCGCTGGTGGTGCTGCTCGTCGCGTGCGCCGTCGCCAGCCCCGGCTTCCTGGACGTCTCCGTGCGCGGCGGCGCGCTGGTCGGCCAGCCGATCGACCTGCTGCGCAACTCCGTGACGCCGCTGCTGCTGGCCCTCGGGATGTGCCTGGTGATCGCCACCGGCGGCATCGACCTGTCGGTGGGTGCGGTGATGGCCATCTCCCTGGCCGTCTCCCTGACCTACCTCGACGGCGCCGCCGACCCCAGCGCGCCGGCCGCGGTGGCCACCGCCGTCACCCTGGGCCTGGTGCTCGGGGTCGCCGTCGGCGCCTTCAACGGGATGCTCGTGACGCTGCTGGGCGTCCAGCCGTTCATCGCCACGATGATCCTCATGGTGGCCGGGCGCGGCATCGCCATGCTCATCACCGAGGGGCAGATCACCACCGTCACCAGCCCGCCGTTCAAGGCCCTCGGCGCCGGGTCGGTGCTGGGGCTGCCGCAGGCGGTGGTCATCGGGGCCCTCGTCTTCGCCCTCGTCGCCGTCGTGGTGCGGCGCACCGCGCTGGGGGTGCTGCTGGAGGCGATCGGCGTCAACCGGGAGTCGGCGCGCCTGTCCGGCGTGCGCGCCCGCAGCACCACCTGGACCGTCTACGTGCTGGCCGGGGTGCTGGCCGCGCTGGCCGGCATCATCTACGGCGCCCCGACCATGGCGGCCGACGCCAACAACATCGGCCTGTTCTTCGAGCTCAACGCCATCGTCGTGGTGGTCCTGGGGGGCACCAAGCTCGACGGCGGCAGGTTCTACCTGTCGGGCCTGGTGGTGGGGGCGCTGCTGCTCACCACCATCGAGCGGGCGGTCATCATCTTCCAGCTGCCCTCGACCACCACCAACCTGTTCAAGGCGGCGGTGCTCATCGCCCTGTGCGTCGCGGCGTCCCCGCGGGCGCGGGGCTGGCTGGCCCGCCGCCGCACGGTCCGCAGCGGCACGGTCCGCAGCGGCCCCGGCCGGCCGCAGGCCGCCGCGGCGCCGCAGCCCACGTCGTCGTCGTCCCTGTCATCCGGCTCGAAGGTCACGGAGGTGGGGGCGTGAGGCTCCGACGCCTGGACGCCCGCTACCTGCCGGTGGCGGGGACGGTCGCCACGCTGGTGGCGCTGCTCGTGGTGGGGCAGGTCCGCTACAGCACGCCCCGGCAGGACTTCATCTCGATGAAGCTGGTCTCCAACCTGCTCATCGACAACTCCTTCCTGCTGGTGCTGGCGGTGGGGATGACCTTCGTCATCCTCGCCGGGGGCATCGACCTGTCGGTGGGCGCCGTCGTCGCGCTCGTGGGCCTGACGGTGGCGCAGCTGTTCATCGCCGGGTGGCCGGCGCCCGTCGTGATCCTCGTGGGGGTGCTCGTGGGCACCGCGTGCGGGACGGTGATCGGGGTGCTCGTGCAGTACTTCGACGTGCAGCCGTTCATCGCCAGCCTCGCGGTGCTGTTCCTGGCGCGCGGGGCGGCCACGGTGATCGGCACGCGCTCGCTGCCCATCGACGACCCGATGTTCTCCGCCCTGGCCTCCTGGGCCATCAGGTTCGGGGAGGGGCGCACCTCCTGGCGCATCAACGCCAGCATCCTCATCGCGCTGGCGGTGCTCGCGGTGGCGTACGTGGTGCTGCACCACACCCGCTTCGGGCGCACGGTGTACGGCCTGGGTGCCGCCGACCGCGGCCACGCGGTCTCCCTCATGGGCCTGCGCGCCGAGCGCACTCGGGTGTGGGTGTACGTCATCTCGGGCACCTGCGCCGGGATCGCCGGGATCCTCTTCGCGCTGTACACGAAGTCCGGCTACAACCTCACCGGCGTCGGCATGGAGCTGGACGCGATCGCCGCGGTGGTCATCGGCGGCACGCTGCTGACCGGTGGGTACGGCTACGTGCTCGGCACCGGCGCCGGGGTGCTCGTCTACGGCCTCATCCAGGTGCTCAACGCCCGGGAGGGCCTGGACTCCTGGTGGACGCGCGTGGCCATCGGTGCGGTGCTCCTCGCGTTCGTGGTGCTGCAGCGCGTCATCGCGGTGCGCCGCCGGCCCACCGCTGCGGCGCCTCCCGCTGGTCCCACTGCTCCTGCCGCGGAGGCGAAGACGCCCGTCGGCGTCTGAGCCCGGCCGGTGGCCGAGCCGGGCGACCTCGCCTGAGCCCGCCGTCGGCGTCAAGGACGCCTCCGGGGCTGCCGATGCGCTGGTGAGGGCCGCCGCGACGCGGGGTGGTCCCGTCATCGCGAGGAGGTCGCAGCGTGCCTGAGCTGCACGAGCCGGAGGACCTGCGCCAGCGCCAGCTGCAGGTGCTCACCGACTGCGACCTGCTGGAGGGCGGCGGGGACGCCGAGCTCGCGGCGGCCGCACGGGTGGCTGCGGCGGTGACCGGGTACCAACTGGCGGTGGTCAACGTGCTGCTGCCCGACCAGCAGTGCTCCCTGGCCCTGGTGGGCGGTGCGCTCCCGCCGGTCTCGCGCGAGGACTCGCTGTGCCACCGCGCGACCCTGGTGGGTGGCCCGGTCGTCTCCGGTGACTGCGCCACCGACCCCCGCTTCGCCGACCTGCCCTGGGTGGACGGCCGCCTGGGCCGGGTGCGCCGCTACGCCATGGCGCCGCTGCAGGTCGACGGGATCACCGTCGGCACCCTGTGCGCGCTGGACGAGCAGGCCGGGCCGGCGCTCGAGGGCGACCCGCTGGAGCGCCTGGTGGACCTGGCCGACATGACGTCCTCCCTGCTGGAGCGGCGGCGCCAGGGGCGCCTGGCCCACGAGGCCGCCGAGGAGCTGGCCCGAGCCCGCGCCTTCGACAGGGCGCTGCTGGAGGCGCTGCCGCTGGGCGTGGTGGCCGCTGACGCCGACCGCCGCGTGACCGTCTTCAACACCACCTCCCGGCGCTGGCACGGCCTGGACGCCGACGCCGCGGTGGAGCCGGAGCAGCTCTCCCAGGCCTACTCCCTCTTCGAGCTCGACGGGACCACGCCGCTCGCGCCGCACCGCGTGCCGCTGCTGCGCGCCTTCACCGAGGACGAGGTGGTGGGCGCCGAGTTCGTCATCCGCCCCGCCGGTGCTCTGCCGCGGACCATCAGCGCGTCGGCGCGACAGGTGCGCGACGCCGGTGGTCGGCTGCTCGGAGCCGTCGCTGCGATGGCCGACGTCACCGCGCAGCGCGCCCTGGAGGCGCAGCTGCGCACCGCGGCCACCCACGACGTGCTCACCGGGCTGCCCAACCGCGCCCTGCTGGTGGAGCACCTCACGGTGGCGCTGTCGGAGGCTCACGACGACGCCGGGCACGTGCCGTGGCGGGTCGCCGTCCTCTACTGCGACCTCGACGGCTTCAAGGCCGTCAACGACCTCCACGGGCACGCCGCGGGCGACGCCGTGCTGCTCGAGGTGGCACGTCGGCTCTCGGCCGCGGTGCGCCCGCAGGACGTCGTGGCGCGCCTGGGCGGCGACGAGTTCGTGCTCGTGTGCCCCGGAGTGGCCGACGCCGCGCAGGCGGAGGCGCTGGCGCGCCGCATCGCGGCGGTGGTGGCCGAGCCGGTGGTGGTCGACGGGGTCGAGCACCGGGTCGGCGTCAGCGTCGGCACCGAGCTGAGTCGGCCCGGTGAGGGCAGTGAGGGCGCCGAGCGGCTGCTCAGTGCTGCTGACGCGGCGATGTTCGCCCGTAAGCGAGCCCGCCGGGACCGGCGTGCGGCGGGACTTCCCGACCCGGCCCCTGTGCCGTCGGCAGTCGCTGTGCCCGCACCGCGCTGAGAAGGCGGCACGTCGGCGCCGACGAGGCGGGTGGCACGTCGGCGTAGGCGACGCGTCGGCACGGCCGGCGTGCAGTCGGCACGTCGGCGCGGTCTTCACCGAGGGCGCCGTCGGTGTGCCCAGTGAGCCTCCACCGCCACTGGGCTCGAGCGGTGGAGGCGTGGTCGATCGTGTGCGACCGGTCGGGCGCATGTCTAGTCTTCGCAACAAATGTCACCCGGACGAGATACGCCATGTGACGCGCCTCACCGCGGTGCGCTCCCGCCGTTTGCGCTGACAAACCGCCGCGCTCATGGCCGCGGCGCTCCCGCACCGCCGCAGCGTTGCGCCGCTGCGCCCTCGAGCCCCCTGGGCTCGGTGGCCGCCGCCTGGCAGGTGGGCGGTTCGTCAGGCCGCCGTGGCGTCGGGTGGTCGGTCGAGCGCTGCCGCGACGGCGCGCGTGGCAGCGATGCGCCGGTGCAGGGAGTTGCGCACGGGCGTCTGAGTCCTGTCGACCCACGGTGGCGGCACAAACCACGGCACCGCGTTGCGCACGGTGATCGTCCAGTGGCCCAGGTGCACCTCGGTGTGGTGCCGTGAGCACAGCAGGACGAGGTTGGGCAGGTCCGTGGTGCCGCCCTGGCTCCAGAAGACGATGTGGTGCGCTTCGCACCAGGTGGCTGGAGCGCTGCAGCGGGGGAAGGCGCACCCTCCGTCCCGCGCGGCGAGCGCCCGGCGCTGCGCCCGGTTGGCCAGGCGCCCGATCGACTCCATCCGCACCACGGCGCCCTGCCGGTCGAGGACGACCCTGTCGACCACGGCGTCACACGCGTGGCGCTCGAGCGCGGTGGTCGAGAGCGGCTCGGCGTCGTGGGTGCACACCGCACCGCCCGCGCCCGGCTCACCGGCCAGCTGGTCCTCCGTGGCCACGACCACCAGGCGCCCCACCTCGACCTCACCGTCGGGCGCGGCGCTCTGGCCGCGGCGGACGACCTCGATGAAGGCGTCGGCGTTGCGCTGCGTGGTGGAGCGCTGGTCGACGTCGTCGCCACCGCGCGTCTCAGGGCTGTCATCCGTGCGGGCACGGGTGCCGTCGGCCGCGCTGTCGGCCGCGTCGCCGCCCGCTTCGTCGCTCGCGCCGTCGTCCCCGCTGGAGCCGCTGCGCGTGGGGGAGGCGTAGGCGGACAGGGCAGCGGTGATCGGCTTCGCTTCCTCCTCCGGCAGGGCGAAGCGGAACCGCGTCATGCCGGTGTGGTCGGTGTGCCAGCTGCCCTGGCGCCGGTCCCAGGACGCCGCCGGCGGTTCGGACCAGTCGACGGGGTCACCGGGGCCCTTGGCGAAGGCGCGGCGCAGGTGCTTGGCGAGGGTCTCGGCGTCACGGGGTGAGAAGTCGCGCGCATGGTCGAGGAGGTGCTCGTCGACCTCCTGGCGCCGCTCGTCGAGCACCCGCTGCGGCAGGCGGGGGAGCAGCCGCGTGGCGACGTCGACGTGCTGCCGCGTCACCTCGCCCGCGGCGAGGGCAGCGCCCATCCCGCGCAGCGGGCCGCTGTGCGGGTCGGTGGCGCGTGCCGCTTTCACCTCCGCGGTGGCCGCTCCGCGCCCGAAGCGCACCGCTCCCTCGAGCCAGGCCTTGGTCTGGGTGCCCGGCGCCTTGCGACGGTGGGGGCGCTCGTGCTCGACGAGCATGCGGGTCAGGTGCAGCTTGGCGGCGGCGACCCCGGCCTCCGCGGCGTGCAGCTCCAGGTAGGCGTCCTGCAGCTCGGCCAGCGACAGCGACGCCCCGGTGCTCGCCAGCAGGGCGTCGGCGGCCTCGGCGATCTGCGCCGGGGCGCACAGGACGGGGTGCGTGGGAGCGCACCCGCCCGGTACCGACGCATCGATCACGTGTTCGAAGATAGAGCTGCAGGCAAGGTCCGTACCCGACCGTTCCAGCGCCTGTGGACAACCTCAGTGGAATGGCTGCAGGAGGCGGACCTGTGGGCGACCGACGGCCCACCGGTCGGCGCTGGTGCGCCGCCCGGTGGGCCTGAGCTGGTGGGCTCTGGATCGGTGAGCTCTGAGTCGGTGGGCCCGTGCGGTGTTCTGCGGAGGCTGGGGCCTCAGACGGTGAAGCGGCCGGTGAGTTCCTGCAGCTTGCCGGCGGAGGTGGCCAGGGAGCCGGCGGTGGTGGCGGTGTGGGTGGCGCCCTCGCGGTTGGACTCGGTGCCGCGGGCGATGTCGGAGACGTTGGAGGAGATCTGGGCGGAGCCGGTGGAGATCTCGGTGACGTTGCGGACCATCTCCGAGGTGGTCGCGGACTGCTCTTCGACGGCGGCGGCGATGGTGGCCTGGATCTCATCGATCTTGGCAATGACGTCACTGATCTGGGTGACCGCGGAGGCGGCCGAGGCGGTGTCGGCCTGGGTGGCGTTGACCTTGGTGATGATGTCCTCGGTGGCCTGGGCGGTCTGGCGGGCCAGCTCCTTGACCTCCCCGGCGACGACGGCGAAGCCCTTGCCGAGCTCGCCGGCGCGGGCGGCTTCGATGGTGGCGTTCAGGGCGAGCAGGTTGGTCTGCTCGGCGATGGAGGTGATGAGCTTGACGACGTCGCCGATCTCGCGGGAGGAGGTGCCCAGGCGCTCGATGGCGGTGCCGGCGGTGCCGGCGGAGGTGACGGCGTTGGTGGCCATGGCGGAGGCGTCGGCGGTGGCGGTGGCGATCTGGGCGATGGCGGCGGTCATCTCTTCGCCGGCGGCGGCGACGGTGGCGATGGAGGCGGAGACCTGCTCGGAGGCGGCGGAGACGACCTGGGTCTGGGTTGCTGCTTCCTCGGCGCCGGCGGAGATCTGAGCGGCCACGGACGACAGCGCTGAGGAGGCGGTGGCCAGGGAGCGGGACTCCGCGGCGATGTCACGCATCGCCGAGCTCAGGGAGGCCACGGTGGCGTCCACCGCCACAGCCAGCTGACCGACCTCGTCCTTCGTGGTGAGGTTGACGCGGCGGTCCAGGCGGCCGGCAGCGACGTCGGTCATGACGGTGATGACCTTGGACAGCGGCCCGGTCACCGAGCGCGCCACCACGAAGCCGATGACCACGGAGACACCGATCGCCAGGGCCGTCAGCGCGACGAGCAGGACGACGGAGGAGCGGTGGGTCGCCCCGCCCTCGGCGACCATCTGGTCGGCGGCGTCCTTCTCCGCCTGGACGATGTCCTCCAGAGCGGCCGAGGCGGCCTTGGCCGGAGGGGTGGCGATCTCGGCGCGCAGGCTCACGAAGCCGGCGACGTCACCGGCCTCCGCCAGCGGCACGAGGCGGTCGGTGGTGCTGCGCCACTCGGCGAGGGCGTCCGTGTATGCCGCCTGCTGCGCTGCGGTGGCCGACGGGTTGGTCTCCAGGTAGGCCTGCCACTGGCTGTCGAGCTCCTGCTGGCCCTCCTCCAGGACCCTGACGGCCTCCTGGGTCGCGGCCTCGTCGGGCATCAGGGCGATGTTGCCGAGGTCGAAGCGGGCGGCCATGAAGGCGGTGGCGGTCTTGTCGGCGGCGTCCACCGACGCCAGGCCGTTGCTCGCCAGCTGCTGCAGGTCGGCCTGGGCCTGTCCGAGGCGGACGACGCCGACGGCGCTGACGACGATGAGCAGAGCGCACACCACGCTGAAGCCGAGGGCGAGCTTGCGGGCGATCTTGAGGTTGGCCAGACGCGCGACCACGGGGTCTCCAGGCGGTTCAGAGGGGGAGGGTCACGTGATGCATCGGCCGGGCGTGTCTCCCGCTTGAGTCCCTCGCCCCCCCGGACGGGAGGTCAGGACCAAGGTCCTCTCCGCGAGGACGGAGGAGCCGCGCCGATGGAGACTGGGCGGATCGCCGCTGAGGGGTTGCCGCACCGCGCCACCTCCGCTGTCATCTGACGATGACGAGCGCCGAGGGCCCAGGAGCCGGAGCCGCCGCGGCGGTCGAAGACGCGGTCAATGCCGTCGTCGCCCCGATCAGCACGGCGCTCTCCACGGTGGTGTTCGTGGAGCTGCCGCTGCCGGGCGGCACGGGCGTGCCCGTCGTCGTCCTGTGGCTGGTGGTCGCGGCCATCGCGATGACCGTGTACTTCGGCTTCATCCAGGCCCGCGGCGTCAAGGCGGCGCTGCAGCTGGTGCGCGGGCGCTACTCCCACCCCGACGACCCGGGGGAGGTGCCGCACTTCCACGCGCTGACCTCGGCGCTGTCGGGCACGGTCGGGCTGGGCAACATCGCCGGCGTCGGCGTGGCCGTCACCCTCGGCGGTCCCGGCGCCACCCTGTGGATGATCATGGCGGGGCTGCTCGGCATGGCCACGAAGTTCGTCGAGTGCACCCTGGGCGTGAAGTACCGCGAGGAGCACGCCGACGGCACCGTCACCGGCGGGCCGTTCCGCTACCTGCCGGTGGCCTTCGCGCGCTTCGGGCGGCCGGTGTCGGTGGCGCTGACCGGCGTCTACGCGGTGGCGATCCTGCTGTTCGGCGTGGCCGGCGGCAACATGTTCCAGACCAACCAGACGGTGGCGCAGCTGCGCAACGTCACCGGCGGCGCCGACGGCCCGCTGGGCACCCCGCTGGCGGGGCTGATGCTCGGCGTGGGCATCGCGGTGCTCGTGGCGCTGGTGATCCTGGGCGGCATGCGCTCCATCGGGCGGGTCACCAGCCGCCTGGTGCCGGCGATGGCCGTCATCTACGTGCTCGGCTGCCTGGCCGTGATCGGCGTCAACCTCGGCTCGCTGCCGGACGCCGTCGGTTCGATCATCTCCGGCGCGTTCAGCCCCGAGGGCGTGGCCGGCGGCGCGCTGGGCGCGCTCATCATCGGCGTGCAGCGCGCGGCGTTCTCCAACGAGGCGGGCCTGGGCTCGGCGGCCATCGCGCACTCCACCGTCAAGACGCGCCGCCCGGTCACCGAGGGCTTGGTGGCCTCCCTGGAGCCCTTCGTCGACACGGTGCTCATCTGCACCATGACGGCGCTGACCATCATCATCGCGGCGCCGGACTCCTGGCTGGCCGCGCGCGAGGAGGTCGCCGCCACGGGGGAGACCGGCGCCGACGGCGTGGTGCTCACCTCCGACGCCTTCGCCGAGGTGGTCGGTTGGTTCCCGGTGCTGCTGGCGGTGGCGGTCGCGCTGTTCGCCTTCTCCACCCTGGTGACCTGGAGCTACTACGGCCTCAAGGCGTGGACCACCCTGTTCGGGCGCTCCCGCACCTCCGAGCTCATCTACAAGGTGGTCTTCCTCTTCTTTACCGTGCTCGGCTCGATCCTCACGCTCTCGTCGGTGCTCGACTTCGCCGACGCGGCCCTGTTCCTGTGCGCCTTCGTCAACGTGCTGGCCCTGTACCTGCTGGCCCCGGTGGTGAAGAAGGAGCTGACCGACTGGATGGCCGACCGCCGCGAGGGCCGGCTCGAGGTCAGCGGCTCGCGCCGCTGAGGCCACCGCAGGACCTCAGGACGACGACGGCGGCCGCGCCGACGGCGGCTGCGGCCTACGGCGTGCGCTGAGGCGGCTGGGGAGCGGGCGCCTCAGTGGTGGGGCTGAGAGCAGGCCGGGGGCCACACCAGCAGGCGGACGCGGCGCAGGAGGCCGGCGAGGCGGGGCGCGGGCACGTGCTCGTCGGTCTCGAAGCCCTCGAAGACGGTGCGGACGCTCAGCTCAGGCCTCATGCACGAGTCATCGGCACGTGTCGCCGTCTCCTGCAGCGGCTCACGGCGTGTCGGCCGTGCCCGTGGGTCGGCGGCCTGTGCCGGCTCGAGTCGCGTGACGGTCGGTCACCCACCGTCACCTGACGGGCTGGGGAGTCGTTGCCTGAGGCGCGAGTCAGGCAGTTCCGGGCAAAGCCACAGCTTCCGCGTGCCGTTGTGTCCGTCTTTGTCCCGATAACGGCCGATATCCGCCCTCCCGTGACTCGCGTGACGAGCGAGGCGCAACAAGTTCTGCGAGTCGATTGGGGCGTGTCGCGCGCCGTGGCGTGTCGCGCTAGGGCACTGTTCTCGTACGCCGATCGGGGGAGCTTCCTCCGGCTCCCGGGAGGCGCGCTCCACCTCAGCGGCGCCGCCGCGACACGCGCGGACCACAACGGTGTGGTTCCGCGTCACCGCAGGTCAGCGGCCTCTCGAGCCGCACTGCGACGCGCCGACACGCGCCATGTTTGGAAATCCCACAGTCGGGGCAGGCGGGCGGCTAACTTCTTCCATGTCGTCACCGAGAGGTGAGGAAGAAACACAGTCCGTAATGTCCGGATCCGCCGGACGGCGGATCTGGAAGACCCGGAACCCCGGGTCCTCCTGACCCGGGGACCAGCGTCCCCTTCCGTTCATTTCCATGGAGGACATTCACATGTCTGCTCGCAACATGGCGAAGCGCACCGCCGCGGGGACGCTCGCTCTCGCGGTCTGCCTCGGTGGTGGCGCTATCGCCCTCGCCGGTGCCGCTTCTGCTGACGCCAACTTCAAGTTCGACACCCGGGTCGCCGGCGCTGACCGCGTCGCGACCGCCATCGAGGCCAGCAAGCTCGCCTTCCCCGACGCCGGCAAGACCGAGAACGTCGTCCTGGTCAACGGCTTCGCCACCGTCGACGGCCTCACCGCCTCCTACCTGGCCGGCGTGGCCAACGCCCCGATCCTCTACATCGACGAGAAGGGCGCCGACAAGGCGACGCAGGACGAGATCAAGCGCCTGGGCGCCAAGCACGTCTGGCTCGTCGGCGGCACCGCCAAGATCCCGACCTCGGTCGAGGAGGCCATCAAGGCCGACGGCAAGACCGTCCACCGCGTGTCCGGCAAGGACCGCTACGAGACCGCCGCCGCGATCGCCGAGGCCGGCGCCAAGCTGGCCGGCAAGAAGCCCGCCAAGGTGCTCGTCGCCTCCGGCGAGTCCTTCGCCGACGCCCTGGCCGTCTCCCCGGTGGCCTACGGCAAGGGCTACCCGATCATCCTGGTGAAGAAGGACGAGGCGCCCGAGGCCTCCAAGAAGGAGCTCGGTGACCTCGGCGCCAACACCAAGATCCTCGTCGGCGGCAAGGCCGTCGTCTCCGAGGGTGTGGAGAAGGAGCTGACCATCACCACCCGCGTCTCCGGTGCTGACCGCGCCGTGACCGCGAACCTGGTGGCCGAGTGGGCCAAGACTTCCGAGGGCTTCAAGAAGGACCACGCGATCCTGGTGGGCGGCGGCCGCGACAACGGCGCTGACTCCCTGGTCGCCTCCGCCTTCGGCGGCAAGGCCGGCTTCAACCTGCACTTCGCGGGCTGGGACGCGACCGAGACCTACCTGAGGAACCACTCCTCCGAGCTGACCGGTCGTGGCTTCGTCTTCGGTGGCAAGGCTGCCGTGCCGGATGCCCAGGTTGAGGCCGCTCAGAAGGCCGCTCAGACCGTGGTGTCGAACCAGTCCATCAAGGTTGCGCCTGAGGGTGGCGAGACCAAGGACGTCAGCACCAGCGCAGCTGGGGAGACCAACAAGGGTTCGCGCACCTTCACGGTCACCGGTCTGTCGGCTGACACGAAGTACACCATCGCTCTCCTGCCCGCTGACAACGTCACAATCGGCAAGGACGGCGTGGCGGTCTTCAAGGACGCCAACAAGGACAACCGCGCCGACGACCTGGGCACAGGAAACGCCATCATCGAGGTCGTCAACGGTGCCACGACCGGAAACGTCCAGCTCGTCGAGGACGTCGAGGCCCAGGGTGGCACCATCAAGTTCAGCCTGGACAGCACTGCTTTCGATGATGTTGTCCCGGTGGTCTTCGTCGACTCCACGGACAACAACGCGCTGGACCTGGTGAAGCCTGCCAAGGCCAACAACAACGACAAGAGGGCTGCTGAGGCCCACGGCGTTGGTGGGCCGACCCGCTGGATTCCGACCGAGGCCGTGGATGGTTCCTTCGACGTCACCGTGCTTTACGTCGACAAGGAGAAGAACTACTTCGTCGGCGTGGACGCCTCCGGCACGACTGACAACGATGGAACCACGAAGCGCTACGACTACGCCGATGGTGACACCTTCACGTACGTCGATGGGGCGTCGAAGCCGCTGAGCGGGGCGCAGTTCGAGGCGGCGCTCAGCAAGGGCGACGTCATCGAAGGCACCGACTACAGCCGCGACTACAAGTCCGACTTCGAGGTCACCAGCGACGAGCTGGAGGCGCCCAGCGCTCCTTCGGCCAAGGTGGGCAACTACGACGCCAGCACGTCGACCTCTGAGGCTGACGACGCCAAGCTGTCCTGGACGGCACCGAACCCGGCCGACGGCCTCATCGGTGACTACGAGGTCAGCATCTTCGAGGCGGACGAGGACGACACCGAGACCACGCCGGCCAACACGGCGGTTACGGGCTTCTCCGCAGTCTCCGCTGGCGCCACGGACACCGAGTACGTGGCTGAGAACCTCGACAACGGCGACTACGTCTACTACGTCCGGGCGGTTTCCCGCACCGGCGCGGAGAGCGAGTGGTCCAAGCTGGGCGCCTTCACGGTCCAGGTCGGTGACAAGGACACCACCGCTCCGACCATCACCGACGCGACGTTCAAGAATGTGAACGACGCAGACGAGGACGGCACGACCGAGCCTCTGGATGGCGCCACGACGCTGGACTTTGGGGACGAGATCCGCCTCGAGTTCAGCGAGGACATGAAGGACGCCCTCGCCACCGACGGTCGCCTGCGGGTGGTCGACGCTGACGGCCAGACGTTCGAGATCCAGATCGGCGTGAACGCCACTGCTGTTCTGGACGACGAGGAGGACACCTCCGTGTCTCCCGCAATCGACAAGAACGAGACCGTTGACGACGTCCTCGTCATCACGCTGACGGACGCACCGAAGCAGGTTGCTGGTACGACGAGCACGACCACTGCCACTGCCGGCGCACAGCTGACCGCCAAGATCACCGTCCTCTCGGACGGCTTCGCGGACCAGGCTGGCAACAAGGTGGACCTCGCCAAGAGCCTCGACGTCGACATCGACTCGGAGTTCTGAGTTCCAGCAAGTCGCGTTCGTGGATTGAGCAACTAGTTGAGCGGGCCGGGACCTTCGGGTCCCGGTCCGTTCTGCTGTGCTGGGTCCTACGCGACAGCTCGTCTGGCACTCTTATCTACGATGAGCCACATTGGTCCCGGGCGGTCGTGCTGTCCCCGATACGCGTGCGTCGTACTCCCAGAGCACATCTCCCACACCAGCGTGACTCAGCGGCCGCTCGTCAGCGCGGTGGTCGCCGTGGTGGTCGCGGTCGCTGCGCTGCCAGTGAAGCCATCAGCGGGTAGAAAGGCCACTCTAACGGTCACAACGCCCGACCTATCGAGCTTAATCGAGCCCTGATAGCGGCCCTCACTGACCGCCGCACGCGCAGTGGTTCCTCCGCTGGTAAGGGTCACCGTGCCCGACACGAGCCCGGCGTCACTAGTCACGCTGCCTTCGACTGTCAGTAACGTCTTCGCCGCGCTAACGGCAGGGAGCGGCTGGATCGTGGTGCGGGTGGATGCAGTCACTGACACGTTCTTGGACACTGCTGAGGTTAAGTAGACAGCCGCCCCGGCGTCCGCGCCGCTGTAACTGACCGTCAGGGGTTGCGGGCCGACCCCGCCCGGCGTTAGTTGCGCGGAATAGCTACCGGTGCTGCTGACCGGGGCGGTGACCGTGACTGAACCGAGCTGGATATGAACGGTGCCCCTGACCGCAGCGCTGACACGACCCGTGACTGTGCTTGCTGTGCCGCTGACGAACTTCGGCGTCGTCACCGTGGTGACCGTTTTGACCTGACGCGGGGCGACAGTCATGGACGTCTGTGCGCTGCTGGCGGTGTGGGGCGCCGCCGAAGGCGCGAAGGTTGCGGTCATGGTCATGGCGCCTGCCGCGATCGGGGTCAGCGCGACGCTGTAGCTCCCCGACTTCAAGTCGGCCGAGGCCGTCGCTGAGCCTGCAGTCACGGTCACACGCCCCTTGGGTGTGCCGCTCACAGCGGTCACCCTCCCGGTGACCGTGATCTTCGTGCCGACGGTGGTGCTCGCCGGCGCCATGACCGTGGTGGTGGTGCCATAGCTCGGACTCATCACCGTCGCGCTGGCACTGGTGTTCGAGGTCGCTAGGGCGGTGGACCCGCCGTAGGCGGCCTGGACCGTGACCGCGCCAGCCGCCGGAGGGGTCAGAGAGACGGTGAAGCGTCCGTTGCTGAGGTTGGCGGCGGCCTTGGACGAACCCAAGCTCACTGTCACCGAGCCGGTGGGCATGGTGCCCGACGCGGTCACCGTGCCGGTGATGGAGGCGGGCTGGCCGGCCACGAGCGCGGGCAGGACATCCAGCGTGGTGGTCGTCACTGCCTTGGGCACGACCACCGGTGTAGTGGTAATCGGGCTCCCCGCGTTGGACCCGGCGTAGTCAACTGTCCCGACGTAGGTGGCGCTGGCGGAGTGAGTGCCTGCACTAGGGGCAGTGAAGGTGGCGCTGAAGGTCGAGCTGGTGCCTGAGCCCGCAGTCAGGGAGGCGGTGGCGCTGGCGAAGCCCACAGCCAGATTGACCATTCCGGTGGGGGCCGTAGAGCCCGTGGCGGCGCTCACCGTCCCGCTCAGTGTGAGGCTGGAGCCGACGGGCGCCGAGCTCGGCGCGCTCAGCGTGGTCGTCGTCGTCACCGCACCCGAGCTGGAGGCCCAGTGGGACGCGCCGGTCGGGGCGACCGAGATGAGCACCTGCATCTGGCCGGTGGAGGCCGTGGAGGCGGTGGTGGAGGTGCGCACCTGCACGCCGCCGCCCAGCGCGGACCAGGTAGTGCCCGGCTTGACGATCTGGTCCAGGTCGTAGGCCCAGGGGTCGTTGCTGGGGGTGGGGTCCAGCAGCAGGGAGCCCTTGTTGGGGCTGACCTTCAGCACTCGCACGCCGTACTGCATGGAGTACGGGCTGCCGGGGATGTTCGAGCCGTCGCCCATGTACCCGGCGGTGTCGCGACCGTTGTAGGCGCGGGTCTCGATGTAGTAGGAGTTGTTGCTGCGGGGGTCGGTGACCTTGACCGAGCGCAGCCCGGCGTGGGTGCCCAGAGCGTGACGGTGTAGGTGGAGACCCCGGCGCTGCTCAGGTCAGCAGCCGTGCCGTCACTGGTGCTCAGCACGCCCAGGCGGCGAAGGGCCACCGAGGAAGCGCCAGCGGCCTTGTTCATGGCCGAGGAGGACATCACATCCAGGCCGTCGCCGTACTCCTGCTCACCGCACCCGGAGGCGTAGCCGTTGGTGTACCCGGCAGGCATCTGGTCGGTGCTGGTCTGGATCACGTCCGGCAGGCACGCCAGGTAGTTGGAGTGCTGCAGGGACATGTTGTGGCCGAGTTCGTGGGCCAGCACCGACCAGCTGAGGTCGGTCACGTAGACCGAGCCTCCACCGCCGACGGAGGAGCCCACGGTGCCAAGGCCGTAGGAGCAGCCGTCGTTGTAGGCGGCCTGCGGGTAGATGATCACCAGGTGCTTGTTGGCGCCGGGGGTGAAGCCGGTCTGGGTGCGCGCCTCGTTCCAGGCAGAGGAGTAGGAGTACGGCGAGCAGGCGATCGTGGAGTTGTAGCGGGTGATTGAAGCAGTGGAGAAGTCGATGGCCCCAGCGGTCTGCCCGCTCCAGTAGGAGGAGGCGGAAGCAACGTTGGCACGCACGGCAGCGTCGGTGTAGGAGGCGTCGGTGGTGCCCTTGTAGCCGACCACCGCGATCGTGAGGGGGTGGGTGGTGGCAGCGGCAGCGACCTGGGCGCCAGCGACGACCTGGGTCGCGGAGGGGCTCAGGGTCGCGGCGCCAGCACCGGCGACGGCGGCCACCGCCGCTGACAGGTCAGAGTCCTCACCGGCGGTGCGCTGACGCGCGGCGTCCAGGTCCTCAGCGGTGATGACCACCGTGCCCTCGGCGGCAGCAGGGGCTCCAGGGTCGGCAGGGACCCTGGTGGGCTGAACTTCCGTTTCAGCGTTGGGTCCGGGAGCGGGCTCGACAGGCGCGGCCGTTGCAGCTCCCGCGCTCGACGTCACCGCGGCAGTCTCGACAGCGACGCCGGTGGTGGCCTGGAACGCGCCGGTCGTGACCGCAGCGCTGGTCTCGGCGGCCGAAGGGGTGGCCCGGCCCTGAGCGAGCTGGGTGAGCTCAGGCGGAGCGGCTTGGGTGGCCGCAGCACTCGCAGCGGCGCTCGGGACGGTACTCAAGGCCGTGCTCGGGGCAGCACTCGGCGCGGTGGAGGTCATCAGCGGGATGGATTCCACGGCACCGGCGTCCTGGCCCTCCACGGTGACGGCAGCAGCCTTGCCCTCACCGACGGCCTGGATGATCTCGCTAGGAACCGGGACGACGACGCGGACCGTGTCCCCGGCACTGGCACGGTTGAGGACCGATCGGTCCAGCGGCACCAAGGTGCCGTCCACGTCGAGCATCGCCTCCTGAGGCAGAGGGGGCGACCCGTGCTGGTGGCCCTGGTGCCCGCCCCCTGCACCACCATCGCGGATGTTGGCGCGCTCGACGACGACCAGCTCACCGCTGAGTGCTGTCGTCACCGACGACTCGGGCCATGGACTGCTCGCAGCAGCTTGTACCGGGATGGCGACGCCTACCGTCAAGAAGGTCGCGAGGGCCATCCGAGTAGGGGCCTTCAGGGCGTTCAGCATGGTCTCGGCTCTCGTCGAGGCGGTCACTCGTGCGATGCCGACGCGTGTCCTCGTCATCGCAGAACGACCCGCCACCTGGGCGCTACAAGGGCGCTGCCGAACGGCCTCGGTCAGGTCGCTCAGTGAGTGGTGCAGGGACCGTGTCGACCTGTGCGAAGGTTTTCCTGAAGGACCTCGCGAGCCGGTACTTCCTGTGGCCTAGTGCTGCGGCCCTGGACCATCGGATCGGCGGTGTCTGCCGGCTGCCGGTGTGGCGGCTGCTCTGGCGTCTGCATGATGACGGCGTCTCGACCACGACCACGCCGTGGTGAGGACCACGGCAAGCGCCGGGAGGTCGCAGAAGAGAGGTGATGACGGAATGAGAGCGCTACTGCGGCTCTCCGACGGCCGGCTCTATCGGCGGTGACCCGGGTCGTCAGGCGCGGACGTACCAGCCGCGGCGGTGCATCAGCATCGCCAGCACCCACCATCCGGCCAGCAGCGTCAGGGTGAGCCCCACCTGCACGCCGCCGAGCAGAGACGTCGCCTGCCCGATCTGCTCCGCCCACGTACCAGCCTCACCTCGCACGTCGGGCAGCGGCCGGGCGCGCAGCACGTCCACCAGGACGTGGCTGCCGAAGTAGACCAGCAGGCTGTTGCGGCCCAGCGCGACCAGCGGCCACCGCGCCGCCCGCACCCAGGCCGCGGCGGGCCCGGCGCCGGCGGTCCAGCGACCGTCCACCGCCAGGTGCACGACGGTGACCACGACCACCGTGGCGGCGGCGACGCCCAGCCCGAACGGCGCCGTCCACAGCCGCTTCATGTCCGGCACGAGCAGGTGGGCCAGGAGGGCAGCGCTGCCCAGAGCGCCCGCGATGATGAGCAGCCGCGGAAGCGCGTGCGAGGGGCGGTCGGAGGTGCGGCGTGCCGCGGTGAGCGCGTGGGCCAGGGCCGTCCCGGCGGCGGCGGTCGCGCAGGCGCCGAGGGTCGCCACGAGCCCCTCTGGGTCGTGTCCGGCGCCCATCTGCTGGTACAGGTGCGAGGCGGGGAGCAACCCGTCGACCACGGCGGAGGGGTTGCACTCCGGGGTGAGCAGCCCGCCGGGGCAGGAGGCCGCGGTCAGCGCCGTCAGCGCCGTGTGCGCGGCGCCCAGGCCGATGGCCACCGCCAGCCACCCCCAACAGCTGCGCACCACCAGGTGCAGCAGGGCGATCACCAGCACCAGCAGCGCGTACAGCTGCAGCACACCGGTCACGCGCACGGTCTCCAGGCGGAACGGGTAGCCCTGCGCCAGGTCACCGGCGGTGTTGTAGAGCAGACCGAGCACGAAGAGCACGAGCACCCGCCGGACCAGGCGCGGCACGCGCACGCCGTTCTTGTGCGCGAAGCCCAGGCCGGCGCCGGTGAGCACCACGAAGGCGGGGAAGACGAGGTCGAGCGGGTGCACGCCGATCCACGGGGCGTGGTCGAACCACTCCGGCGGGACCAGCAGGCTGCTGGTGGTGACGCTGGCGATGAGCAGCAGGCCCCTGGTGGTGTCGACGCCGGCGACCCGGCCGGGGCGCTGCCCTGACAGCCGGGCCGCACGTCGCTCGGAGACGGGGGCTGCAGGGTGCTGCCCGGTGCGCCGCTCGGGCGTCCTCGCCTCGCCGGGCTGGGCCGGCTCCTCGACAGCGGCGCTCACCGCACCACGGTAGGGACACCGCCCCGCGGCCACGGGCTCTTCGGGCAAACCGCCCCGCGCGCCCGCGGGGCTGGTGAGCATGGCCGGGTGCGCCCGCGCCTGCTGATGCCCCTGCTCGCACCCGGCGTGCTCGTGGGCGCGCTGGCGCTGAGCGGCTGCACCAGCGGCGTCGCGGGAGCCGCGGGCGCCCCTCGGACGGCGCCGCCGTCGTCGTCGTCCTCATCGGCCACGACGGCGGGGGAGGTGCAGGCGACGAGCCTCGTGCTGGTGGTCACCCCGCACCCCGACGACGAGCTGGAGGCGTGGGCGGCGCTGCCGGAGTCGACCGACACCTACCCGGTCTTCCTCACCATGACCGACGGTGAGGGCACCGCCAACTGCGAGCCGGGGGAGTACGCCGCCAACCAGTGGGCGCAGGTCGGCGAGGTCGCACCGACCCCGGCGCCGTCCGGCAAGCGCAGCCAGAGCTGCCGCGACGCCCGGCTGGACTCCTGGGGGCGCTTCCTGGAGCGCTCCTGGGCGCAGGGCACGGGCCAGCCCGTCGAGTCGCCCCCGGAGCAGGCGCTGCCCGTCGCGGCCACCGGCGGGCTCGAGCCCGCCGTCGACCACCCCGCCGGCACACCCCCCGCGACGACGGCGCGGGCCTGGGTGGGGCAGCGCTCCGCCCGCGTGGCCGTCAGCGCCGGCGACGGTGACGTCACGCCCGAGGAGGTGCGGTGGGCCGTCGCCTCGGTGCTCGCCGCCCGCGGCGCCGTGCTGCCGGACCTGCCGCTGCTGCGGGTGCTGGGCGCGACCTACTCCAACGACGCCCCGGACGCCGGCACCCACCGCGCCGGCGACGACGGGACCTGCCACGACCGCCCGTGCACCGGCGACAGCGCCGCGGCGGAGTACGAGCACCCCGACCACCTCGCCGTGCGCGAGGCGCTGCTCGCGCCCGGGGCGGACCTCGGCGCCGATGAGGGGACCTGGGTGGCCACCTGGCCGAGCGACCCGTTGGCCACGCACGTCGCCTCGCTGGGTGAGCAGCGCTACGAGCAGCTCATGGGCCTGGGCGCTGAGGTGGTGCCCGGCCGGCCCGACTCCCGCGAGCGCCTGGGCACCATGCAGCAGGAGTACGGGTGGCTCGGGTTCCCCGGCGGGTACTGGCCGCAGACGGAAGTGGTCGCCCCCGACGGTGAGGGTGCGCCGCTCATCATGGCCAGGACGCAGTCCTTCGTCGTGGTGCCCTGACGGCCCGCTCCGGACGGTCTCTCGATCCCCGCGTGGCGTGGCTCGTGCCGCTGCACACCGTCCGCAGCCGAGGCGGCGTCTTCATCAGGATTGGTGATGTGGCGGGGCCTTCGCCCTTCCTACCGTTCTGGGTGCCGGGCGGAGCGCCGCGCTGGCAGGTGCACGAGGGACGCGGTCCCCAGCACCGCGTGCTCGTCAGCGCGAGCCACCTGGAGCCACCGGGTGGCGTCGCGCTCCGCCTCACCACCCCACCGCCCTGAACGAGGAGCACCCATGTCCAAGCGCACCCTCGCGCTGCGCGTCGCCGCTGTCGCCGGCGCGACCGGAATCACCCTCGGCCTGTCGAGCCTGTGCAGCGTCGCCTTCGCCGCCGACGCCCCCTCGCTGCCGGTGCTGTCGCGGATCTCCGTGGCCACCGGCAGCCAGGCCGGCGGCACCGTCGTCACGCTGTCGGGAACGGACCTCTCGACATCCACCCCGGGTGAGGAGGACGGCGACGCGCCGGAGCTCAGCAAGCCCGTCGTCACCTTCTCCGTGGCGGCGACCACGAAGGAGGGCTCGCCCACCACGGCCGTGGTCGACGAGGACGACGTCGAGGTGATCTCCACGGGCGTCGTGCGTGTGGTCACCCCCAAGATCCTCGCCGCGGGCAAGGCGACGATCACCGTGAAGGACGGTGCCGACACCGGCACCCCCGGTGCGAAGACGCCGACGTTCACCTTCGGCGCGGCAGTTCCGACCATCGCCGATGAAGGCGGCGTCACGGCCGAGAAGGTGACGAGCGAGGACGGTGGGTCGATCACCGTCAACGGGGAGTTCCTCGGGGACGCCAAGACCGTCAAGGTGCTGGTCGGCGGCAAGGCGGCCACCAGCATCACCTCCGACGACGGCAAGAAGCTCGTCGCTGTGGCCCCGAAGGGCCTGACGGGCTACCAGGACGTGGTCGTCACCACCAAGGGCGGCACCGTCGACGCCGGCGTCGTCGGCTACACGGCCACCACCCCCAAGCCGACGTGGAGCGAGGACGGCTACGTCGTCTCCACGCAGAAGGGCGCGACGCTCAACATCACCGGCACCGACCTGCAGAACGTCACCGGCGGCACCTACACCTCCGCCAGCGGCACCAAGACGGCAGTCAAGGTCGCCCAGCCGACCGGCAAGGACGACAAGGGCAAGGGCCTGAAGCTGGGCATCACCCTCCCCGCCAAGCTGGCTGCGGGGGACGGCACCCTGGTGCTCTCCACTCCGTACGCCACGTCCGAGAAGGTGAAGGTCTCGGTCAAGGAGGCCAAGGCGCCGACCCTGACGGGCTTCGCGGAGAGCTCCGCGACGCAGCTCAAGAAGGCTGGCGGCACGGTGACCCTGGTCGGCACCAACCTCAACTTCATCTCCTCGGTCAAGCTCGGCAGCGCCACCCTCGCTGTTGCCACCGGAGAGAACCCGACCACCGGGTACACCGTGAACGACGCGGCCACCCAGATCACCGTGTACGTCCCGCCCCAGACCGCTGAGGTCCTTCCGCTGCTGCTGAACATCACCTCCGACGGTGGTGCCGCCAAGTACACGGTTCCGGTCACCAACTCGAAGCTCGACGCGGAAGGCAGCTACGACGCGACCAAGAAGACGTTCACCCTCACGGGTGAGAACCTCAAGAACCTCAACACCTGGAAGGTCGTCGACGCGTCGAACGTCGCCGTGGCGACCACCTTCACCGTGAGCACCGATGGCAAGAGCGTGGTCTCGAAGGCCTTCACGACCGCCCCGAAGGACGGCGTGTACACCATCACCGCCAAGGACGCCTCGGCCTCGACCTTCACGTCGAAGGTCACCGTCGGAGCGTCCTCGACGGTCGCGTCGATCTCCGGTGCTTCCTACGACGCAGCCACCCGGAAGGTGTCCGTCACGGGGACCAAGTTCGACAACACGCTGACGTTCGCGCTCAAGAACGCCAGCGGGATGGACGTCGAGGCCGGTGGTGCGGCCTTCACCGGTGACTCCGCCACGGCGCGCTCCCTCACGCTGGGTGAGGACTACGGGCTCATGAGCGGTGAGTACACGGTCACCGCCTCCAAGGGCGGCGAGGTGGTCTCCGAGAAGAAGTTCACGGTGACGTCCTCGGCCAAGGTCAGCGGGGCGACGAGCAGCGCATCGGTCGAGGGTGAGGGCGAGGAGGCCATCACCACCACCACGGTGACGCTCACGGGCACGGGCCTCTCGGGCCTGAACCACGTGAAGGTGCTCGACGCGGAGGGGGTCGTGGTCCTCGAGCTGGCCGCGGCCGGGAGCGGCAACACCGCGACCACGTGGGCCGGGAGCGCCACCGGTGCGCTCACCGGTGGTACGGAGTACACGGTCGACGGGTGGGACGTCCACGGCGTCGACTTCGAGCCCGTCACCTTCACCGCTGCGAGCTGATCCGCGGGACCAGCACCAGCGCGGCGGCCGTGGCCCCGGGAGCTCCAGCTCCCGGGGACCACGGCCGCCGCGTCGTGCGTGCGCCGTCTTCTCGCTCCTGGGCTCAGACCGCCTTCGTCACGGTGAGGACGCCGCCCTTGCCGGTGGCCGCCAGCGACTGGGTGTCGCCGGCGTAGGCGAGCGTCAGGGTGTGCTTGCCGACCTTGAGGGTGCCGGGCACGGCCAGGGTCGCCGTCCCGCCCTCGCCGAGGGTCGCGGTCGCCAGGACGGTCGCCCCCTCCTTGAGCTGGACCTCACCGGTCGGCGTCCCAGCGGGCGAGGTGGCCGTGACCGCCAGCTCGACACCCTGGCCGGCGGCGACCGTGGTCGACGCCAGGGCGCCGGTCACCACCGGCTTCGCCTTGGCGACGACGAGGACCAGCGACGCGGTACCGCCGTCCACGGTCTCGCCGGAGGCCTGGGTGATGGCGAGGGTGTGGGTGCCCGCGGCGAGGAGCGGCAGCTTGAGGACGAGCTTGCCCTTGACCGGGTCGCCGCTGGCCAGGACCTGACCGCCTTCGCTGACCGTGACCGTGCCGGCCGCCTCGCGCCTGCCCGGTGCGGTGACGGTGATCGTCAGCGTGCTGGCCACGCCAGCGCTCACCTTGGTCGCGGTCGCCTTGATCGTGGAGACCGGCTTGGGGACGACGACCAGCGCCGGTCCCGCCGCGGTCGAGGCGGCGGTGCCGGAGTCGCCCGCGTAGCCGAGGGTCAGCGCGTGCGGCCCAGCGGGGAGCTTGGGCAGCGTGACCGCGGCCTTGCCGGCCACCAGCGCAGCGCTGCCCAGCACCACGTCGCCCTCGCTGACGGTGGCCGTGCCGGTCGGCGTCGGCCCACCGCTCGCCTTGACCACCACCGTGACCACCGCCTGCTCGGCGGCGCTGACGTCCTTGGTGACGAGGGTGCCGGAGAGGCTGGACGCCAGGGGCGTGACGACCACGGTCGCGGTGCCCGTCGACGGCGCGTACTGCACCTTGCCCTTGGCCGCCGTCACCGGCGCGTAGGAGAGCGCCAGGGAGTGGGTGCCGACCGGGAGGCCGGTCAGCGACAGCGCGGCCCGGCCCGCTGACGGGCTGACCGAGCCGCGCTTCACGCCCTGCACGGTCGCGGTCAGGGTCCCGCCCGTCACCGCCACGCCGTCCGACCCGGTGACCGTGACGGCCACCGCGGCGGCCTTGCCGAGCGGCACCGTGACCAGCTGCGTCTTCAACGACGTCGCGGCGGACGTGGCGAGGGGGACCGTGAGCGTCCCCCCGAGGTGCTCACCGGGGGCCGCCGCCTGCGTGAGCAGGACGGTCGAGGCGCCGGCACCGGTCGGGGTCCAGGTGAGGCTGAAGCGGCCGTCGTCCCCGACCTCGCCCGTCGCGAGGCTCGTCCCGCCGGAGCCAGCGGTGATCGATCCCTTGGCCGCGGTCTTGGCGATGGTCCGCGCCGTCCCCGTGAGGGTGAAGGGCGTGCCCGCCACCGGCGGCGTCGTGACAGCGTCGACAGTGATCGCGGTCGCGGCGACCTCGTCGATCCAGTGGGCGTCGTCCGCGGCGGCCAGCGACACGCTGACGCTGACCTCACCGGAGCTCCCCGCTGCCTGGGTGCGGACCTGCACCCCGCCGCCGGCGCTCGTCCACGTGGTGCCGGGGCCGACGGTCCTGTCCGTGTCCTCGGAGGTGTACCAGGCGGCCTGCGCGTGCGGGGTGGGGTCGACGAGCACGGACTCGGCACCGACGCGGCGCAGGACGCGGACGCCGTAGGTGACGCTGCTCGTGCCGCCGCCCGACCACCCGTAGGTGTCGCGGCCCGCTGGCTGGCGGTTCTCCAGGTAGTAGACGTCCCGGGTGCGGGGGTCGGTGACCACGAGGGCGCGGAGCCCGGTGTGAGCGGACAGGGGAGCGAGGGACGACGTCGTGGTCCCGCTGTCCGTGAGGACCTTCGAGGCGTCGGCGCCGAGCACCCCCAGCTGGTCGAGGCCGACCACCGAGAGGTTGCCGGTGGCGGTGCCGCCGCCCGCGGAGCCCGACATGACGTTGGTGCTGTCGCCGTACTCCAGGACGGTGCAGCCGGTGAAGGCAGAGCCCTGCTGCACGGCGTCGGGGCGCAGGGGGGAGCACTTCAGCGCCGAGGCGTGCAGGAGCGAGAGGTTGTGGCCGAGCTCGTGGGCCAGCACCGTCCAGGTCTTGTCGTTGGCGTAGAGCATGCCGCCGCTGCTGGTGCCGCTTCCGACGGTGCCGAGGCCGTAGGAGCAGCCCTTCGCGGTGTAGTCCGCCTTGGGCAGCAGGAGCACCAGGTGCTTGCCCGCCGCCGCGGTGAAGCCGGTCTTGCGCGCGGCCTCCGCCATGAGGGCGTTGAAGTCGCACGAGGTGACGGCGGTCGTGTACCGCGCCGGCGCGCCGCTGCGGGCGAAGGCCAGCGCGCCGCCGGTCTGCTGCGACCAGTACTGCGAGGTGGCGAGGATCTGCTGGTCGATGACGGAGTCGGTGTACCCGCCGTCCGCCCGCCCGGGCCACGTGGCCACGGCGACGGTGAGGGCGTGCGCCACCCCGGCCGGAGCCGTCTCGGGGGCAGGCGCCTCGGCGGTCACGACCTGGCTGGCCACCGGCTCCGCGGCGGCGGCGGCCGCCACGGTGGTGGCCGCTGCGATGTCTGACTCGGCCGGCGCCGGCACGGCGGTGGCGGCGTCGAGGGCGGCTGCGGGGATGCGGGTGTCGGCGGTGGCCTCACCGCTCACCGGGTCTGCCTCGACCGCCACCGGGTCGCCCTGCTCCACGGCGGTGACCACCTCGGCGGGGACCGGGACCTCGACCAAGAGGCTCGAGCCCGGGGGGACCCCGTCGACCGAGCTGGGCGCCAGCGGCACCACCAGCCCGCCCACGAGCAGGTTGGCCTGCACCGCGCCGGCGTCGTCGTGGTCGTGCTCCTGCTCGCCGGGCCCGGGGCGCTCGACGTCGGCCACCAGCTGCAGCTCCCCGCGCAGCAGCGTGCTCGGCACGTCGTCCAGGGAGCGCGCGGACGGCGGCTCGGCAGCCAGCGCGGCCGGGCTCGCCGCGGGCACGAGCAGGGTGGCGGTCAGCACGACGCTCAGGGCCAGGCTCCGTCGGCGCATCGGGTGGGCTCCTCCAGCTGGGCAGGCCGCGGTGGGCGGCTCACCGCTCCACCGGCACCCACCGCTCCCGCCTGGAGAGCCCCGCCGGCTCGCCACCCGGACGGGTGTCGAGCACCACTCGACCGCGCCCCCGAGCGGCTCAGCCGCCCATCAGTCCTGCGAACCCGCTGCTCACCGGGGCGGCCACCACCGAGGTGCCGCCGAAGACGAGCCCGGCGCCCGGCCGCGAGGGCAGGGACGCCACCGCGGCGCCCACGGCGGGGGAGAGGGCTGACGTGGGAGTCAGCAGCAGCGGGCCGCCCAGCCCGCCCATGGCGGCGGCGCCACTCAGCGCGTCGGGCCAGTTCTCGCCCGTGGCCAGCCCGACCGTGCGCACGGGCGCCTGCCCCGCCCCCGCGGTGAAGCGGGCGGCGACGAGGCGGGCGGTGTCGTAGCGGTCGGCGCCGACGAGGGCCCGCGCGGCACCGCGAGCGCCCACGGCCGCTGCGGCCGGACCGCCCACCGGCACGACCCGGTCTCCGCCAGGGTCGCGGGCGCTGAGGTAGCCCGAGGTGGCCGCGGGCAGCCTGCCTCCCTCGGAGAGCAGCACGACACCGCCGGTGCGCGCCGCGAGGGCCGAGACCGCCAGTCCGTCGGGGTAGTTGGTGCCGCTGGCGACGTAGATGGGCCCGTCGTCGACGGGCGCGTCGACGTCCACCTGCGCCGCCACCGCCACCGCCGTGGCGTACCTGTCGGTGCCCCTGAGGCGGACGACCGTGATGGACGGGGAGAGGGCCTTGAGCGCGGCCTCGACGTCGGCGGACAGGGCGGTGGTGCCGCCCAGCAGGAAGACGGTGCCCGGTGAGCTCGGTGCCGGCCCCTTGGTCGTGCCGGTCTTGCCGGACGTGGTGGTGCCCGAGCCGGTCTTACCGGTGCTCGCCGCGGGCGGGACGGCGAGGACCCGCTTGACCTCCGCCGCCACCGACGCGCTGAGGACGCCGCCCTCGGTGAGCAGCAGCGGAGCTCCCTCGGCCGAGGCCAGCCTGGCGCCGGCCAGCGCGTCGGCGTAGGTGGTCGATGAGGACAGGACGACGGCCCGCGCGCTGCCGCTGGCGGGGAAGAGCTGCTGGGAGGTGCGGACGGCCGTCTGGATGCGCCCGGCCCCCTCCAGGCGGGTGACCCCCGTCGGGGGCTGGGCGATCGAGGCCCACGGCAGCACGGGAGCCGACGCGGTGGAGGCCGGACCCGTCCCGAAGGCGTTGGTGGCGGCCACGGTGAAGGTGGTGGCCACCCCCGGGACCAGGCCGGTGACGGTGGTGGAGGTCGCCGTGCCCGAGACGGTGACGGGCGTGGCGGCCGCACCGCCGCGCGACGGGGTGACCACCCAGCCGGTGACTGCCTCGTCGGGGGATGGCGCGCCCGAGGGCGCCAGCCAGGTGAGGGTCGCACTGGTCGGGCCGGCCGTGGCCGTCACGGCCGACGGCGCGGGCGGGGGCGAGCCCAGGGCCAGCGACACCACGCGGTCGTCGTGCCCCCGGCTGTTCTCGGCGCGCACCGTGACGCTGGCCGTGCTCGCCGTCCCGGCGGTGGCCGTGAGGACGCCTGTGGCGGCGTCGATGCTGACCCTGCTCAGGCCGGAGACCGTCCCGGTGAGCACGGACCAGCGCGGTGCGGGCAGGCCCGTGGCGGCGAAGGGGATGGTCAGCGGCTGCCCCTTGGCGGCGCGGGTGGGAGGAGCGGTGGTGATGCGCGGCGCGCTGAGGCTGCCCTCGGACGGGACGAGCACCAGCACCTCGCTGCCGGCGGCGGCGTAGATCGTGCCGTCGGGTGCCACGGCGAGGCCCTGCACCGGTCCGGCGGCCGTCGCGAGTGGCGTCTGCGAGCCCAGGGTGACGACGGCGCTGCCACGGGCGGTGAGGGCGCCCGCGGTCCCGGTGGCCGCCACGGCACGGGTCACCGCGCCGGTCGGGGAGGTGGTGAGGGTGCCGGCGCTGATGCGGGCGACGGCCCGGTTGCCCGTGTCGGCGACCAGCACGTCTCCCGCCGCGGACACCGACACCTCCTCGGGAGCGCGCAGCGGTGACGCGACGGCGGGGCCGGGCACCTCCGCGGCGGGCAGGCCGGTGCCCGCCACGACCGACAGCTGCGGCGTGGAGGTGCTCGTGGTGATCTTCTCGACCTGGTTGTTGCCGGTGTCCGCCACGTAGAGGTCGCCCCGGGCGTCCACGGCGACACCGCTGGGGCTGCGCAGAGGTGATGCGTCAGCACGGCCCGGCGACGGGGCGCCGGCGACCGCGTCCTCCAGGCCGGCGACCCGGCGCAGCCCGGTGCCGTCGGTGCGCAAGGACACCACGCGGTGGTTGCCGGTGTCGGCGACGTAGAGGGTGCTTCCGCTGACGGCGATCCCCGACGGCGAGACGAGGCCATCGACCACGAGGTCGGAGATGGAGCCCTCGGCGTCCACCACGAAGATGCTGCCCTGCTGCCCCTCGCCGCCGCTGTCGACGACGTAGGCGCTGCCGTCCGCGGCGATGGCCACGCCGCTGGCGTCTGTCCAGCCGTTGATCGGCTCCACCTCGTAGGCCGGGGCTGCGGAGGCGGGTGCTGCGGGCACGCAGCAGAGCACCGCCGTCGTCGCGGTCACCGCGGCGGCTGCGACGGCGCGCGCCAGGCGGGAGGCAGGGGTCAGCACCACACAGTCATCGGCCGTGCGGGTGAACTCCTGAAGGGCCACCGGACGGGCGAGGGCCCGTCGCGGACGAGGCGTCGGTGGGGTCGCGGCCGCCGCGCTCCCGGAGCGCCGCCCTCCGGTGGCCGGACTGCCGTCTGGCGGTGCAGGGCCCGAGGTGACGAGCCTCGGGCGCCCCTTCCGTCACAGGTGACTCATGGTACTCACAGGCCTCTGACCTGCAGCTTCCCCGTCCGTCGTGGTGATCGACACGCCAGCGCGCCTCCCACGCCGACCATGATCGGCGACCTAGCGTCGGGTGCGAGCCGATGGCCGCGCCGCTCCTCGCGCGCTCCTCCGGCCGTCCCACCGGAGCACCACCCGACGAGAGCAGGCCCCCCGTGCGCGCCACCGCCGGCAGCAGCACCACCCGCCTCCACGGACGACGAGCTCTGGCTCTCACCGTGGCCCTGACCCTGCCGCTGCTGAGCGGCTGCCGGCCTGACGACGGGGCCGGGCTCGACCCGGTGAGCGGCGCCGCGGGGCAGCTGCAGGTGCTCCTCGGGGGAGAGGCCCACGCCGGGGGTGGTGACCTGGCCGCGCCCCTCCTCGACGGACCGACCGGCGTCGCGGTGAACCAGGGCGTGCGCTACGTCGCCGACACCGGCCACCAGCGCGTGCTGCGCACCAGCAGGGACGGCACCTGCGTGCTCGTGGCGGGCCCCGAGGCGCCCTCCGAGCAGCCGGACTGGTGCTTCGGGTCGAGGACGGAGCCCCGGCTGCAGCGACCCACGGCGGTCGCCGTCGACCGAGCCGGCGACGTCTTCATCGCCGACTCCGACGCCCACCGCGTCTTCATGGTCGACAGGACCTCCCGCGACGTCACGACCGTGGCCGGCACCGGCGAGCCGGGACTGCCCCAGCACGGCGCGAAGGCCGACGAGACGCCGCTGCACACCCCCACCGCGCTCGCCGTCACCCGCGACGGCGAGCAGCTGTACATCGCTGACGCCGGCGCCCACCAGGTGCTCGTGGTCGACGTCGCCGACCGCACCGGTCCCGAGCTCCCCTCCGCGGTGCCGCTGCGGGCCGCGCGCGTGGGGCCCGCGGGGCCGGCAGGCGGCGCACGGCCCGCGACCCCCGCGGAGCCCGCCTCGCCTGGAGGCGCTGGGACGTCGGCCACGCCGGCGACCCCCGCGGACCCCGCCACGCCCGCAGCCCACCCGACGCCCGCAGGGCCGGGCAAGCCCGAGGCGCCGGGCAAGCCCGAGGCGCCGGGCAAGCCCGAGGCGCCGGGCAAGCCCGGTGCGGGCTCCCCGCCGTCGTCCTCGTCGTCCTCCAGCCCGCAGGAGACCTCCGGCACGTCCACCCCCAGCGGCACGACCCCGCCGGAGGAGGCACCTGCGGACGGTGCCGTCCCCACCCCGACCGACGAGGAGTCCACCTCGACCCCGGCGGACCCCGTCTCGCCGGCTGCTGACACCCCCGAGCCCGGGTCGGACGAGCTCACCGAGCAGACCACCGGTGGGTCGGCCGGCGACGGGGACGGCGGCAGTGACGGTGACGGCACCACCGACGAGCCGCTCGCGCTGGGCGGCACGGCGGGGCGCCTCTTCGTCGTCGCGGGCACCGGCTGCGCGCCCGGCGGCGACGGCCGCCCGCAGCTGTCGCAGACCGTGGACGCCCTGACCGCCGGACTGTCCGCGCCGTCGGCGCTGGCGATCGCCGAGGGCGGCGAGTCCCGTCCCGAGCTGTACGTGGCCGACGCCGCCAACCACCAGGTGTACGTCATCACCGACGGGGCGCCCGACGAGGCCCGCGAGCTCAGGACCGTCTCCAGCGACGACCCGGCCCTGGACGAGCCGGTCGCGCTGGCGGTCGCCTCCCGGGAGGGACCGACCCACCTGGTGGCCGCCGACGCCGCGACGCACGCGCTGGTCACGGCCGAGCTCGGTGACGACCCGCTGCGCTGGACCGGACTCACCGCCGACCTGTCGCAGCCCGGCGGCCTGGCCGGTGACGGGCTCACCGTCCTCGCCTCCGACACCGCTGCGAACGCCGTCTACGGCATCCCGCTGGAGGACTCGGGAGGAACGTCCACCCCCGAGGAGGGCGACGGCGCGAGCAGTCCCGACGGCGACGGCCCCGTGGGGCCGGTGCAGCTGCTGGCCGAGGAGGTGGAGCTGGCGTCGGAGCCGTCGCAGGGCGCCTCGGCCCCGGCCGCTCCCGGGTGTGCAGCCCCGAGCGAGGAGCCGCCGGGCGAGACGACGGGGTCGCCGACCGGCGAGCCGTCCGAGTCGCCGACCGGCGAGCCGACGGGGTCGCCGACCGGCGAGCCGACGGGGTCGCCGACCGGCGAGCCGACGGGGTCGCCGACGGGCGAGACGACCGGCGAGCCGACCGGCGGGTCGTCGTCGTCCTCTTCGCCGTCGTCGTCGGCTCCGGCGCCGACCGGGGAGCCCTCGCGCTCCGCGACGCCGGTGCCCAGCGCGTCGTCGGGGTCGGCCAGCGGCAACGGGCGCGACCGCGACTTCACGCCCCAGTCCGTGCCCACGCCCGCGCGCCCGAAGGTGCCCAGCACCGTCGTCGTGCCCGACCCCGGGGCCCACCGCTTCTCCGGTGAGGACCGCGTGGCCACCTCCGTGGACACGTCGCGGAAGCTGTTCCCGCGGGCCGGCTCGGTGCCGGTGGTGGTGATCTCCTCGGCCAGCTCCTACGCCGACTCCGCGGGCGGCGCGCGGTACGCCGCCGAGAGGGGCGGCGTGCTGCTCCTGACGCCGGGCAAGAGGCTGGACCCGGCCGTGGAGGCCGAGGTGCGGCGCTCGCTGGCCTCCGGCGGCTCCATCGTGGTGACCGGGCGCGAGAACGCCATCAGCCCCGCCGTCTTCTCGGCGCTGGAGCAGATCGCCCCGGGCCGCACCGAGCGCATCGGCGGGGAGGACCGGTACGAGACGGCGACCGAGCTGTCCCAGCGCTTGGCCGACCAGATGACCGCCTCCGCCGGCATCCCGATCTACCTCGTCACCGGCGCCGACTACCCCGACGCCCTGGTGGTCGTCCCGCTCGCGCGGCGCACCGGCGGGCTGATCGTGCTCTCCAAGGACGAGCAGCTGCCGGCCACCACCCGGGCGCTGCTGCAGGCCATGGACCCCACGGGCGCGCGCACCGTGCCCGTGGGCGGTGCCGCGGCGAAGGCCGCCGCGAGCCTAGGCGGAGACGCCGGGCGCACGGCAGCGGCCGCCGCCGTCGTCGGCAGTGACAGGTACGACACCGCGCGGCGGGTGGCCGAGCGCTTCGTGGCCCTCGACACCGCTGCCGGGGCGCGCACCGACGTGGTGGGCCTGGCGACCGGCACCGACTGGCCAGACGCCCTGGTCGGCTCGACGGCGATGGGCTCCCTGGTCGGGCCGCTGCTGCTCAACCACGGCGGGGAGCTCGACCCCGCAGTCGTGAAGGCGCTGGCGGCCCTCCCGAGCAGCCGGCCGAGCACCACCGTGGTGTTCGGTGGCCAGAAGGCCGTGCCGCTGTCGGTGGCGACCGCCTTCGGCGCAGCGGTCAGGGGCTGAGGCCGCCGTTCACCGCCTCCGGCGGTCCGGGGAGCGGGGTGACAGCTCCTCGGCGTGGGGCCGGCGCGGGGCGGGCAGCCGCACCCGTGCCGGCTCGACCGACCTCACGTCGAGCGTCGGGGGCGCCGGGGCGGTGGCGGGTCCGGCCGCTGGCACGGGTCGTCCGAGGACGTGACGGCCGCGGCGTCCCGCGGGGGTGCACGGGCACCGGCGCCTCCGCACGGCAGCCGCGCCGTGGACCAGCGCGGTCGCGCCCAGCAGCAGGGCCACGGCCGGGAGCGGGCCGCCCATGAGCAGCCAGCCGGCCCGCGGGAGCACCACCAGCGCGCGGCTCACCTGTGCGCCGGTGAGGTCGATGCGCCACGGGTCGGCCTCGGGGTTGGCGTCACCGCGGGTGGTCATCGCCAGCGAGCCGCCGACCTGCTCCAGCGAGGTGACGCGGTGCAGGACGGGGTGCCGTCCGCGGGCGTAGAGGGCTGGCGGGGCGAAGGCCACGACGTCGCCCACCGCCAGGTCCGCCGGCGCCACCGGCGCGGTGACCACCAGCGCGCCGACGGCGGCGTACGGCGTCATCGAGCCGGAGAGCACGGGCACGGCGCGCCAGCCCGCCAGCTGCAGCGCCCCGACGGCGACGAGCCCGGCGACGATGACGCCGGTGGTCAGGCGCCGGCGCCAGCGCGCGGCCTCGGTCATCCGCCGGTCCTGTCGCGCGGCGCGCCGGTGCGCCCGGCGCTGGTGCGCACGACGACGGACGCTCCTGCCCCGACCGTCAGCGTGCTGCCCACGCGCAGGTGGCGCCTGCCGTCTCGTGGCAGGGTCACCACGGCGGTGGCGGTGCTGGTGGAGCCGAGGACGACGGGCGCCGTCGAGACGCTCGTCTCACCGGCGGCGCAGGTCCCGGCCGCGGTCCACGGGGAGTCGCAGCCGCGCACGGTGAGGACGAGGTTGGCCAGGCCACCGGTGGTGACGCTGACGGTCACCACCGCCGGCACGCTGGAGGTGTTGACGGCGTCGAGGTGGACGGGGCCCGCGGCGAGCAGCGCCTCGGCGCTGTAGGAGTCGCCCTGGGGGGTGACCGGCCCGCTGGTGGGCCGCAGGTCGAGGCGGCTGCTGAGGGTGGCCAGGGAGAGCGCAGCGGTGCTGGCGCTGCCGCGCGCCCGCCAGCCGGCGGTGGCCGGGGTGGCGGAGGCCGCCACGGCACCCCCGGCCACGACCCCCGCGAGCGCGGCGGCCGCGGCGCGGCGGAGCGGACCGCGCTCAGCCCGTCGTGCGGTCACGGCCGCCCACCAGGTCGGCGACCACGGCCATGGTCAGAGCCCCGCTGGTGCCCATCATCGAGGCGGGCGCCGAGGAGTCGACGGTGACCTTGTAGCGGACGTGCTGCACGGCCCCGGGCGCCAGCGAGCCGTGCGTCACGGCCAGCGCCGAGGTGAGGGGACCCGAGGCCAGGGCGCTCTGCGTGCCGGGGCACGCGGCCGTGGCCGGGTTCCAGTCCGCCGAGCAGGAGTCGACGGCCACGGTCAGCCCGCTGCCCAGGGCGGTGGAGGAGACCGAGCCGGTGAACGCCCCGGCGACGGAGCTGGTGTTGGTGACGTCGACGTAGCGGTACAGCCAGTCACCGGGCAGCAGCTCGGAGACCGGGGTGGTGAGCTGGCCGCCGGTGGCGCCGACGACCGTGGCGCCCACGGTGGCGGCCCTCATGGTGGCGCTGCTGGCGGACGCGGTGGCCTGCCACGAGGCGAAGGCGCCCGTGCCGAGCAGGCCGCAGCCGGCGACCAGCAGCGCGACGGCGCCCCAACGAGGCCGGGGGGTGTGGCCGGCGCAGCGCTGCGGCTCGCGGCGGCGGGCGTGCGGGGGAGCGGTGCGGGGCGTGGTGCTGAGGTGCTGGCTCATCAGTCCTCCGGCGCTCGGAGCCGCCCGCTGCTGGACGGCTCCCCCACTGTGTCGGGGACGACAGGAATCCAGTTGAGCGCGACAGAGCACTGCCGCACGGCGAGGCCGGCGCTGTGAGCGGCGGATGTCCGCAGGTCAGCGCGGGGAATCCCGTGGCGGCGCCCGTCACCCGTCTGGCCGCACTTGGCACGGGGTGGCGGAAGCCCATGATCACGGGGAGTGGGCCTGATGGGTGGAGCGGGCGGCGCCGCCTGCTGCCAGGTGCTGCGGGTGTCGATGCCTCGGTGTGACACCTCGCGCCGCCCGTGCCCTGCCCGCCGCAGCACTGCTCGTGGCCCTGGCGGCCCCGAGCGCGGCGTGGGCGGACCCTGCGCCGACCGAGACGTTCGTCGTCGTCGTCGTCGACGACCCCGCCGACGTCGCGCAGGCGGCAGCGGCGGCCGACCGGCTGGGCGACGTCGTCGCGGTGCACGAGGAGACCTCCACCGTGGTGGTGCGCACCACCAGCGCCCGCGCCGACCGGCTCGAGGCGCTGGAGGCCACGGAGTCGGTGGAGCGCGACGCCGTCTTCCACCCCGTGGCCGAGCCGTTCGCGCAGGCGGCCGGCGCCCTCAGGCCGGCCGCCGTCCCGCTGCCGTGGCACCTGGACCGCCTCGACCAGCCCTCGCTGCCGCTCGACGGGCAGTACCTGGCGCCGGGCGCGGGGGCCGGGGTGACGGCGTACGTGGTCGACTCCGGCCTGCGCGCCAGCCACGTCCTCGTCGCCGGGCGGGTGCGCCCCGGCGCGGACTTCTCCGGCAGCGGCACCACCGCCGACTGCAACGGCCACGGCACCGGCGTGGCCGCGGTGCTGGCGGGCACGCAGGTCGGCGTCGCGCAGCAGGCGACGCTCGTGCCGCTGCGGGTGGGTGCCTGCGACGGCTCCGCCCTGGGCAGCTCGATCGTCGCCGCCGTCGCGTGGGCCGTCGCCGACCACCCCGACGGCGCGCCCGCGGTGCTCAACATCAGCATGGGCGGCCCGAGCTCGGACGCCGTCGACCGCGCGGTGCGCGCCGCGGTGGCCGACGGCATCACCGTGGTGGTCGCGGCCGGCAACGAGGGCAGTGACGCGTGCAGGGTCAGCCCCGCCCGCGAGCCGTCGGTGATCACCGTGGGCGCGACCACCGCCGGGGACGCCCTGGCCGGCTTCTCCAACCGCGGGCCCTGCGTGGACGTCCTCGCCCCGGGTGACCGCATCCTCACCGCCGCCGCGGACGGCGACACCAGCGGCGTGGTGGTCAGCGGCACCTCCCAGGCCTCACCGCTGGTCGCCGGTGCGGCCGCGGTGCTGCTCGGCGCCAACCCCGCGCTCACCCCGGCGCAGGTGGGCTCGGCGCTCGTGGCCAACGCCTCGCGCCTGGGCAACCCCGCCGCCGCCGGCACCACCGACCGCCTGCTGCGCGTGAGCACCGCGGCCACCGGCACGACGCCGCCGACGACGCCGCCGATGGGGCCGGGGACGGCGACGTCGGTCGTGGCGGTCGGCGGGCCGGAGCTGTTCAGCGACGCCGCGCTGGCGTCGCTGGCGGGCGGCCTGCCGGTGGAGCGGCTCACCGGCGCCGACGCCTACGCGACCAGCGCGCGGATCTCCGCGCGGGCGTTCCCCGGCGGCGCGGACCGCGCCTACCTCGCCACCGGCACGGACTTCGCCGACGCCCTGGGGGCGGCCGCCGCCGCGGCGGGCAGCTCCGCCCCGGTGCTGCTGACGCGCCCGGACGGCGTGCCCGCGCCGGTGCTCGCGGAGCTGGCGCGGCTGCGCCCGCGCACGGTCACGGTCACCGGCGGGCCGAAGGCCGTCAGCGACGCGGCGCTGGAGCAGGTGCGGCAGGCGACGGGCGCGGTGGTGCAGCGCGTCTCCGGTGAGGACCGCTACGCCACCGCGCGCGGGGTGGCCCTCGGCGCGCTCGCGGCGGGCCCCTCCGCGGGCGCCCCGCCGACCACGGTGTTCCTCGCCTCCGGGCAGGCCTTCCCCGACGCCCTCAGCGCCTCCGGCGCCGCGGGGCGCAGCGGCGCGCCGCTGCTGCTGACCACCTCGCGCTACCTGCCGGCCACCACGGTCGAGCAGCTGGCGCAGTGGCGGCCGGCGCGCGTCGTCGTCCTCGGTGGCCCGGTGGCGGTCTCCGACGACGTGCTGCGCCAGGTGGCCGCGGTCACCGGCGGTGGCGTGCAGCGCCTGGCCGGGACGACCCGGTACGAGACGGCCGCCGCCGTGCTCGAGGCCGGCCCGCCGCCGTCGGCGCTGTGGCTGGCCAGCGGGGAGTCCTTCGCCGACGCGCTCAGCGGCGCGGCCGCCGCAGCGGCCAGCGGTGGCGCGATGGTCATCGTCCCGCCGGGCGGGCCGAGCGGCCGGCTGCGCGACAGCCTCAAGGGTGCGCTGGCCGCGCGCTGACCGACTCGTCCTGACAGGCGCCGCAGCGGGCTCAAGGCGGGGGCCCGCGGTGCCGATGCCAGCGCAACGCCGCGACGGAGGGGACGGATGCGCATCGGGCTGGTGGTGAACCGCCTCGAGGACTACGTGCTGCCCGTCGCCGCGGGCATGGCCGAGGTCGTGCACGCCCACGGCGGCTCGCTGCTCCTGCTCGTGCTGCCCCAGGGCGCCGTCGAGCACAGCTCGTCGTGGCTGCACCGCCTCGCGAGCGCGGGCACCCTCGACGCCGTCGCCATGACCGCACTGGTCGACCCGGCGACGGGGGAGAGCGGCGTCGAGGAGGTGCTGCGCCAGGTGGCCGGCCTGCCGGTGGTGACCCTGGGCGGCACCGGCCGGGACGCTCCCGACGTCGGGTGCGACAACGCCGCCAGCGCCACGGAGGTGGCCCACCACCTCCTGGACCTCGGCCGCCGCCGGGTGCTGATGCTCGCCGGGCCGCGCGGCAACCCCGACAGCGACGAGCGCGAGCACGCCTTCGCCGCGGCGCTGGCCGCGCGCGGGCTGCCGGCGGGGTCCCTGAGCGTGCTGAGGGCGCACTTCTCCCGCGAGGTGGCCTACCGCCGCACCGCGTCGCTGCTGGACCGGCTCGCCGCGGAGGGCGCTGCCCCTCCGGACGCCGTCTTCGCCGCCAACGACGAGATGGCCGTCGGCGCGATGGACGCGCTGCGCGTGCGGGGGCTGCGGGTGCCCGAGGACGTCGCCGTGGTCGGCTTCGACGACACGGCCGCCGCGGCCAGCGCGAACCCGCCGCTGAGCAGCTGCGTGCAGCCCCTGGGGGAGCAGGGCCGGGCGGCCGCGCAGGTGCTGGTCGACCTGCTGGCCGGCAGGGCGGTGCCGCAGCGCACCAAGAGCCCGTCGCGCCTCGTGCTGCGGGCCTCGAGCGCCGCCGCGACCGCGGTGGACTCGCGTGACCTCGCGGTAGGGGGACCGGGGACCGCGGACGCGGACCGCCTGCAGGAGGAGCTGCTGCTGACCCGCGGCCTGCTCGCGCTGAACCAGGGCCTGCTGAGCGCCGCCAGCGGCGCGGAGCTCGACGACGAGCTGGCCGCGCTGCTCCCGCGCACGACCATCGACCGGATCTTCGTGGCGCGCACCGCGCTGGGGCTGGCCGACCTCGTGCACGCCAGCGGGTCCGCCGGTCGCGGGGCCCTCGTCGACGCCCCCTACCGCCCCGAGGAGCTGCTGCCTGCGCGGCACCGCTCCGAGCTGGACCACGGCACGCTCGTGGTGCACCTGCTGGTGCACGGCGAGGAGGAGGCCGGGGTGCTGCTCTACGAGCAGGCGGTCATCGACCGCTGGACCGGCCAGGCGCTGCAGCAGGGGCTCTCCAGCGCCCTGGCGGCCATCGCCCGCACCCGCCAGCTCACCGAGCACGCCGCCGGGCTGGAGCGCCTGGTGGCCGACCGCACGGCCGAGCTGCAGGAGGCCAACCGGCGACTGCAGGCCGCCCTGCTGGCCGACGGGCTGACGGGGGTGGCCAACCGCGTCGCCTTCGACGAGGCGCTGCAGCGGTCGTGGTCCCACCACGCGGTGACCGGCGAGCCGCTGACCGTGCTCATGTGCGACGTCGACCACTTCAAGGCCTACAACGACAGCGCCGGTCACCTCGCCGGGGACACCTGCCTGCGCGCGGTGGCCGCCTGCATCGCCGGCGCCGTCCGCGGCGGCGACGTCGTCGCGCGGTACGGGGGCGAGGAGTTCGCCGTCCTGCTCCCGGGCACGGACTCCGTCGCCGCCCGGGAGGTGGCCGAGCGCGTGCTGGCCCGCGTGCGCGCCGCAGCGCTGCCGCACCCGGGCAGGCCCGGGGCGGGCGTGTCGCTCAGCGTCGGCGGGGCGACCAGCGCGCTGCCCGTGCCGCTGACCTCGTCCCTGGAGCTGGTGGGCGCCGCCGACCGGGCGCTGTACCGCGCCAAGGGCGGCGGACGCGACCGCGCCGAGTTCAGCGAGCTCAGCGAGGGCGTGGCCGAGGGGCTGCGCGTGGCGCCAGCTCCCGCGGGGGCCTAGGGAGTCCTGCTCGTCGCGCCCGGGAGCGCCGGGTGCTTCCGGAGATGGCCCTCATCGTCGTCCTCGGTCGCAGAGCCGGTCCCCCTGACGACAGCGCGGTGCTGCGAACGGCCCTCACCGCCGGGGAGCCGGACGTCGCGCTGCCGTGCTCCGACCAGAAGGGCGCAGTCGGGAAGCAGCCGCCGCGCCGCGCCGAGCCCTGCTCGATGTGAGGCCGGGCGGCCTGGCCCGTTCCGCTGACACGGCTGACGCGCTCCTGCCACCCTCCACCGGTGCCCTTCCCCCGCCGTTCCCGGTCCGCTGCGGTGGGCGGCGTGCTGTGCGCCGCGCTGCTCGCGGTGACCTCCGCCTCCACCGCCACCGCCAGCACCTCCCAGCGCCCCGAGGACGACTTCTTCCTCGTGCTGCACGTGGTCAGCGGCTCCTTCTACGACGGGGACACCGGCCGCGTCAGGCTCGACCCGGACGTGGAGTACGCGGTGGTGGCCAGCGGCGGTGACCGCTACCTGGCCGACTCCCTGGCGGCTGCGCCGCTGGCCGAAGCCCTGGACGCCCCGGTGCTGCTGGCCGGTGAGGGCCCCGGCGGCGCGACGCACCCCGGCTACTACCAGTCCAGCCGGCTGCGGTTCGACAAGCGCGAGGTGCGCTACGTCGTCGTGGGCCGCGCCGCCCACGACGACGCCCTGGTGCAGGCGCTCGACGGTGAGCTGAGGGCCCGCACCGGCACCCAGCACACCGTGGTGGGGCTGGTGAAGGGCCACCACCGCTGGGCCACCGCCGACGCGCTCGCGGAGCTGTCCGAGCGGGTGCGGCAGGCGAAGGGCCGCTGAGGCGCCCTTCCGCCGCAGAGGAGGAGCGATGAGGATCGCCGTCGCTGGGGGCACCGGCACCGTCGGGCGCCACGTGGTCCGTGCCGCGCAGCACCGCGGGCACGAGGTGGTGGTGCTCTCGCGGCGCGCCGGCCTCGACGTGCTCGACCAGGGCAGCACCGCCGCGGCGCTCGCGGGGGCCGACGCGGTGGTCGACGTGCTGGGCACCACGACGCTGTCCGCGCGCCGGGCGGTGGCGTTCTTCAGCACCACCACCACGGCTCTGCTGGCCGCCGCGGCCCGGGCCGGCGTCGGCCACCACGTGGCGCTGTCGGTGGTGGGCATCGACGGCATCGACGCCTCCTACTACGCCGGGAAGCTCGCTCAGGAACGCCTGGTGGCCGCCTCCCAGGTGCCGCACACCGTGGCGCGGACCGCCCAGTTCCACGAGTTCGCTGGGCAGGTGTCCGCGCAGGCGAGCGTCGGGCCCCTCACCGCGGTGCCGCGCGCGCTGCTGCGCCCGGTGGCGGCCCGCGAGGTGGGCGAGCACCTCGTCGCGGTGGCCGAGGCGGGCCCGGTCGGGCGCACCGATGACCTGGTCGGGCCGGCGGAGGAGGACCTCGCCTCGATGGTCCGGCGCCTGCACGCCCACGACGGCGTGCGGCGCCGCGTGGTCGAGCTGCGCCTGCTCGGCGCGTACGCCGCAGGCCTCGCCTCGGGGGCGCTGCGCGGCGGGCAGGCACGGCTGCGGGTGGGCAGCACGAGCTTCGAGGAGTGGCTCGCCTCACCGGAGCGCCACCGCAGCTGAGGCCCGGCGACGGGGAGTCCGCTCAACGCCCGTGGTGACGGTCGGTGGGGTGGCCGATCGCCCATGATCACGGGAGAAGGGTGGGGGCCTCCGCGGTCGAGCGGCGCGGCTCGGGGATCGCGTCCACCGGGGAGTCGGCGCCGTCGCCGTCGCCGGCGTGCGGCCCGAGGGGCAGCCACGCACCCAGCTCCTCCAGCGGCGCGGGGCGCTGCAGCAGGTACCCCTGCACCGCGTGCACGCCCAGCTCGCGCAGGCGCTCGAGCACGGCGGGGGTCTCCACGCCCTCGGCGACCGTGCGCAGGCCCAGGCCCTCGGCGAGGCCGACCACGGCCCGCAGCACCGCGGCGTTGGGCGCCTGGTCGCAGTCGGTGACGAAGCTGCGGTCGATCTTGAGGACGTCCACGGGCAGGTGGCGCAGGGTGGCCAGCGAGGAGTACCCGGTGCCGAAGTCGTCCAGCGCCACCTGCACGCCCAGGCGGTGCAGCTCGGCGAGCACCTCGCGCTGGGCGGCGCCGTCGGCGACGGCGCTCTCGGTGACCTCCAGCACCAGCCGCTGCGGCTCCAGGCCCGAGCACGCCAGCGCATGGGCGACGGTGCCGGTGAAGCCGGGGTGGCGCAGCTGGAGCGGGGAGACGTTGACGTGGACCTCCACCGGGGCGCCGGGGCGCTGCCAGCGCGCGGCGTCGCGGCAGGCCTGGCCGAGCACCCACGCGCCGACGTCGTCGATCGCCCCGCAGCGCTCGGCCAGGGTGATGAAGCGGTCCGGGCCGAGCAGCCCGCGCCCGGGGTGCTGCCAGCGCACGAGCGCCTCGACCGCCTCGCAGCGGTCCTCGCGCCCGCCCGGTGCGAGGGAGACCACGGGCTGGTAGTGCACGCGCAGCTGACCGTCCAGCGCCGCGGTGCGGAGCTCGGCCGCCAGGCCCGCGTCGTCGAGGTCGCCGTGCAGCTCCTCGGTGAAGACCTGCACCCGCAGGGCGCCGCGCTTGGCGGCGTACATGGCGACGTCGGCCTGCTGCACCACCGAGGCGGCGCTGTCCGGGCCCCGGCCCGTGGCCACCCCGACGCTCACCGCGACCCCGGCCCACCGCTCGCCGGTGAGGACGGGCTGGCTGAGGTCGTGCTGCACGCGCCGCGCCACGGCCAGGGCCGCCGGCACGAGGGCGTCGGGCGCCCCGTCGTGGCCGTCGTCGTCGTCGTCGTCCTCGCCGTCGCCGTCGATGGGGAGCGAGCGCAGCAGGGCGGCGAACTCGTCACCGCCGAGGCGGGCGCAGGTGTCGCCCTCGCGCGTCGCGGCCCGCAGCCGCGCGGCGACCTCCCGCAGCACGGCGTCGCCGGCGTCGTGGCCCAGGCCGTCGTTGACCACCTTGAAGCCGTCGAGGTCGCAGAACAGGACGGCGAAGCCCTCCCCGCTGCCCGCGGCGCCCGCGAGCGCCTGGGCGAAGGCCGCCCGGTTGGGCAGGCCCGTGAGGGGGTCGGTCTGAGCGGCGCGGACCAGCTCGGCGCGGGCGTCGACGTTGCGCGCCGCGAGCGCGACCTGGTGGTTGACGCTCCACACCGCCGCGTGCGCGTCCTCGGGCACGCGGCCCGGGGCCCCCAGCACCATCCACCCGTCCGGCATCTCCGGGAGCGGGTGCGCGGACCACTGCAGCCGCGCGCCGACGGCCGCGTCGAGCTGCTCCGCCAGCCCTGCGGTGACGGGGGCGGCGCCGGCCGCGCCGCCGCCGCCCGCCCCTCCGTCGCCGTCCTCGGAGGGCGGGAAGGGCGCGGTCACGGCGGTGCCCTCGGGCAGCAGGAGGTGGTGGGGCAGCGCCCTGAACGCCCCGGCGCTGCCCATGACCGTCAGGGAGCGGCCTCCCTGCTGGGCGGTCAGGGCCCGCAGACCGGGCGTGGCGGCGCACAGCGCCTCGGTGGCGCGCCACGCCAGGGCGTAGGCCTGCTCCCTGTCGCGCACGCCCATGAGGCCCAGGCCGAGCGCGGTCAGGGCCTCCTGGCGCCGGCTGGCGCGCTCGCGGGCGAAGATGCTGCCGCCCAGGTGGCGGGCGATGACGAAGACGAGCACCGACGTGGGCAGCGCGCCCAGCAGCGGCGCCGCCGCGACGGGGCCGTCGTGGCCGGGGACGTGCGGCCACACCAGCAGCGAGGCGGCCAGGCCGCTGACCACCAGGGCGATGTAGAGGGCGCCCCGGGGGGCGCGGCCGTACACCGCGCGCTGCCACGTGGCCGAGAACGTGATGCCGAAGGCGATCGCGGGCGCGGGGGCGGCGGCGGCGAGCAGCAGCACCGCGCCGGCCTCGGCCAGGTCGCCGGCCAGCGGGGCGCGGCCCAGGGCGTAGCGCCGGCACCACACCAGGGCGCAGACCAGCGAGGCGACCAGGACGAGCCCGACGGCCGGGCCGTCCTGGCGTCCGAGCGCGCCGGGGACGGTGATGACCAGGGACAGCAGCGCGGCCAGCCAGAACAGCCACCGCGTGCGCTCCACGAGCCCGCTGGGGCGGCGCACGGCGCGCCACGCCCGCGTCGCGGCCGCGGCGCACAAGGAGGTGGGGTGTGCACCCATCGACGTGTCCCGTCCTGCAGTGCCGCGGCGGCGGGGCTCAGTGGCTCGGCCCCTGCGCACGCGGCTCCGGTGGCATCGACGGCCCGGGGGCCGTCCTGCATCACCCGACCGGGTGGTGATCGGCCCCGGCCGCCCTGCGCCAGGCGGTGACCGCGCGGGCTCGGCGGGGCAGGTCCACGGCTCAGGCACCGGTGTGCCGGGAGCCCGACCTGAGCCGTCACGCGGCGTGACGCGGCCGGATGACGGACGGCGGACGGCGGACGGCGGACGGCGGACGGCGGACCTGCGGTGCGCGGGCGCCGCGCCGGCTCGGCCGGCTCAGGCGGTTCAGGCGGTTCAGGCGCGCGGCGCCCAGGCGTCGCGGTGGTCGTGGACGAACTGCGCCAGCGCGGTCGGCTCCCGGCCGAGCAACCGCGCCAGGTCGCCGGAGGTGCGCGCCGCCAGGCCGAGCCGGGTCGCGGTGAACAGGGCAGTCATCACCGCGACCAGGCCGGGCGGCGTGCCCGCCGCGAGCCCGCGCCGCACGAAGGCCAGGGCTCCGGGCCTGTCGTAGACCACCGGGCGGCCCAGCTCCGCGGACAGCACGGCAGCGATCTCCGCGAACGTCGGCGCCTCGCGCGCCGTGAGCACGTAGCTGCGCCGCGCGTGCCCCGGCTCGGTGAGGGCCGCTGCGGCGACCTCGGCGAGGTCGCGGACGTCGACGTGGGCGGTGCGGCCCCCGCCGGCGGGCACGGACAGCCGGCCGTGGTCCCTGATCTCCTCGCGGTGGACGGTGAGCAGGTTCTGGTAGAAGTTCGCCGCCCGCAGGTGGGTCCACTCCACGCCGGTGGCCTCCACCCGCTCCTCCAGCTGCCGGTGCGGCACGAGCCGCACGTGCGCGGCGGCCGGCACCGACAGCACCACCACGCGGCGCACGCCGGCGGCGACCGCGGCGTCGAGGAAGGGCTGCAGGAGGGCCGCGCGGGCGACCTGCGGCGGGCGGACGAGGAAGAGCGCGTCGACGTCGTCGAGGGCCTGGCCGTAGGTGGTGCCGTCGAGCAGGTCGAGGCGGACCGGGCGGACGCGGGCGGCGTCGTCGTCCTGCCCGGACCGAGGGGGCGGCTGGGGGTGGCGGGAGCCGGCGACGACGTCGACACCGCGCGCCGCGAGCACCTCGACGACGCGGCTGCCCACCGTGCCCGTGGCCCCCGTGACCAGGACGGTCACGGGCGTGCCGCCACGAGGAAGGGGGCGGCGCCGAGCCACTCGCGCCCCTCGACGAGGTCGACCATCGCCAGCGCGACGTCGGCCTTGGCCAGCGCGGGCGAGCGCAGGCCGGGCGCCTCGGTGGTGAGCAGGTAGCGACCGGCGCCGGGCCGCTCGACCAGGCGGGGCGGGCGCACCTGCGTCCAGTCCAGGTCCGAGCCGGCGAGGAGCGCGTGCTCGGCCTCGCGGTCCTCCACGACGTCGCGGGCCACGCGGTGCATCAGCGTGGAGACCAGGCGGGCGCCGGCGCCCTTGCGGTCACCCGGCAGGTCGGCGCCCGCGCCGGAGACGGCGACCAGGCGCCGCGCACCGGTGCGGGCCGCGGCGGTGACGACGGCGGGCAGGGAGGACCTGCCGACGTCGCCGCCCGAGGTCTTCGTGACCCCGACGCACCACAGGACGGCGTCCGCGCCGTCGAGGGCCTGCTCCACCACGGCGGCGTCGCGGACGTCGCCGGTGACCTGGCGCACCCGCCCGGTGCCGGTGGTGCCGTCCGTGCCGCCGGTGCCACCCGTGCTGCCCGGCGGGACCTCGATCGTGCGCCGCGCCACGGCGACCACGCCGTGCCCCCGCCCGAGGAGCAGGCGCACCGCGTGCCCGCCCACCGCGCCCGCCGCTCCGAAGACCACCACGTCCACGCCTCTGCCCTCCGCTGCGCCTGTCTCTCCACCGACCGCCCGGCCACCCGCTCCACCACCCGGTGTCAGGTGACCTGTCAGCCAGTGTGTCAGGTAACCTGTCAACGTGCAGCACGGACGGATGCCGTTGGCGCACCTGCTGCTGCAGGCCGGGCGGCGCCTGGACGCGGAGCTGCGCGAGGGGCTCGCCGAGCGCGGCTGGCCGCGCCTGTCGGGGGCGCAGTCGCTCGTCTTCGCCCACCTCGCCGAGAGCGGCACGGCGCCCTCGGACCTGGCCCGCGCCCTCGGCACCACGCGGCAGGCCCAGCAGGACCTCGTGGCCGGCCTGGTGCGCGCGGGCCTGCTGGAGGTCGTGGATGACCCCGCCCGGCCCCGTGGCCGCCTCGTGCGGCTGTCGGCGCGGGGTCGCGCCATGGTCCGGGAGGCCGGGCGCCTGCTCGCGCAGGCCGAAGAGCGGCTGGGCGAGCGCGGGGAGCACCTGCGTCGGCTGCTGGTGGAGCTGGACCGGGAGCAGGTGCCGGTGGCGCGCGCGGCGGGGGCTGCGGGCGACGGGCCGGTGGACGCGGGGTCGGTGGACGACGGGCCCGGGGACGTCGACGGGGCTGTGCGACCCTCCCGCTGACGGCAGCAGCCGCCGACCGGCAGCAGCGACGGCCGCGCGACGTGCGCGCCGGTGAGGAGGACCGTGGCCCGCGCCCGCTTCCCCCGCAGCGTCTTCGGGCAGGGCAGCGAGCCCGACCCCCGCTTCACGCTGGCCAACGAGCGCACGTTCCTGGCGTGGCTGCGCACCTCGCTGGCGCTGCTGGCGGCCGGGGTGGCGCTGGAGGCGTTCACCCTGCCGCTGCAGCCGCAGCTGCGGCTGGCCGCCTCGCTGGTGCTCATCGCGCTGGGGATCCTCGTGCCGCTGCAGGCCTGGGCCGGGTGGGCGCGCGACGAGCGGGCCATGCGGCGAGGCGAGCCGCTCGCAGCCCCGCTGCTCGCGCTGCCGCTGGCGGTCGGCGTCGTCGTCGCCGGTGTGCTGGTGGCCCTCGCCGTCGTCCTGCGGTGACCGGCCAGCGGCGCGTCTTCGACGCCGGGCTGCAGCCCGAGCGCACGGCGCTGGCGTGGCGGCGGACGGCGCTGGCGCTGCTGGTGGGGGCCGTGGTGGGGGCGCGCCTGCTCGCCGACGCGTGGGGCTGGGTCGCGCTAGCGGTGGGGGCGGTCGGGGTGGCCGCGGCGGTGGGGGTGTGGGTGGCCAGCGCCCGGCGGTCCCGACGGGTCACCGCGTTGCTGCTGCGGGACGGCGACCTGGCGCGCAGCGGGGGAGCGTGGCTGCACCTCGCGCTCGCCGTCGCCTGCTGCTGCGCGGGGCTGCTCGCCCTGGTGCTGGCGCTCGCGCCGGGAGGGTGACCGCCCGGCGCGACCGGGGTGGCGGGCACTGCTCCGAACGGGTGGACCTCAGGTCGCGCCCAACTGGGTCCTGTGCAGGGCGTCTGGACGCCCGTTCGACTGTCGGTGGCCCCTCGTAGCGTCTGCGGCATGACCTCGACGACCACCTCGGGCGGGCGCCTCGGCGCAGCGCTCGAGGATGCGCAGGCCGCCCTGCGCGAGGTCGTCGAGGCGTGCGGGTGGCTCGGCTCGCTGGAGCCGGTGGACCGGGCAGGGGCCCTGCAGGAGGTCGTGGTGCTCGGGCGCCTGGTCGACTCCGCGGTGCTGCAGCTCATGGGCTCCTTCACCCGCTCCGACCTCGACGCGGTGGGGGCCGCCGACCACGTCGGCCTGCTGAGCGGCTCCGCCGGGTACGACCCCGCCGCGGCCAAGAGGCTCGAGCTGCTCTCGCGCGCCACCGGCGCGGGGCACGTCCACCAGCCCCCGATGCCGGCGGTGACCGCGCTGCACGCCGCCGGGCGCATCTCGACCGACGTGTTCGACCTCGCCGCGCGCCTGCTGCGCTCGCTGCCGCGGGCGGTGCGCCGGGAGTCGGGCGCCGAGCTGGACAGGGACCTCGCGGACGACCTGCCCGGGCTCAGCCACGCCGAGGCCGTAGCGCTCTGCGAGGAGCTGCGGGACGTGCTCGACCCGAAGCGGGCCGACGGCTCCTTCGACCCCGACGCGCTGGAGGAGCGCCGCCTGGACCACACCGTGCACGAGGACGGCTGGGTCTCGGTGCGCGGCAACCTCGACCCCGTCACCGGCGCCCAGTACCTCGCCGCCATCGACCACTTCAGCAGGCCCACCCCCAGCGTCGAGGCGGAGGTCGCCGACGACGACGGTGCCCGGCCCGACGACGACGGGCCCGACGGCGACGGCGCCCAGCGGCTCACGAAGACCGTGCGGGACGAGCGCACCGCTCCTCAGCGCCGTGCGGACGCCCTCGGCCTCATCGCCCTCAGCGCCGCCGACACCGGCACCACGCGCGGCGGGGAGCCCCCGCGCATCGTGGTCACCGCCACGCTCGAGCAGCTGCGCGAGCTGGAGGGTGCCGGCCGGGCGGTGTGCGAGCAGACGGGGCCGCTGCCCACCGCCGTGCTGCGGACGCTGGCGGCCCGCGGGGTGCTGCAGACCGTGCTGCTGTCCGCCGAGGGCGCCGACGCGACGGTGCTGGCGCTCGGGCGAGCGGTGCGCTGCTTCACCCCGCCGCAGCGGCGGGCCCTCTTCGCCCGCGACGGCGGCTGCGTGGTGCCCGGCTGCGACGCCCCGCTGGCGTGGCTGGAGGCCCACCACGTCCTCGAGTGGGTGGCGGGCGGGCCGACGGACGTCGGCAACGGCGTCCTCCTGTGCCCGCGCCACCACCTGCAGGTGGGGATGGGCGTGTGGGAGGTGCGGGTGGTCGGCGGTGTCCCGCAGGTGCGGCCCCCGGCGACCGTCGACCCGCTGCGTCGCTGGCTGGTGAACCCCCGCCGGTCGGTGCGGGAGACGGCTCGGGGGCGCGGGCGGCGGGGGGCACCTCCCGCTCGCGGGGGATCGCGGCTGGACGGGGTGCTGGGGTCAGCTGCGTGGGGACCACCCCACCCCTTCGACCCGACGGAACCTCCCGGTCCGCCCGGCGGGCCGGTGCCGCCGCCGAGGTCCGCCCCGGCTCGTCGCGGCGCGGGAGGTGCCGTGGTCGGAGCGGCCGAGCGGTGGACGGGCGCCAGCCCGACCGACGCGCCGTGTCCCTTCTGAGCACTCGTGCGCCCTCGCGCGCCCTGGCGCGCTCTCGTCCGCCGTCGCCGGTGGCCTTCGGGTGGCCGACCTGTCAGCCGGTGGCGCACTGGGGGAGCACACGGGTGCTCGCGTCGACGCGGGCCACCGCGACGGCGTGCGGGACGGTCACGCACAGGACCGCTGCGAGGGCGGTGACGAGCACGTGCGCACCGCCCAGGACCACCAGCGCCCCGAGCACCGCGAGCGAGACGGCCGTGGGCAGGACCGCCTGCGCCGCGAAGCCGCGCAGGGCGGCGGGCACCCCGGCGCGTCCGCGGACGGCGTCGGCGGCCACCATCCGGGCCACCTGCCGCCAGGAGTGCCACAGACCGAAGTAGACGGCGAAGGCGAGCAGGGGTGTGACCAGGGCGCACAGCGCCACGAGCGCGACCGGCTCGACGACGGCCCCCCAGCGGCGGCGCAGCGCGCCGTCCACCGCCAGCGCCGCCGCTGCGGCGAGCACGAGGGGGACCGCGGCGCGCGCCGCGCCGGAGACGGTGGCGCCCGCACCGCCGGACAGGCCGTCCAGGACGGTGGCCACCGCGCTGCCGTGCAGGCCGAGGGTGAGCACCACCGGCGGACCGCCCAGTCCCACGACGCGCAGGAGCCTGCGCGCCGGTCCGGCGGCGTCCCCGGACCACCGGGCCGTGACGTCGTCGGCGGTGCCGAAGTGCACCACCGCCAGCACGAGCAGCACCAGCAGGACCGGCAGCGGGACCAGCATCCACGCCCCGAAGGACGCCGCTGCGGCGAGGGCGTACAGCCCTCCCGCAGCGGCGCGGCGGGCGCGCGACCCCGTGGCGCCCGTCTCGGGGCGCAGGAGGTCCACGGCCCCGTGGGGCAGGCCCACGAGCAGGCTCATCCCGAGCACGGGTGCTGCCAGGGGCCCGGCGGACAGGCCCGCGCCCCTGGCGGCGTCTGCGAGGCCGGCCGCCCCACCGCCGGCCGCGGAGGTGGCCGCGGCCGCTGCCAGGACGCAGCCCGTCGCGGCCACCCACGGCAGCCCCAGGACGGCGGCGCGCCACTGGGGGGACATCGGCGGCAGCTGCTGCTCGTCCGGTCCGATGTCGGCGGTCGGTGGGGTGGGACGCGGCGCCGCCGTGCTCGCCGCCGTGCTCGCCGATGTGCTCGCCGTCAGGCCACCGGGGTGGCCCCTCGAGGCGCTCACGGGTGCGTCACCGCCTCCAGGGGGACCACCGCCGCCGGGTCAGCGGCGGGGCTGGCGGACGCGGGCGCCGTTCGCGGCGGCGGTGGCCGCCGGGGCTGCGGCGGCGCGGACTCCGTCACCCCCCGCCGGCACAGTGGCGACGAGCGCCGGGGGAGTGGCCACCAGGTCACCGGAGATCCACACGGTGCTCGGCACGGTGTCCGGCGTGCTGGCCGCGAGGGCCTCGTCGGCGCCGCCGCCGGCGCGTCGGGCGTCCTCGGCGGTGCGCAGCTTGGCGACCTTGTGGATGAGGACGCCGAAGCCCGCCTTGGCGGTGATGTCGGCGAAGGTGAAGACGAGCTGCTCGGTGGTGCCCCAGGCGCCCGGGTTCGAGCCGGCCCACACCGGGACCAGGTAGGCCAGCGGGTAGGCGCCGAAGACGCTGAACAGCAGCACCAGGGCGTTGCGGTAGCTGGTGCGGGTCTCCGCGCCGACGGCTGGGGCGGTGGCCCGGTAGGCCTGCACCGCGAGCACGTACAGCACGACGAAGAAGACGGTGCTGACGGCGCCCCAGACCCACAGGGCCGCGGTGGTCGTGCCACCACCGGTGCCGTAGACGACGCCGAGGTAGCCGGTGGCGATCATGAGGAAGGCGGAGCCCACCCCGACCGCGCGCCAGCGCAGCGCCGCCGAGCGGGACAGGACGGCGACGGCCAGCAGCTCGCACACGAGCAGCGGCACGGTGACCGACCAGTCCATGTAGCGCAGCTCGGTGACGACGGTGCCTGGGTCGGGGGTGTAGGCGGACCCGTCGGCGGACGCCGTGAAGCCGAAGACCCACTCGAGGACCAGCGCGAGGTAGGCCAGCGCGGCGACCCAGCAGATGGCGGTGCTCGCGATGGCCGCGCCGCGGTACTGGCGCGCCACCTCGCCCTTCGTCGAGACGCCGTACAGGCCGGTGGCGAAGAGGGCGAACAGTGCGACGACGAAGCCGTAGAGCACCAGGTGGTACTGGGCGGCGGTGTAGGTGGTGGTGGCGGTGAACTCGGCGGAGGTGAGCACGGTCTCGGCCCCTCTGTGGTCGTGCGGCCCGCGTCCCTGGAGCCGGTCGGTGGTTCAGGGCAACCTTTGCGATGTGCAAAGGTCCGTGCAAGCCGAAGGCCTTCTCGCGTCACCGGAGCGTCATCCGGCGAGGCCCGGAGGGCCCCGGTGGCACAGTGGCCGGCTGTGGACGACGACGACCGGCGGGTCCTCGGTGCGGCGGCGGCGCGCGTCATCGACGTCATCACCGCCGCGGCGGCCGAGCTCGACGCCGGCCTCTCCCCGCCCCAGCTGCGCGTGGTGGTCGTGCTGCACGAGCAGGGGCCGAGCAGCGTCTCGGCCGTCGCGGCGGCCACACGCTCAGCGGTCTCCACCGCCTCGCGCACCGCCGACAGGCTCTCCGGCCTCGGGCTGCTCGAGCGCGTGCAGGGCGACGACCGCCGCGAGGTGCTCCTCCGGCTGACCCGGCGCGGCAGCGCCCTGGCGCGGGAGTGGGTCGAGCGGCGCTCCGACGCCGTGGTCGCCGCGCTGGAGCACTGGTCGCCGCAGCGGCGCGCGGCCCTGCTGGCCGTGCTGCGCGACGACGCCGGCCCGGCGCCGTCCTCGGCCGGCGCCGACGCGCCCGAGGACCTGCGCGGCAGCGGCTGACCGCGCCGGGCCGTCAGGGCAGCTCGGGGGAACCGGGCCGGTCCTGGGCGCCCGGCCGCGCCCGGTCCCGGCGCCCCGGTCCCGGCGCCCACGGGTCCGGCCGCCGACGCACGTCTCAGTCGGGTCACGGTCCTGGGGGCTCCAGCCGCTGGTCGGAGCGCTGCGGGGCTCCCAGGGGCCCTCGCGGGCCCTGCACGTGATCACCGACGCAGCTAGCCTCGCACGGCGTGAGCACCCAGACCAGGACAGAAGGGACGCCCGCGTCCGCGCCACCGGCCTCCCCGGCCACCGCGCCGGCCGGGGGGCGCGTCGTGCCGTGGGTGTTCTGGCCGGCCGCCGTCGTCGTCGTCGGGCTGAGCGTCTTCGCGATGACCTCTCCCGGCAGCGCGAGCACCTTCTTCGGGGCGGCGCAGTCCGCCGTCGTCGCCGGCTTCAGCTGGTACTACGTGCTCATCGCCGCCTTCTTCGTGGCCTTCTCCCTGACCATGGGCTTCAGCCGCTTCGGCGACATCAAGCTCGGCCGCGACGAGGAGGAGCCGGAGTTCTCCGCACTGGCGTGGTTCGGACTGCTCTTCGCCGCGGGGATGGGCATCGGGCTGGTGTTCTACGGAGCCAGCGAGCCGCTGAGCCACTTCGTGACCCCGCCGCCGGGGCGGGAGGGGACCCCGCCGCAGCTCGCGCTCGGGGCGCTGTCGCAGACCTACCTGCACTGGGGCCTGCACGCCTGGTCGATCTACGTGGTCGTCGGGCTGGCCCTGGCCTACGCCATCCACCGCCGCGGCCGCCCCATCTCCATCCGCTGGGCGCTGGAGCCGCTGCTGGGCCGGCGCGTGCACGGGGGCTGGGGCAACGCCATCGACGCCCTGGCCCTCATCGGGACGGTGTTCGGGGTGGCCACCTCCCTCGGGCTCGGCGTGCTGCAGATCGGCGCGGGCCTGGAGGTGGTCGGGCTGCCGGAGCTCGGCGCCTGGGCCAACGTCGGGATCATCGCCGTCATCACCGTCTTCGTGCTGCTCTCGGTGCTCTCCGGGGTGGCCAAGGGCATGAAGTGGCTCTCCACCTCCAACCTGCTGCTCGCCGCGGCGCTGCTGGTGTTCGTGCTCCTCGCCGGTCCCACGGTCTCCGTGCTGCGCGAGATGGTGCAGTCCCTGGGCGCCTACGTGCAGGGCTTCGTGGGGCTCGCGTTCAGCGTCAGCGCGCTGCAGGGCCCGGAGGGGGAGGCGTGGCAGGGCGCCTGGACCTCCTTCTACTGGGGCTGGTGGATGTCGTGGGCGCCGTTCGTCGGCGTCTTCATCGCCCGCGTCAGCCGCGGGCGCACCGTGCGCGAGTTCGTGCTCGGGGTGCTGCTCGTGCCCACCCTGCTGACCATCGCCTGGTTCTCGGTGATCGGCGGCTCGGCGGTCATCCGCGAGCTGCGCGAGCCCGGGTCGATGCTCGCCGCCGACGGCACCGTGGACCTGCAGGGCGCGCTGTTCCAGCTCTTCGAGGCGCTGCCCGGCGCCCCGGTGCTGGTGGGCGGGGCGATCCTGCTCATCGTCGTCTTCTTCGTCACCTCCGCGGACTCCGGCGCCCTGGTCATGGGGATGATCGCCACGGGCGGGTCGGCCGAGCCCTCGCGCTGGGTGCGGGTCTTCTTCACCCTGGCCACCGCGGCGCTGGCCAGCGCGCTGCTGCTGGCGGGCGGCTCCGACGGGCTGACGGCGCTGCAGAGCGCCGCGATCATGGTGGCGCTGCCCTTCAGCGTGGTCATGCTGCTGCTGTGCTGGGCCACCGTCATCGCCTTCCGCCGCGAGCGGCGCGTGTACGACAGGGCGCAGCGCCGCCAGCTGCTCGCGCAGGTCGGCGACCACTACGGCCTGGAGGTCGAGGCCCCCAACGAGGGCGGCCTGGGGGTGGCGCCGTGGCGGCGCCGCCACCGCCACCCGCTGCGGGGCACCAGCACCAGCGGCGGAGGCGCAGCTCCGCGGGCCGCCGCGCCGTCCGCGGGTCCTGCCGCGCCGTCGTCGTCCGACGAGGGCTGAGCCGCGCCGCCCGCGCTGAGCGGGCCGGTGCGTGGCGGGGTGCTCAGCCGACGATCGTGCGCTCCTCCGGCAGCCGGTAGTGGTGCGTGCGCTGGCGCAGGGCCAGCGCCGAGGCGACGGTGAGGGGACCGGTGCGGCCCAGGAACATCAGCGCCACCAGCACCAGGTGCGCGGCCGGTGGCAGGTCCGCGGTGATGCCGGTGGACAGGCCGACCGTGGCGAAGGCCGAGACCGCCTCGAAGAGCACCGCCTCGAAGCTGTGGTCGCTGAGCTCCAGCAGCGCCAGCGTGGAGCCCACCACCAGCGCCACGCCGAGCAGCACCACCGTCAGCGCCTGGCGGACCGTGGCCGCCGGCAGGCGCCGGTGGCCCGCAGCGACGTCGGGGTGCCCGCGCACCTCGGCCCACACCGCGAAGGCGAGCACCCCAGCCGTGGTGACCTTGATGCCGCCGGCCGTCCCGGCGCTGCCGCCGCCGATGAACATCAGCGCGTCGGTGACCAGCAGCGTCGCCGGTGTCATGGCCCCGACGTCGAGGCTGTTGAAGCCCGCGGTGCGGGCCATGGCCGAGTGGAAGAACGCCGCCAGCAGCTGGCCGGGCAGACCCGCGCTGCCCAGGGTCGCCGCGTTGTCGCGCTCGGTGAGCAGCACCGCGGCCCACCCGCCCACGAGCAGGACGGCGGTGGTGGTCACGGTGATGCGCGTCGTCACCGACCACGTGGACGGGCGCCGCCACCCCTCGACCAGCTCGAAGACCACCGGGAACCCGAGCCCGCCGACCACCACCGCCGCGGCCACCACCCCGCACACCCACGGGTCGGCGGCGAAGCGCACCAGGTTGTCGCTGTACAGCGCGAAGCCCGCGTTGTTGAAGGCGGAGACGGCGTGGAAGACGCCCTCGTAGACCGCGCGCCCCACAGGGGTGCCGTAACCGGTGATGAGCCGGAGCGCCAGCAGCGCCGCGACGACGGCCTCGCACGCGAGGCTGAAGGCGACGACGCGACGCACCACCCGCCGCACGTCGTCACGGCCGAGCGCCCGGGTCTCCGCCCTGACCACCAGCCGCGCCCGCACGCCGAGGCGGCGCGAGAGCAGCAGCGCCACGACGGTGGCCGCCGTCATGATGCCCAGCCCGCCCACCTGGATGAGCGCGAGGACCACCAGCTGGCCCGTCAGGGACCAGTACGTGCCGGTGTCGACCGTGGCCAGGCCCGTCACGCACACCGCCGAGGTGGCGGTGAACAGGGCGTCCTCCAGGGAGGCCCGCTGGCCGGAGGCGGTGGAGACGGGCAGCGCGAGCAGCAGCGTGCCCACGAGCACCGCGCCCGCGAAGGCCCCGGCGATCGCCCGGCCGGGTGCCGCCGCGCCGCCGCGGCCCGGGAGGAGCGTCACCTGCGGCAGGCCCGGGCGACCCGCGGGAGGCAGAGGGGGGCTCCCGGGCTCGCGCCCGGGTGGTGCACCGGCATGGGCACATCCTGGTCCCGGGCGCCCGGCTGGTCCTCGCTGGTCCCTCGGGCCGCGCCGCGCCGCGCCGTGCGCGCCTGGGTCACCGGGCCGCGCGCCCCCGTGACCTCGCCGCCGCGCGGCGGCTGATCGCCTCGCCGCGGGCCGGGGTGGCGCCCAGGATCGGGTGCGTGGACGCCGTCGCCCTGCTGGGGCTGCTCGTGCTGGGCCTGGTGGTGCTCACCCCCACCGCCGACAGGATCGGCGTGCCCCAGCCGGTGCTGCTCACCGTGTACGGGCTGGTGCTCGGCCTGGTGCCCGCCGTGCCCTCCCCGCAGCTGCCGCCGGACCTCATCCTGCCGCTGGTGCTGCCACCGCTGCTGTTCGCCGCCACGCAGGTCACCTCGGTGCGCGAGCTGCGCGAGGCCGCCCGTCCCGTCCTCGGGCTCGCGGTGGGGCTGACGCTGCTGACGGCCGCCCTCGTGGCCGTGGTCGCGCACGCCCTCGGGCTGCCCTGGGCGGTGGCCGTGGTGCTGGGCGGCGTGGTGGCCCCGCCGGACCCGGTGGCCGCCAGCGCGGTGGCCAGCCGGCTGCACCTGCCGCCGCGCCTGGTCACGGTGCTGGAGGGGGAGGGGCAGTTCAACGACGCCACCGCGCTGGTCGTCTACCAGCTGGCGGTCATGGCGGTGGTCGCCGGCGGCGTGGGGGTGGCGCAGGTCGGCGTCGGCCTGCTGGTGGCCGTGGTCGGCGGCCTGGCGCTCGGGCTCGCCGGGGGCCTGCTGGCCCGCTGGGCGCTGGGGCGCCTGGACGACCCCGCGGCGGAGACCACCGTGACCGTGGCCGTGCCGTTCGGGCTGTACCTGCTGGCCGAGCAGGTGGAGGCCTCCGGCGTGCTGGCCGTGCTGGCGGCCGGCCTGTACCTGCGCAGCACCGCCTTCGCCGAGTCGACCTCAGCGGGCTGGCTGCTGGGCCGGGCGGTGTGGCGCTACGTGGACTTCGCGGTCAGCGGGCTGCTGTTCGGCTTCCTCGGGGTGGAGCTGACCCGGGTGCTGCTCGGCGCCTCGCTGCTGGGCGACGGCCCGACGTGGCGCCTGGCCGCCGCGGTGGTCGGGGTGCTGGTGGTGACCCGCGCCGTGGTGGTCTTCACCGCCTCCGGGCTCGCCGGCCGGCGCGCCCGGCGGGAGGACTCCGCCACGCCCGCGGGTTGGCGGGAGTCAGCGGTGACCTCGTGGGCCGGGATGCGGGGCGTGGTGACCGTCGCGACGGCGCTGGCGCTGCCGCAGGTGGTGGACGACGGCGGCGCCTTCCCCTTCCGCGAGGAGGTGGTGGTGGTCGCCCTCGTCGTCGTCCTCGTGACGCTGGTGCTGCAGGGCCTGACGCTGGCGCCGGTGGTCCGGCGGCTGGGGGTGGCCAGCGACGCCGACCCCGCTGCCGACGCCCGGCGGCTGCACCGGGCCACCACCGAGGCGGCGCTCGCCCGCCTGGACGCCCTGGGCGGTGAGGTGCCCGAGCGGGTGCGGCACGCCGTCCAGGAGCAGTACCGCTCCCGGCTGGACTACCGCGCGGCGGTGCAGGAGCTGGTCGACGAGGGGGCCGACGGCGAGCACGGGCAGCTGCGCGAGGTGCTCGCGATGGCCAGCGAGGCCGAGCGGGAGGCGGTGCTCCGCGCCCGGCGCCGCGGGGAGGTCAGCCCCGCCGTCGCCGACCAGGTGCTGCTCGACGTCGAGGCGAGGGCGCTGCGCTACTCCTGATCACTGCCCTGAGCGCTGCCCCTTAGCGCTGCCCCTGATCGCTGCCCCTGGGCGGCCCGTAGGGTCGCGCCCGTGGCTGACCCGCACCCGCCGCGACGCCAGCTCATCACCCGGCTGGACCGGCGCATCGCCGGGCGCCGGCCGGCCTCTCCCGTCGGACGGCGCGCGCAGCGGGCCGGGCTGGCCGAGCCGCAGGTGCGCGAGGTGCTGGAGGTGGCCGTCAGGTTCGGGGAGGCGATGCTCTCCCTGGGCGCCACCGCTGCCGCCTCGGTGGAGGCGATCCGGCGCACCTGCGCGGCGTACGGCCTGCCGGCGCAGGTGGACATCACCTTCACCTCCATCCTCGTCGCCCACGACGCCGCGGAGACCGGCTCCACCAGCGTGCTGCGGGTGGTGCAGGGCCGCGCCGCCGACTACCACCGGCTCAGCCGGCTGGTGACCCTGGCGCACGAGGTGCAGCAGCAGCGTCCTCCCCTCGAGCAGGTGCACGCCCGCCTCGACGAGGTGCTCGAGGCGCCGCACCGCTACCGCCCGGTGGTGGTCACCGCGGCGCTGGCGCTGATGGCCGCCGGCGTCGTGGTGCTGCTGGGCGGCGGGCCGGTGGTGGTGCTGATCTCGGCTGCGACCACGGCGCTCATCGACCTGTGCCTGCGGCGCCTGGGCGGGTGGGGCCTGCCCTCCTTCTTCCTGCAGGCCGCCGGGGCCGCGCTGGCCACCGCGGTGGCCGTGACGCTGCTGGCGGTGCCGGGGCTGCCGGTGGAGCTCTCGGCGCTGCCGCCGTCGCTGGTGGTGGCCTCCGGCATCATCGCGCTGCTCGCCGGCCTGTCCCTGGTGGGCGCCGCCGACGACGCCATCAACGGCTTCCTCGTCACCGCCAGCGGACGGCTGCTGGAGGTGCTGCTGCTGACGCTGGGCATCGTGGTGGGCATCGGCGGGGTGCTCGACCTGGCCTCCCGGCTCGGGGTGGACCTCGTGCTGTACTCCGCCTCCGTGGTCCCGTGGCCGCTGCCCGTGCGCGCGCTGGGCGCCGCGGTGGCCTCCGGGGCGTGGGCGGTGGCCTCCTTCGCCGGGCCGCGGGCCGCCGCGCAGGCGGCGGGCTGGGGCGCGCTGGGCTACCTCGTCTCGGCGGCGCTCACCACGGCCGGCGCCGCCGTGGCGGTGGGCGCGGCGCTGGCGGCGCTGGTGGTCGGCTACGGCGCGGAGGCCCTGGCCCGGCGCACGCGGGTGCCGGCCGCGATCACCGTCACCTGCGCGATCGTGCCGCTCCTGCCGGGCCTGGCGATCTACCAGGGCCTCTTCTCCGTGGTCAGCGGCGCCCCGACCGGCACCGGCGGCGGGCAGCTGCTGCAGGCGGCGATGATCGGGGTCGGCCTGGCCGCGGGCACCACGCTGGGCACCACGCTGGCCTCGCGCGCCCGCGCCGCGCACGAGCGGCCCGCCGACGCCGCCGCTCCCGGCGCGGGATGAGCCGGGCGCGGGCTGAGCCGGGCGCCGGGGGGTCCCGCGCCGTCGACCTGCCGGGAGCGCGCGGTGCGGGGAGGATGGCGGCCGTGAGCACGCAGCACGCTGGCACGGGTGGCGAGGACGGGCGCGGTGACGGGCGCGGCGACGAGCGCGGTGGCGAGGACCGCGAGGGGCCCCGCGAGCTCAGCACCGAGGAGTGCTGGGCCCTGCTGCGGGCGCACCGCGTGGGGCGCATCGGCGTGATGGTCGGCGGCTACCCGCTGGTGGTGCCGCTGAACTACGCCGTGGAGCACGAGGTGCTCGTGGTGCGGACCGGCGCGGGCGCCGTCCACGACGCCGCTCAGCACGCCAACGTCACCTTCGAGGTCGACCAGCTCGACGAGCGCGACCACGGTGGCTGGAGCGTGCTGGTGCGGGCGCTGGCCGAGGAGGTGGGCGAGGACCACACCGAGGACGTGCAGCGCCGCACCCGCGAGAGCGGCGTGGAGCCGTGGGCCCCAGGTCAGCGCGACCACTGGCTGCGCCTCATCGTCCACGGCGTCAGCGGCCGCCACGTGGTGCCGACGGCGCTTGCCGAGGGCCCCGAGCCCGCCGGCTACCTGTAGGCCCCGGCACCCGTCCCCCGCAGCCGAGCGCTCCCTTGCGGTTCCGCGGGGGTGTGGGACCGCAGCCGGGCGCTCCCTTTGCGGTTCCGCGGGGGTGTGGGACCGCAGCCGAGCGCTCGGCTGCGGTCGGGGAGGTTGAGGCGGCCGGGCCCCGGGGGGCGGCGCGTCAGTGGGCGCCGGCGCCGGGCTCGACGTCGACCGGGCCGAGCCGCCAGGGCCGCACGACACCGAGCAACACTGCGCTGGCCGCCAGGGCCGCGCCGAGGATCACCGAGGCCATCGCCGTCGCGTCGTTGCCGAGCACCCCGACCAGCGGCGAGACCAGCGCGCCGACGCCGAACTGCACCGCGCCCAGCAGCGCCGCGGCCGACCCGGCCGCCTCGCCGTGGCGCGACAGCGCCAGCGCGGGGGCGTTGGGCAGGGCCAGGCCGCCGGCGAACAGCACCGCCCACAGCGGCAGTGCGACGCCCCAGATCCCGCCGGTGCCGGTGGTGGCGAGGACCACCAGGACGACGGCGGCGGCCACGGCGGCGAGGTTGCCGCCGAGCAGCACCTGGGCCGGCTCGAAGCGCCGCAGGAACACCGGGTTGAGCTGGGTGGCGCCGATCAGCCAGACCGCGCCGGCGCCGAAGAGGAACGCGAACTGCTGCTGGTCCAGCCCGAACTGCTCCTGGTAGACGAAGGAGGCGCCCGAGACGTAGCTGAACAGGCTCGCCATCGTCAGCCCTGCCACGCCGACCAGGCCGAGGTAGGCCCTGTCGCGCAGGAGCGCGCCGAAGGTGCGCAGCGTGGCGCGCACCGCCAGGGGCTGGCGGCGCTCGGCGGGCAGCGTCTCGCGCAGCGCCAGGCTCCCGAGCACCAGCAGCGCCACGCCGTAGACGGCCAGCACCGCGAAGACCCCGCGCCAGGAGGTGACGCCCAGCACCAGCCCGCCGATGGTGGGCGCGAGCACCGGGGCCGCGCCGATGACGAGGAACAGCCGCGACAGCATGGTGGCCGCGGCCCGCCCCGACAGGCTGTCGCGCACCACGGCCAGCGCGATGACGGCGCCCGCGGAGGTGCCCACGCCCTGCAGGACGCGCAGCACGCCCAGGGTGGTGATGTCGGGGGCGAAGAGGATGAGCACGGAACTGACCACGTGCAGCGCGGTCCCGGCCAGCAGCGGGCCCTTGCGGCCGAGGGCGTCGGACAGCGGACCCAGCACCAGCTGCCCCAGCGCCAGGCCCACCAGCGTGCCGGTGAGCGTCAGCTGCACCGCGGCCTCGGTGGTCTGCAGCTCGGAGGTGATCGTCGGCAGCGCCGGCAGGTACATGTCGATGGTCAGCGGGCCGATCGCCACGAACGCGCCGAGCACGAGCACCGTGCCGAGCAGGCTGCGCTGCACGGGGGCGGGGGCGGCGCCCGCCGTCGTCGTCCTGCCGGAGGCCGGGACGGGTGCGCCGGGCGCGGGGGCGGGCGCGGAGCGTTCCTCGCGCAGCGTCATCGTGGTCCTCCAGGGGCGGGACGAGCGGTGGCGCGCGGGGTCGCCCCCGCTGCTGCCACCCAGCCAGAGCCCAGCCGCCGCCGAGGTTGTTCCCGACGCGGTGAGACGTCACGCACTGTTCACACAGGCACCTGCCGCCAGCGGGCTGGGGCCCCGGGGCCGGTCGCGGCCAGCAGGCACGCGGACACCACCACCCCGACGGCCGCGGGGACGCTGCGGTAGGTGAAGAAGGCGTGCACCTGAGAGTGGTTGCTCAGCACCTCGTACCAGGCGGGCACCACCAGCGCCGGGGCGGCCAGCACCGCCGCGAGCAGCAGCGCGCCGGCGCCGCGGCGCCGCACCGCCACCGCGAGGGCCAGGACGACGACGACGGCGGCCACCGCCAGCAGCGCCCGGGCCGTGGGGACCGTGTCGAGCCACCACGCGGTGTTGGCGGCGGTCGGCGTGCCGAACGAGGGGTCGACGGAGGCGCGGGCCCCGTCGAGGCGCTCGGCGGACTTCTCCCGCACCGCGGTGAAGACTCCGGGGCCCTGCACGGCGGCGGCGATCACCCAGCGGGAGGCCCACGTCACCCCGTAGGCGACCGGCCAGGCGGCGACCGCCGCGGCCACGGCGGACGCCGCGGCGGGCAGCTGCTCCCTGGGCGCGCCGGGCGCGCGGGGCCCGCTGCGGCCGGCAGCGCCGCCCAGGGCGACGGCGCCGGCGGCGGCGGCGCACAGGCTCCAGGACGCCGCCGGTGTGGTGAGCAGGTCCGTGTAGGCCAGCAGCGCTCCCGCGCCACCGGCGCCCACGGCGGCGCCGCGCCAGCCCTCCAGGCGCTCCGACCCGGTGGCGACCGCCGTCAGCGCCACGCCGGCGGCGATGGCCGCCAGCGCGAGGGCGTGGCTGGAGGCGAGGGCGGGGGTGGTCAGGGCGTTGGTGGCGAGGGCCACCGGCAGCACCAGCGCGCAGGCGGTGGAGGCCCCTGCCCGGCGCCGCAGCGCGCCCCACGCCGCCAGGCCGGCGGCCGCGAGCAGCGCCCCGGAGACCACGCGCACGCCGGGAACGCCCAGGGTCGCCAGGACGGGACGGGTGATGACGGCGTAGCCGTTCCAGTAGCGGTAGTACGCGGCCGGCGGCAGCACCGTGGCCCCCGCCGCCAGCGCCCGGATCTGGCTGGCGCCCGCGCCGCACGCCTCCAGGCGCGGGCCGCCGATGGCGCGCACCCACAAGGAGCGGGGGTCGTCGGCGGAGCTGACGCCGTAGCCGAGCACGACGCACTCGGTGAAGCGGTCCGCGCGCCCGCCCAGGCCGTCCGGGACGTAGGAGGGCCCGTAGTCGCCGTCGGCCAGGGCCTCGGCGAGGTGCTCGATCACCGGGCCGTTGGGCACCGCCTGCGCCCCGACCAGCCCCGCCAGCAGGACCAGCTGCAGCAGCACCAGCGCGGCGGCCCACGCCAGGGCGGAGCGGGCACCCGACCTCAGGACGCCTGACCTCGTGCTGCCCGACCGCGGGCCGGCGGGCCGCACGCGGCCGTGCCGCAGCGCCCGCCGCGGGCTGCCCGCGGGGAGGGGCTGCGCCGGGGGCGGCGCGGGCATCAGGTGCCCGCGGTCACGGGTGGCTGGGCGGCGGGGGAGCGGGCGGCCGGGGACTGCTCGGAGGAGGACCGGGCGAGCGCGGGCTGCGGGCCGGGCGGTGGCGGGGCGGGCGTCTGCGAGGAGGGCGTGTGCGGCACGGGCGTCCGGGGGCCCGGCGGCGCCGTCCTCGCGCCCGAGGACGCGCGGGCGCGGCCCGAGGTCAGCCCACCGCCGGGGGCGCGGTGCTGCAGGTACGCCAGGCGCAGCGCCTCGTGGCGGCTGCGGCGCAGACCGCCGAGCACGGCACCCGTGGCCAGCGCCGCTGCCGCCAGCACGGCCGCCGCCAGCGGTGAGCCCGCCAGCAGCGCCGCCGCCGCGAGCAGGGCGGCGAGCAGGGCGTGCACGGCCAGCGGGCGCTCGGCGTGGGCCAGGCGCGCCACCCAGCCGAGGATGCGCGCACCGTCGCGCACGGTGCGCAGCTTGCTCGCGCTGCCCGCGGGGCGGTCGCAGAAGGCGACGGGGACCTCCACCTGGGGCACGCGCAGCGCGGCGGCGTGCACGGTGAGCTCGGTCTCCACCTCGAAGCCGCGGCTGCGGGCGGGGAAGGTCTTGACGAACCGGCGCGACATCACCCGGTAGCCGCTGAGCATGTCGGTGGTGCCGGTGCCGAACACGAGCGCCACCAGGCGGTTCAGGCCCCGGTTGCCGGCGGCGTGGCCGGGCCGGTAGGCGGCGGGGCTGCTGGGGCGGCGGGCGCCCACCACGACGTCGTAGGGACCCGAGAGGAGCACCTCGACGAGGTCGGCCGCGGCGGAGGCGTCGTAGGTGCCGTCCCCGTCGACGAGCACGTACACGTCGGCGTCGACGTCGGCGAACGCCCGGCGGACCACCGCGCCCTTGCCGGGCACCGGCTCGCGCCGCACCTCGGCGCCGTGCGCGGCCGCCACCGCCGCCGTGCCGTCGGTGCTGGCGTTGTCGTAGACCCACACGGTGGCCTCGGGCAGGGCGGCGCGCAGGTCGTCCACGACGGCGCCGACCGCGGCCGCCTCGTCGACGCAGGGGACGACGACGGCGATGCGTCCCGCGCTGGTCACCCACGTCACACCGCAACGTAGCGCCGCGGGTGCGCCCGCCAGGGGCGATCGGCGCAACCGCCCCGGCCCGCAGGTGGCGCCGCGGCGCCCCGCTGCGGCGTGGCGCCGCGGATCCGCGCCCGCGGCGTGCCACGGTCGACGGGACACCGATGACGTCTGGAGGACGGGCTGTGCGCACCACCGGCTGGAGGGCAGCGGCGATGACCGCTGCGCTGGTCGCCGCGAGCGCGCTGGGCACCGCCGGTGCGGCCGCCGCCGAGCCCGCGCCAGCGGTCGAGCCCGCGCCAGCGGCCGAGCCCGCGCCAGCGGACGGGGCGGTGGGCGCGCCGGAGGTCCAGCGGCTCGCCGGCGAGGACCGCATCGGCACCGCCGTCGAGGTCAGCCGGGCGGTCTTCTCCGAGGAGGACGGCGCCTACGCGGCCTTCATCGCCTCGGCCGCCAGCTGGCCCGACGCGCTGGCCGCCAGCGCCCTGGCGGCCCAGTACCGGGCGCCGCTGCTGCTGGTGCCCGCCGACGGGCAGCTGCCGGCGGTGGTGCGCGCCGAGCTGCACCGCCTGCGCGTGGAGCAGGTGTACGTGCTGGGCGGTGACAGGTCGGTGAGCGACAGGACCATCGCGCAGCTGGGCGACCTGGCCGTGGTCCAGCGCTTCGACGGCAACGACAGGTACGACACCGCCGGGTACGCCGCCAGCGTGCTGGCCGACCCGGGCGCGCCGCTGTACGTCGCCTCCGGGACCGGCTTCGCCGACGCCCTGGGGGGCGGCGCCGCGGCGGGCGCCGTCGGCGGGGCGCTGGTGCTCACCGACCCGGCGCGGCTGCCCTCGTCGCTGGCCGCGGACATCACCACGCTGGCGCCCAGCCGCGTGGTGGTGCTCGGCGGCCCCGGCACGGTCTCCGACGCCGTGGTCGCCCAGCTCACGGCCCTGCTGCCCGGCACCCCCGTGACGCGCACGTACGGCGCCGACCGCTACGAGACCGCCGCGCGGACCAGCGCGCAGGTGCACCCCGACGGCAGTCCCTCGGCGCGCGCCGCCGACGGCTCCGGCACCGTCTCGGCGGTGATGCTGGCCAGCGGGACGAGCTTCCCCGACGGCCTGGCCGGCGCCGCCGTGTCCGGCCCCAGCGGGGTGCCGCTGCTGCTCACCGGGAAGGACTGCGTGCCCGCGGCGACGCTGGCGGAGGTGCGGCGGCTGCGGGTCGAGCGCGTGGTCGTGCTCGGCGGCCCCTCGGTGGTCGGCCCGGCTGCCGCGGCGCTGACCCCCTGCTGATCCCGTCGGGCACCACGTCTCCCGCCGCGCGATCCGCAGCGAGCGTCCGGCGCGCCACGCGGATCCGCGCCGGGACCCTTGTCGCGGCGTCACGCCGCCCCTAGGGTCCGGGGCACCCCGGCGGCGCGGTCCGTGCACGCCGCCCGGGACGACGGGAGGGCGCATGCGCACCGGCTACGTGTGGGAAGAGCTGTACGGCTGGCACGACACCGGCAGCCACGCCGGCTTCGTGCGGCCCGGCGGGCTGGTCCAGCCCCACCACCACGTGGAGTCCGCCGAGTCCAAGACGCGCTTCGCGGCGCTCGTGGAGGTCAGCGGCCTGGGCGCCAAGCTGGACCGGATCCGCGCGGTGCCCGCCACCGAGGACGACGTTCTCGCCGTCCACACCCGCGAGCACCTGGAGCGCATCCGCGCCGGCAGCGCCGCCGAGCGCGGCGGGGACGCCGGTGACGGCACCTCCCCGTTCGGGCCGGGCGGCCTGGAGATCGCCCTGCTGGCTGCCGGGGGCGCCGTCCAGGCGGCCGCGGCCGTCGTCACCGGGCGCGTGCAGAACGCCTACGCCCTCGTGCGGCCTCCCGGCCACCACGCCCGCCCGGAGACGGGCATGGGCTTCTGCGTCTTCGCCAACGCCGCCATCGCCATCCAGCACGTGCGCCGCCACCACGGGGTGCAGCGCGTCGCGGTGGTCGACTGGGACGTCCACCACGGCAACGGCACCGAGGAGGTCTTCGCCGAGGACCCCGACGTGCTGACGGTCTCGGTCCACCAGGACCAGCTCTACCCCAAGGGCACCGGGCGGCTGGCCGACCGCGGCCGCGGCGCGGGGGAGGGCTCGGCCATCAACGTGCCGCTGCCCGCGGGCACCGGCAACGACGGCTACCTGCACGCCGTGCAGGAGGTCGTGCTGCCCGCGCTGGAGCGCCACCGCCCCGACCTCGTGGTGGTCGCCTCCGGCTTCGACCCCGCCGCCCTGGACCCCCTGGGCGGCATGGTGGTGACGACGACGGGCTTCCGGCGGATGGCCCGCGCCGTGCTCGACGCCGCCGCCGGCCTGTGCGACGGGCGGGTGGTCATGACCCACGAGGGCGGCTACAGCCCCGTCTACGTGCCGCTGTGCGGCGTCGCCGTGCTCGAGGAGATGTCAGGGGAGAGGACCGACGTGACCGACTTCCTCGCCGAGGAGTACGAGGACCTGCCCGACCAGGCCCTGCGCCCGCACCAGGCCGAGGCGGTGCGCGCCGCGGCGCGGGCCGCCGGGCTGACCGACCACGCACCAGCCCTCCAGGAGGTGGCCCGATGAGCACGGTGGACCGCGGCGGGGCTCCCGCCGAGCAGCAGGCGGCGCGCGGCGTCGTCGTCGACGGCAGGCTCCGCCGGGTCCTGGGGACGCCCTCGCTGGTGCTCTTCGGCCTGGCCTACCTCGTGCCGCTGACGGTCTTCACCACCTACGGCCTCATCACCCAGCAGACCAGCGGCCACCTCGCCACCGCGTACGTCGTGACCACCGTGGTCATGGCCTTCACCGCGGTCAGCTACGCGCTCAACGTCCGCGCCCACCCCTCGGCGGGCTCGGCGTACACCTACGTGCAGCGCGCCTTCGGCGGGCACGCCGGCTTCCTGACCGGCTGGGTGCTCATGCTCGACTACCTGCTCCTGCCGATGATCAACTACCTGCTCATCGGCATCTACATCAACGCGCAGTTCCCCGCCGTGCCCGCCTGGCTCGTCGTCGTCGTGGCGATCGCCCTGGTGACGGTGACCACCGTCGTCGGCATCACCGTGGTCGACAAGGCCAACCTCGTGCTCGTCGGCGCGCAGCTGGTGTTCGCGGTGGTCTTCGTGGCGCTGGTGGTCGCGCAGTTCGCGGGCGCCTCGCAGCGGCCGGGGCTGCTGGAGCCGTTCGTCTCCTCCGACCTCGCCTGGCCGGCGGTCTTCGCGGGCGCCGCGGTGCTGGCGCTGTCCTTCCTGGGCTTCGACGCGATCTCCACGCTGTCGGAGGAGGCCCGCGAGCCGCGCACGTCGGTGCCGCGCGCGATCGTCATCACCACGGCGCTGGGCGGGGTCATCTTCGTGGTCCTGTCCTGGGCGTCCCAGACCGCGCTGCCCGACTGGCAGTCGATCAGCGACCCCGACTCCGCGGGCCTGCAGGTGATGGCCGAGGCCGGCGGGCAGGTCCTGGCCAACTTCTTCCTGGCCGCCTACATCGCCGGCTGCTTCGCCTCGGCGACGGCCAGCCAGGTCTCCGTGGCCCGCATCCTGTTCGCCATGGGCCGCGACGGCGTGCTGCCCCGCGGGGTCTTCGCGCTGCTCTCGGCGCGCTTCCGCACCCCCGTGGGCGCGACGCTGGTGGTGGCCGCCGTCTCGCTGCTGGCCCTGGTGATCGACCTGGCCACCCTGGCCTCGGTGATCAGCTTCGGCGCCCTGGCGGCGTTCTCGCTGGTCAACCTCACGGTCATCAAGGGGTACGTGTGGGACGGCGGCCGGCGCTCCCCGCGCGACCTGCTGCTCTACGGCGCCGTCCCCGCCATCGGCTTCGTGCTGACGCTGTGGCTGTGGACCAACCTCACCGGCGAGACGTTCCTCGTCGGGGGCCTGTGGGCCCTGGTCGGGGTGGCCTACCTGGCGTGGCTCACGCGCGGCTTCCGGCGGCCCCCGCCGCAGCTGGCGGTGGACCACACCCCCTGACGGCTGACCGCCGGCCCCACCGGGTCAAGGGAGCGCACCCGCCTGCCGATGCGCTGCGCATGGGGAGCGCCGGGTCCGTGCCGCGCGCCGGCAGCGCCGGGCGCGGCGAGGACGAGCCGTGATGCGCCGCGTCGGCGCCTTCGCAGTGGCGCCCGCGGGGGTGCTGCTGGCGGTGGGGGCCCTGGTGGTCCTGCAGCTGCAGGGTGCGGCCCGGGGCTGGCCCTGGCCGCTGCAGCTCGTGCTGTGGGTGGCCTTCTTCGCCAGCCGTGACGACGGGGTCCAGCGGGTGCTGGGGGGAGGCTCGCTGGAGCGCCGCGCGGTGCTCCGCACGGCCCTGGGCTGCCTGCTCGGCGTGCTGGGGGCGTGCAGCGCCGGGGTGCCGGAGGCGGCTCCCGTGCTGTGCACCCTGGTCACCGCCGTGCACCTGCAGTGGTCGGCGCGGTGGTCGCTGCCCGCGGGGCTGGCGTGGATCTGCCTGTCCGTGCCCGTCGGCGCCCTCGGGGACCACCTGGGCCAGGCGCCCTGGCTCACCGGCGCCCAGGGCCTGTGGCTGTCCGTGGCGCTGATGGGCCTGGGCGTGGCCACCGCCGGCAACCTGGCCCTGCTCGCGGCCCAGCAGGACGAGGCCCACCGCCGCCTGGCCGCCGCCCAGCAGCTGCGCGAGGACCTCCTGCGCCGCGCCGCCGACCAATACGCGCTGACCGGGCTGCTCTCCCGCTCGGCGGTCACCGCGCTGCTCGAGCGGGTCGCCGCCGACGCGGCGCCCGGCAGCGCCGCCGGCGTGCTCTTCTGCGACCTCGACGGCTTCAAGGCCGTCAACGACGGGCACGGCCACGCCGCCGGTGACGCGCTGCTCGTGCAGGTCGCCGCGCGGCTGACCGCGGCCGTGGGCGACGCGGGTGCGGTGGGGCGCGTGGGAGGCGACGAGTTCGTGGTGGTGCTGCCCCGCCTCGCGCGGGCGGAGCACGCTCACGAGGCGGCGCAGCGGGTGCGCGACGCGCTCGACACCCCGGTGCCGGTGGCTGGTGCGCTCCTGCGCGTGGGGACGAGCGTCGGGGTGGCCGTGGCCAGCGCGCCGGCCGGCGCCGACGCGCTCCTGGACGCCGCTGACGCGGCCATGTACGCCGACAAGGCGCGCCGCCGGCGCGAGCGCGGCCCCGCCGGGCTGCCCGGGGGACCCGTGCCCACCGCGGCCGCCCCCGCAGCGCCGAGGGCCTGACCGCGCGTGCCCGGCGTCACACCGACCGGGCAGGGCACGTCGTTGCACTGAGTGCATGATGGTCCCGTGATGCTCGTGGCGCCCCAGGGCCGCGCCGCCCTGAAGGCCCGCCACCGCGAGGCCATCGTGGCCGCCGCCCGCGCCCTCGTGGACGAGCGCGGCGCGGCCGGCTTCACCACCGACGACCTCGCCGCCCGCGCCGACGTCTCCCGCCGCACCGTCTTCAACCACTTCTCCTCCCTGGAGGACGTGGTGGTCGCCTGCGTGGAGGCCGAGCTGGAGACGGCCATCTCCGCCGTCGAGGCCGACCTGGCCGCCTCCGCCGTGCGCACCGGCCCGCTGGACGACCTCGAGGCCACCCTCACCGCGCCCGCGGTGGCACCGGCGCTGAGCTGGCTGTGCCGCACCCTGTCCGCCCCCGGGCGGGAGGCCGCCGCCGAGCGGGTGCGCCAGCAGGCCATGCACCGCTTCGGCGCCGGGGCCGCGCTGCGCCTGCGCGAGCGCTACCCCGCGACCACCCCGCTGGAGATCGAGCTGCTCACGAGCACGATCATGAACGGGATGGCGGTGGTGACCACCGCCTGGCTGGAGGAGACCTCCGGCGCCCTCGACGAGGCCGGCCTGCGCCGCTGGGGCGAGCTGCTCGACGTCCTCTTCGCCACCGCCCGCCACGGCTTCACCGGTCACCGCCCGCCGACCGCTCCCGCAGACCCCCCGACGGAAGGTGCCTGACGTGGCCCGCTGGCTCTCCGCGCTCGGCTCCCTGGCCGCGCGCCGCCCCCGAACCACCCTGACCACCTGGCTGGTGCTCCTCGCGCTCGGCGTCCTGGGCTACCTCACCCTCGGCGGCACGCTGTCCTCCCAGGTGAGCCTGCCGGGGACGCCGACGGCGAGGGTCGCCGAGCAGCTGCAGCGGGAGTTCCCCGACGCCAGCGGCGGCAGCGGCACGGTGGTCTTCCACGCCGAGGACGGCTCCGCCCTCACCGACGAGCAGCGGGCGGAGGTCTCCGCCCTGCTGCAGCGCGTGGCCGGTGCGCCGGGAGTCGCGGGCGTGGTGGACCCGTTCACCACCACCGAGCAGCGCCAGCAGCAGGCCGACCAGCTGGCCGGGGGGCAGCAGCAGGTCGACGCCGCCCGCACCCAGCTCGACCAGGGGCAGGCGCAGCTGGACGCCGGCCGGGCGCAGCTGGAGGCGCTGCCGGCCGCGGCGCAGCGCAGCCCGCAGGTGCAGGCACAGCTGGCCGCCCTCGAGCAGCAGCAGGCCCAGCTCGACGCCGGCCGGGGGCAGCTGGAGGAGCAGGCGCGCCAGGTCGACCTCGGCAGCCGCCTGCTGGCCGTGGCCGAGGGCGTGCGCCAGGTCTCCACCGACGGCAGCACCGCCCTCGGCGTCGTGCAGTTCACCGAGCCCCAGGAGGAGGTGACGCCCGAGACCAAGGAGGCCGTGGTCTCCGAGCTCGAGGGCGCCGACCTGCCCGGCGTGCAGGTGGCCCTCAGCCAGGAGCTGGTGCAGGAGGTCCCCGAGATCCTCGGCCCGGGGGAGGCCGCGGGCCTGGTCGTCGCCGCGGTGACCCTGCTCGTCGTCCTGGGCACGGCGGTCGCGGCGGTCGTGCCGATCGTCTCCGCCGTGGTCGGCGTCGGCGTCGGGGTCACCGCCGCGCTGTCGCTGTCCGGCGTCGTCGACATGATCTCGGTGACGCCCGTCCTCGGCGTCATGCTCGGCCTGGCGGTCGGCATCGACTACTCGCTGTTCCTCATCAACCGCCACCGCCGCCAGCTGCTGCACGGGATGCAGCTGCGGGCCTCGATCGCGCTGGCCACGGGGACCGCCGGCAACGCCGTCGTCTTCGCCGGCCTCACGGTGGTCATCGCGCTGGCGGCGCTCAACGTCACCGGCATCGGCTTCCTCGGGCTCATGGGCACCGTCGGCGCCTTCTGCGTGCTGGTCGCGGTCGCGATGGCCGTGACCTTCACCCCCGCTGTGCTGTCCCTGCTCGGGGCTCGCGTGCTGCGCCGGCGCGAGCGCGCCTTCTACGACCGGCACGACGCCGCCGCGGAGCAGCAGCGCCACGACGACGACGAGGCCGAGGCGGCCGCCCAGGCCGCCCTGCGGCCCATGCGCACCGGCCGCGCCGTGGCCACGGTGGTGCTCGGCGTGGCCGTGCTGGGGCTGCTGGCCGTGCCCGCCGCCTCGCTGCGCCTGGGCCTGCCCGACGGCTCCTCGGAGTCCGCCGACTCCACCCAGTACCAGGCCTTCGAGCTCACCGAGCGCGCTTTCGGCGCCGGCGCCAACGGGCCGCTGCTCGTCGTGGCGGACCTCCCGCAGCCGCTGACCGGCACCGACCAGCTGGCCGAGCAGGTGCGCATCGCCGAGCAGCTGGCCGGCCAGGCCGACGTCGCCGCCGTCGCCCCGATCGGCGCCTCGGCGGACCAGCGGCTGCTGGCCTTCCAGGTGGTGCCCGAGGGCGGCCCGACGGCGGAGTCGACCGAGGCCCTGGTCCAGGACATCCGCGACCTGCCGGAGGGCTACGGCGTCGCCGGGGTCGCCAGCGGCAACATCGACGTCTCCGAGAAGCTCGCCGGCGCGCTGCCGGGCTACCTCGCGCTCGTGGTCGGGCTGTCGCTGCTCATCCTCGTCGTCGTCTTCCGCTCGGTCCTCGTGCCGCTGACGGCCACCCTCGGCTTCGTGCTGTCCCTGTTCGCGACCCTCGGGGCGATCACCGCGGTCTACCAGTGGGGCTGGCTGGGGTCGCTGTTCGGCGTCACCACGCCGGGACCGGTGCTGAGCTTCCTGCCCACCATCGTCATCGGGATCATGTTCGGGCTGGCGATGGACTACCAGCTGTTCCTGGTCTCCGGGATGCGCGAGGCGCACGCCCACGGGGTGGACGCCCGCACGGCCGTCACCGCGGGGGTGCGGGCCGGGCGGCGCGTCGTCGTCGCCGCGGCGATCATCATGGTCTCCGTCTTCGCCGGCTTCATCGGCTCGGACTCGGTGATCATCCGCTCGTTCGGCTTCGGGCTGGCGTTCGGCGTGCTCGCCGACGCCTTCGTCGTCCGCCTGCTGGTCATCCCCGCGGTGATGCACCTGCTCGGGCGCAGCGCGTGGTGGCTGCCCCGCTGGCTGGACCGGGTGCTGCCCGACGTCGACGTCGAGGGCGCCTCCCTGGAGCGCCCCGACGGCGCTGCCTCCGTGTCCGCCGGCGCCCCGCAGGCGGCGCGGCTGCGCTGAGGCCGCTCCCGTGCGGCTCCCCGGGCGCGTCCGGGGAGCCGCGCGAGTGACATCCGCCCGCTGCTGCCGCAGCGGCGGTCAAGACGGCCCGTCTCCCGGCCGAAGGACGGGGTGAGCCGTTCCGACAGGGGGGCGCTCCACGCAGCCCGCGAGGGAGGACACCGCCGTGCCCGAGCCCGCCGCTGCGCTCCCGTCCGAGCACCACGCCGGGGCCTGGGGGCTCGCCGACCTGCGCGAGCTGCTGGCGGGCGGCCGGGCGGCCGGGGAGCTGCTGGTGCGCTACCAGCCCGTGGTGGCCGCGCTGGACGCCGAGCCGCTGGCAGTGGAGGCGCTGGTGCGCTGGCGCCGCCCCGACGGGTCGCTGGTCCCGCCCGACAGCTTCGTCGGGGTCGCCGAGGCCCACGGGCTCGGCGGCGCCCTGGACGAGCGGGTGCTGCACGAGGCGCTGCACCAGGTGCGGCGCTGGGACGCCGCGGGCGTCCGCGTGCACCGCGTGGGCGTGAACCTGGGCCGCACCAGCACCGAGCGCGAGGACCTGCTCGACGTCGTGGCGCGGGCCTGCGCGTGCTCGGGCGCCGGGCCCGACCGGCTCGTCCTGGAGGTCCTCGAGCACGAGCGCCTGCGCCTGGACGCTGCCGTGCTCGACAGGCTCCAGGCGCTGGTCGACGCCGGGGTCACCCTGGCCGTGGACGACTTCGGCAGCGGCTACGCCGGTCTGGGCCTGCTCGCCCGGCTGCCCGCCGGCCTGGTCAAGCTCGACCGCGCGCTGCTGCCCGGTGCCGGCACGCCGACTGCTCGGACCGCCCCCGACCCCGAGCGGCTGCTCGCTGCCGTGACGGCCCTGGCCCAGGCGGCCGGTGCCGAGGTGACCGCCGAGGGCGTGGAGACCCCCCGGCAGCGGGCCGCGTGCCTGCGCGCGGGCATCGGCCACCTGCAGGGCTGGCTGTTCGCCCCCGCCCTGGAGCCCGACGCCGTGACCGAGGTGTTCCGCGCCCACGCCGCCGCCCGGGCGGCCGCGCCGCTGCTGGCGGCGTCGCCGTCCTCCTGAGGCGGCGGGGCCGGACGGCCCCTCAGCGGGTGCGCACCGCCAGCCGGACGAGGCTGCCCAGCACCGAGATCACCTGCACGGCGACGGCCAGGGGGTTGCGGGTGGTGGTGGCGGTGGTGGCGGACCGGGACACGGGGGGCTCCTCGTCGAGCGGGTCGATGACGACCACGACGCTAGGGCCGCCGGCACGGGCCGCGCGGGACTTCCGCCCGACCGGACCAGCCGGTTCGCGGCGCGGCGCTGCGACACGCCCGCACCCGCCGGTGGTCGGGACGGCGGGCCGGCGGGACGGCGGGCCCGCGCGGTGGCGCCGGTGGCCTGGACCTGCAGGGCTCAACCCCGGGGCGCCCCGTGCCGACACCTGCGGTGTGACCCACCGCAGCGAAGCGCTGGCGGGCGTGCAGCGGCAGCTCCTCGCCCTGGTCGCGGTGCCCGGGCAGCACGCCGCGGCGCCCGCGCCCACCGGAGCCGAGCACCTGTACCGCGCCGTCGCCTCGATCCAGCGCGACGGCGCCCCCGAGCCCCGCGTGGGCGTCGACGCCGACGGTGACCTGCAGGCCCGCTGGAGCGTGGGCAGCACCGAGCTCGTGCTCACCGTGGAGGACCGCGGGGCGGGCTACCTGTGGGCGCTGGACGCCGACGGCGCCGAGCTGCTCTACGCGGAGTGGAGCCCCTCGGAGCAGCCGCACGCGGTGTGGCGCGCCGGCGCGGCGATCCTCCTGCCCGAGGGGCGGGCCGCCGCCCCCTGCTGAGCGCCGTGGACCGTGCGCGTGGCGAGCCCGTGAGCGCGCCGGGCCCGTGGCTGCGCCGGGGCGGCGCTCACAGGAGCAGCAGGGCGACGGCGGAGACGGCCGTCAGCGCCAGCGTGAGGTTGGTGAACAGCTGCTGCGGCACCCGGCGCAGCACCTTCACGCCGACGACGGCCCCCAGCAGCAGCGCCGGCACGAGGAGCAGGTCGAGCACCAGGGACTCCCTGTCGATGAGCCCCAGCTGCACGCTGAAGGGCACCTTGGCGACGTTGACGATGGCGTAGAGCCAGGCCGCGGTGCCGACGAAGGCCATCTTGCTGACCCGCATCACCAGCAGGTACATCGAGGAGATCGGCCCGGCGGCGTTGGCGACCATGGTCGCGAACCCGGCGCCGCCGCCGGCCAGCGCCGCGGTGACCCGCCGCCGCACCGGGCCCCAGGAGTCGGGGCCGGCCGGGCCGGCCGTCTCGTCCTGCGGCACGGGCGGCCGCAGCAGCGAGCGCAGCTGCATCGCGGCGAGCACCAGCAGGAGCACCCCGAGGAAGCGGCGCAGGGCGACGTCGTCGACGGTGTCGAGGAAGACGACGCCGAGCAGCAGGCCGCCCAGGAGGTACGGCAGCAGCCGCACCAGCAGCTTCCAGTCGGCGTGGCGGCGGTACAACGAGACGGCGATGACGTCACCGACGATGAGCAGCGGGACGATCGCGCCGGTGGAGGCCCTGGTCGGCAGCACCAGCGCGAAGATCACCGCGACGAGGGTGCCCAGGCCCGAGAACGCGGTCTTGGAGAAGCCGATGACCAGCCCGCCGACGGCGAGCACCGCCCAGTCGAGGGGGGTCAGGACCGAGAGGTCGACGCTCACGGGGTGACGGGCCTGACCACGCCCCGACCCTACCGGGCGGTCGGTTTCCTCAGGCCGCCAGCGGGCGGCAGGCCCCAGGGCGGCAGGTCAGCAGCGGGTGAGCGCTGCGGCGGCGTCGGAGACGGACCGGGGGCCGCCCAGCACCGTCGTCGTCGTCGCCCCCAGGGCCCGCACGCGGTCGACGACCGTCCCGGGGGCGCAGCCGGGCTGCACGAGCAGCAGCGGCGCCCCCAGCGAGGCGGCCAGCGGGCCGCCGGTGAGGGCGTCGGGGAAGTCGGCGCCGGTGGCGAGCACGACGCCGCCCGCGCCCTGCGGGAAGGCGGTGCCAGCCACCTGCGCGGCCGTCTCGTAGCGGTCCTTGCCGAACAGCCGCTGCACCGAGGCTCCCGGGACCGCGGCGGCCACCTGGCCCACCACGGTCGACGACACCTGGCCGCCCAGGACGTACACGCGGGTCGGGCGCAGCCGGTCCAGCGCGGTGAGCGCCGGTCCCGAGAGGTTGGTGGGCTCGGTGAGCAGCAGGGTGCCGCCCAGCTGCGACGCCGCGGCCGCCCCCGACAGGGCGTCGGGGAAGTCGAGGCCGGTGGCCAGGAACACCGGCCCGCCGGTGCCGGTCTCGGCGGCCACGGCGGTGGCCACCGCCGCCGACGTGCCGTACCTGTCGTCCCCCTGGACGCGGTCGACCGCGCCCGCGTAGGCCCGCAGCTGGTCGACGACGCCGTCCTCGACGGCCCTGGCCCCGCCGACCACGGTGATGCGGGCCGGGGACAGGCGGCGCAGCTCGCTGGTCACCGCGCCGGGCAGGGCGCCGCTGGCGGGGACGAGGACGACGGGGGTCGGCGCCCCGGCGCGCCCGGCCGCGGCGCCCGCGGCGAGCGCGTCGGGGAAGGCGGAGCCGGAGGCCACGAAGACGCGCTGGCCGCTGGACGGGGTCTTGACCAGGGCGCCGGAGACGGCGGCGGCGGTCCCGTAGCGGTCGTCGCCCTGCAGGCGGGGACCCGCGGCGGTGGTGGAGGCCGTCCAGTGCTCCTGGCCGGCGGCGGCCACGGACACCTGCGCGGTGACGGACCCGTCGGCGTTCGCGGTGGTGCGCACGGAGACCCCGCCCGCGGCGCTGGTGAAGGTGGTGCCGGGCGCCACGACGACGTTGGTGTCGGTGCCGGTGGTGGGCGTGGGGTCGAGCAGCAGGCTGCCGCCGTCGGCGCCGGCCTTGAGCACCCGCAGGCCGTAGGTGACGCGGCTGGAGCCGCCCCAGCCGAAGGTGTCGCGCCCGGTGGCCGCGCGCACCTCCAGGTCGTAGGTGTCGCCGCTGCGCGGGTCGGTGACGAGCACCGAGCGCAGGCCGCTGAGCCCCGACAGCGGATGGATGGTCCAGGTGCTGGTGCCGGAGGTGGTGACCGTGGCGCGGCCGCCGGCAGGGAGCAGGCCCAGGCGGGCCAGCGCGAGCGCCGAGGCGCTGCCGGTGGCCTGCACCGGGGTGCCGTCGGCGCGGGCCGCGGCGCTGGACATGACGTCGGTGCGGTCGCCGTAGTCCTGCACGGTGCACGAGCGGTAGCTGGCGCTCCTGCCGACGGCCTCGTCCACCGCCGACCCGCACTGCAGGCGGTCGGCGTGCAGCAGCGACATGTTGTGGCCGAGCTCGTGGGCGATCGCCGGCCAGCTGGCGTCGCTGACGTACGTGACCCCGCCGGCGCCGGGGGAGGAGCCGACCGAGCCCAGGCCGTAGGAGCAGCCCGCGGCGTACGCCTGCGGCGGCAGCAGGAGCAGCAGGTGCCGGCCGGCGCCCTGGGAGAACCCCGCGCGCTGGGCGGCCTCGCCCCACAGCGCGTTGGGGTCCGAGCAGCTCAGCGCGCTCGAGTAGCGGGTGACCGGGCCCTCGCGGCGGAAGCCGACGGCCCCGCCGGTCTGCTCGCCCCAGTAGTCGCTGGCGCTGGAGAGCAGGGAGTCGACGGTGGCGTCGCTGTAGGAGCCGTCCGACCCGCCCAGCATCGAGATGGCCACCACCGTCACCGACTGCGACGACGTCACCGTGGTCGCCGCGGGGGCCGTGGCGCTGACCACCTGCGCGGCCACCGGCTCGGCGACCGCCGCTGCCGCCACGGCGCTCGCCCGGGCCAGCGGGGAGCCGGAAGGCGCGGAGCTGTCAGCGGCCGCCTCCAGGGCCGGCTCGGTGATGGTGGTGGTGGCGCGCGAGCTGGAGTCGGGGACGGTGTCGACCGGCTTCCCGCCCTTCACGGCGCGGACGACCGGCTCGGGCACCTGCACGCGGACGGTCACCGCGCTGCCGGGCCTCACGGCCTCGACGGCGCCGTGCTGCAGCGGCACCCACACGCCGCCGACCTGCAGGTAGGAGGCCATCGCCCCCGGCTCGTCGTCGTGGTCGTCGTGGTCGTCGTGGTCGTCGTGGTCGTCGTGGCCGGCCAGCTCGGCGGCCGCCGCGGCGCGCGCGGCGGCCAGCGTCCCGGCCTCGGTGTGGTCCACGTCGGCGAGCACGCGCAGCGTGCCGGTCAGCAGCGCCGTCGGCTCGTCGGTGTCGACGACGGCGCTGGCGGGCACGTCGTCGCCGGTGGCGGGCACGGCGGAGGCGGGCAGGGCGGACGCGCCGGCCACGAGCAGCCCAGCGGTGGCCGCAGCGGCCAGAGCGGGCAGGGGGCGGCGCATCGAGACCTCCGGGAGGGGCGAGCCCTCACCGTAGGTAGCGGCGCGTGACGATCGGGGGAGAACACGCGGAGCGGGCCGCGCTCGCCGCCGAGCGCAGCGCGCCCTGGCGCGGCGGGTGGCCCGCCCGCCGGGGTCAGGCCCCCAGGGCCGGCGCGAGGCGCTGCTCGAGCTCCGCGGTCAGCGCCTCGAGCTCCACACCCCCCTCGCTGAGCAGCGCCAGGAGGTCCTCACCGGCCCGGAGCCGGACGACCAGCTGATCGGCGTCGGTGCCGAGCAGGTCGCTGAGGGCCGACAGGGTGGCCGACCGGGCGCAGGAGGCGGGGGTGGTGCTCATGCCCCGTCCATCGGCCGGACGGGGCACGGGGTCAACCCTTGAGGACCGACGTCTTCGCGGGCCTCAGCCGCTGATGACGTGGCAGGACGACGCTCGCCGCTCGCGGGCGACGTAGAGCGTCGCGCAGGCGCGGCCCGCGTCGACCTCGTCCGGCATGTCGGTGTTGGTGAGGCGGATGCCCAGGGTGCGGCACCCGGGCAGCGAGGCCTTGTGGTGGGTCTCGGAGCGCCCCGTGAGGTCGGTGTAGGTGAAGTCGACCCTGACGTCGCAGAACAGCCCGTTGCGCATGGCGGCCACCCCGGCGCAGTCGACCGTGGCGGTCTGGGCGGTGATGCTGGTGCCGGTGCCGGAGATCTTGTGGATCAGGACGCAGCCGTAGGGCACCGAGCGGGTCAGCCCGGAGGTGGCGTCGGTGTAGCTGAACGGCGCGATGGGGGACGCTCCGTACGCCGAGGCCTGGGCAGCGCCAGCGCTGGTGACGCCCAGGACCCCCGCGGCGGCGAGCGTCACGACTGCGCGAAGAGCGCGGCGCATGGGAGCCCTCTCGTCTGGACGGTTGAGCACTTGATAGTCGAGGACGACGCACCTCGGCAAGTGGCGGCCCGCGTGGCGGCGGCGGACCCGCGGAGGGTCGCCGGTGCGTGACCGTCCGTGCCGGGCATGCCCCGACCGGCGGGTGCGTACCGTGCCCTGCGTGCGCACGGTCGTGGTCACCAGGGCCTACGCCCCCGAGCCCGCCGCGGCCGCCTGGCGGCAGGCGGCGCTCGCCCGCGCCCTGGCCGGCGCCGGCCACGCCGTGGAGGTCCTCACCTCCCGCCCGCCCGCGGGCGTGGAGGAGGAGCCAGTCTCCCGGACACCCGACGAGCGGGGCGCACCGCGCGTGCGCCGCTGGCCCGTGCTGCGCGACGCCAGCGGCAACGTGCGCGGCTACGTGCAGTACGCCAGCTTCGACCTGCCGGCCGGGCTGCGGCTGGCGGCGCGGGTCCTGGGACCTCGCGCCGGGCGCCCCGACGTCGTCGTCGTCGAGCCCCCGCCCACCACGGGCCTGGTGGTGCGGCTGGTGTGCGGCCTGCGGCGGGTGCCCTACGCCTACTACGCGGCCGACCTGCTCAGCCTGGCCGCCGCGGAGGCGGGGCTGCCGAGGCCGGCGCTGCGGCTGCTCACCGCCCTGGAGGCGTGGGTGCTGCGCGGCGCCGCCCGGGTGATGACGGTGGACGAGGGCTACGCCGAGCGCGTGCGCGCGCTGGGGGTGCCCGCCGGGCGGGTGGCGGTGGTCGGCACCGGTGTGGACACCGACCAGCTGCGCCCGCCAGATCCCTCGGACCCCGACGACGCGGGCGCCGGCGAGCCGCCGGCGTTCGTCTACGCGGGCACGATGTCGGAGGTGCAGGGCGCCGGCGTGCTGGTCGACGCCCTGGCCCGCGTGCTGCCCGAGCACCCCGGCGCCCGCGCCGTCTTCTACGGCGGCGGCGTGCAGGCCGCTGAGCTGGCCGAGCGCGCCCAGCGGCTGGCGCCGGGGCTCATCACCTTCCCCGGGCTCGTGGCGCCCTCGGTGATCGCCCGCGCCACCGCCGCGGCGCGGGCCGGGCTGGCCAGCCAGCGGCCCGACACCGCCTACGCCTTCGCCTTCCTGGTCAAGCCGCTGGCCGCCACCGCGTGCGGTGCGCCGGTCGTCTACGCCGGCGCGGGGCCCTTCGCGCGGCTGGTGGGCGAGCACCGCCTCGGGTGGGCCGTCCCCTGGGACGTCGAGGCCGTGGCCGCCGCCCTGCGCGAGGCCCTCGAGCGGCCGGCGCCGAGCGCCGCCGAGCGGGCCCGGCTGGTGGCGTGGACCCGCGAGCACCACTCGCTGCGCGCGGTGGCGCGCCGCGCGGCCGCCGCCGTGGAGGCCGCCGCGGGCACCCGGCCCGTCCACGCCCCTTCGTCGTGAACACGGTCCGCCGCGAGCGGGAGGTGCCCCCGACCCGGCCACCCGCCGCGGTCTTCGTGCTCTCCCAGGCCACCCCGCTGCGCGGCATGGAGCGCGCCGCCGCCGACACCGTCGCCGCGCTGCGGGCCGACGGCCTCGACGTCGTGCTGCACGCCCTCGTCGCCAGCCCGCGCGCCGGGCGCGCAGGACGGCTGGTCGACCTCGCGGCCTCCTTCGCCGCGGCCCGCCGGCTCGTGCGCCAGCCCGGGCCGCCGCTGGTGCTCGTCGGGATCTGGGTGGGTCTGCGGGTGCTGCCCTTCCGCCGCCGCCGCGACCGCGCGGTGGTCGCGTGGGAGCACTCCCTCACCAGGGAGCGGCGTGCTGCGCTGCGCTCCTTCGACGTCGTCGCCCGCCTGGTGCTGCCCCTGTACGCCCGCCGCGCCCACCGCGTGGTGGCCGTCAGCGCGGCCGTGGCAGCGGCCCTCGCCGAGCAGCCGGGGCTGGGACCGGGGCCGGCCGAGCGCGTCGTCGTCGTCCCCAACCCGGTGCGCGAGGGACGAGTGGCGGTCAGCGGCCGGCGGGAGCCGGCGCCGCGGCGCACCGGGGGGCGGCTGCTGTGCATCGGGGGCCTGGAGCCGCTGAAGAACCCCGAGCTGGCGCTGCGGGCGCTGGCGCTGCTGCCCGGTACCCACCTCGACGTGGCCGGCGGCGGGTCGCGGCTGCCGGCGCTGCGCCGGCTGGCCGCGCAGCTCGGCGTGGACGGGCGCACCACCTGGCACGGACACACCGACCGGGTCCCCGAGCTGCTCGACGCCTGCGACGCCGTGCTGCACACCTCCCGCTCGGAGACCTTCGGGTACGCGCTGCTGGAGGCCGCCGCGGCGCACCGGCCGGTGGTGGCCGTGGCCACCGAGCAGGCCCGCCACCTGGTGCCCTCCCTGGTGCCGGGGACGACGACGGCGGCCGAGCCCGCCGCGGTGGCCGCCGCGCTGCGCGAGGTGCTCGCCGCGCCACCGCCGGACGCCGCGTTCGCGGCGGCCGACGCCGCGCGGGCGCGGGCCTACGGCCGCGAGGCGCTGGTGGCGGGCTGGCGGGCGGTGCTGGCGCCGGTGCCCGGTCCGGTGCCGGCTGCGGGCCTCGATCCGCGCGAACCGGGCTCGGGGGAGCGCCGCGCGCCGTAGCGTGCACGGGCGTGGCCGGAGCTGACGTCGACGCGCCCGCCGGCGGCGCGGTGGTGGACGGCAGCACCTCGGGGCTGCGGCGCAGCAGCGCCAGCATGCTGCTGGGCCACGGCGGCCGGGCGGTGCTCGCCGGGCTGACCTTCCTGCTCGTGGCGCGCGAGCTGGGCGCCGCCGGCTTCGGCGCCGTCAGCGCCGTCATGGCCGCCGCCGCGCTCGTGCTCCCCTTCGCCTCGCTCGGCGCGGTGCACCTGCTGGTGCGCTCCGCCGTCCGCGCGCCTGCGCGCCTGCCCGGCGCCTTCGCCGGCTCGGTCGTGGTCACCGCCGGGGGCGGGCTGCTGGCGACGTCGCTGGCGGCGCTGGTGTGCGCCGCCGTGGTGCCGTCCCTGCCGCTGGGGGTGGTCGTCTCGCTGCTCGTGGCGGACCTGGTGGGCTCCGCCCTGCTCGAGCTGGCCGCCGGCGTGCAGGTGGCGCGCGGGCGGGCGCTGGCCGCTGCGCACGGGCAGGTGCTCTTCCACGGGCTGAGGTTCGCCGCCGCGGTGGCGCTGGTGCTCACGCCCGCCGGGCTCACCACGGGCGGCTGGGCGTCGGCGTACCTGCTCACCTCGCTGGTGGGCGCGGGAGTGGCCGTCGTCCTGGTCCGTCGGGAGGTGGGGGCCGGGGCGGGCGGCCGCGCAGCGCTGGCCGGCGAGGTGCGCTCCGTGCTGGCGCAGTGGCGCGACGGGCTCCACTTCTCGGTGGGCCTGGGCGCGCAGGCCCTCTACAACGACCTCGACAAGCTCATGCTCGCCCGGCTCGGGTCGGTGGCCGCCAACGGCGCGTACACCGCGGCCTACCGGCTGGTCGACGTCGCGCTGGTGCCGCTGCGGGCCGTGCTGGCGGCCGCCTACCCCCGCTTCTTCGCCGCCGGGGCGGCCGGAGGGGCGGCCGGGCTGCGCTCCGCGGTGGGGCTGGCGCGCAGCATCGCGCCGACCACGGTCGGCTGGTGCGCACTGGCGTCGGTGTCGCTGCTGGCCGGCGCGGGCCTGGTGCCGGTAGTGCTGGGCCCGCAGTACGAGCCTGCCGTCGGAGCGCTGCGGGCGCTGGCGCTCCTGCCGCTGCTGAAGGTGGCCCACTACCTGGCCGCGGACGCCCTCACCGGCGCGGGCCACCAGCGCGTGCGCAGCGCGTGGCAGCTGGGTGTGGCGGTGGGCAACGGCCTGCTGAACCTGTGGCTCATCCCCGCCTTCGGGCTGACGGGTGCTGTGGCGGCCAGCCTCGTCTGCGACGGCGTGCTGGCGCTGGCCCTGTGGAGCGTCGTGTGGAGGCGGCTGCGCCGCGGCTGACGCGCCGAGGACGGCGACCACCACCAGGCGAGCTCCCGCGCGCGAGGACCCCGCCCTAGCTGCCCCTGGGGCCCTCCGGCGGGGTCCTGCACGCCTGGCGCCGCGCCGCCCGGGCCGCCGCAGAGGGGGCGGCGGCCCGGGCGGGGGACGCTGTCAGCCGGTCACCCGAGGACCGGCGGTGGCGTCAGCGGAGGCTGCCGCCGTCCTGCTGGCGGGCGAGGCGCTCGGCCTCGTCGGCCGGCACCTCGATGACGTCCTCCTTCTTGACCAGCACCCACTGGCTCAGGCGGGGCTTGCGCTGGCCGCCCGCCGAGCCCGCGGCGTACCCGCCCGCCGCGCCGGCGCCGGCGGCCAGCGGCGCGGAGCCCAGGCCGGAGTCGGAGCGGTCACCACGGCGGCCGATGTCCTCGCCGTCGGCGAAGCGGTCGTCGCGGGCCGTGCTGGTGTCGGTGCCCGTGACGCGCGAGACGCGGCCGTCCCGGCCGTCGCGGTCGTAGCCGCCCCGGTCGTCGCGGTCGTAGCCGCCGCGGTCGTCGCGCCGGTCGTCGCGGTGGGCGGCTGCCGCCGCGGCGAGACCGCCCAGACCAGCGCCGCCGGCGGCCGCGGCACCCGTGCCCCGGCCGCGGTCGTCGTCGCGGCGGTCGTCGCTCCGGTAGCCGTCGCGGACGTCGTCGCGGAAGCCGTCACGGCGCTCATCACGCCGGTCGTCACGCCGGTCGTCGCCGTCCAGCTTGTCCTTGATCTTGTCCATGACGCCGCGGTCGTCGTCGCGTCGGTCGTCCCGGCGGTCGTACCGGTCGTCGCGGCGGTCGTCGGCGTAGCCAGCAGGCCGGTCGTCGCGGTAGCCGTCGCGGCGGTCGTCGTCGCGGTAGCCGTCACGCCGGTCGTCGTAGCGGTCGTCGCCGCGGTGGGCGGCTGCGGCGCCGGCCACCCCGCCCGCGCCCGCCCCGGCTGCCGCTGCGCCCAGGCCGTGGCCGTCGCGGCGGTCGTCGTGGCGCAGGTCGCGCGCACCAGCGTCGTGGTGCTCCGCGGAGCCGGACTGCCCGGTGGTGCCCACGCCGTAGTACTCGAAGAGGCGGTCCTCCTCGGAGATGTCCAGGTGGCCCTCGTCGTCGACGCGCGGGGCGTCCTTGACCTTGGACTTGTCGTACGGCACGCGCAGGTCGTCACCGTCGAACTGGGCCTGCGCCAGCGGCACGAACGACTCGGACGTGCCGAAGAGCCCGGTCTGCACGGTGACCCACTCGGGGCGGCCGGTCTGGTCGTCGCGGTAGACGGCCCCCGCCTTGCCGATCTTCTCCCCGTCGGACCCGTAGACGGCAGCTCCGGGGATCCGCTCCACCTCAGCGTCGGTGATCATGGCCGCTCCTCGCGATCGTCGGACGGCACGCGCTTCTGCGTGCCACCGCACCGCTACCCCGTGATCGACGTCTCACACACCCGCCGCTGATCTCCTCGGCGTGGCGGGCGCGCGGCGGCGGGTAGCGTCGAGGCCGATGGCACGAGCGCAGCACGCCCCCCTCACCCGAGCCGCGCGAGCGCTGCTGATCCCCCTCGCGCTCCCCCTGGCCGTGCTGCTCGTCCTGGTCGGCTGCACGGGCGCCGGGACGGCGGAGCAGGGCGGCGCCCGGGCCGGTGCCGGGGGCACCCAGGACCCGGCGCCCTCCGGAGGGACCACGGCGGGGGAGGGGAGCCCGTCGCCGTCGCCGTCGCCTGTCGACCCCGACCTGGCCGCCGCGGAGCGGGCGCTGGCGGGCCTGGACCTGCGGGCGCGAGCCGCCCAGCTGCTCGTGGTGGGCGTGCCCGCCGACGACCTCGCCCGCGGGGACGCCCTGCTGGAGCAGGCCCCCTACGGCGGCCTGTTCATCGCCGGGCGCTCGCAGGCCGCCGCCGAGGACGTCGGCGCCGTGACCGTGCCGTGGGCCGAGCGCGCCCGCGCGGCGGGCCGCCCCGTGCCGTGGGTGGCGGCCGACCAGGAGGGCGGCGCGGTCCAGACCTTCTCCGGCCCCGGTTTCGAGGACCTCCCCAGCGCCCGCCAGCAGGGGCGGGGCGACCCCTCCGCCGTGCAGGCCGCCGCGCGCGGCGTCGGCGAGTCGCTGCGCACCGCGGGGGTCACGCTGGACCTGGCGCCGGTCGCCGACGTCGTCCCCGACGGCACCGCGCCGTCCAACGCGCCGATCGGCAGGTACGGCCGCGAGTACGGCGCCACCGCCGAGGAGGTCGCGCCGGACGCCGCCGCGGCGGTCACCGGGCTCGGCGAGGCGGGCGTCGTGGCCACCGTCAAGCACTTCCCAGGGCTCGGCCGGGTCACCGGCAACACCGACAGCGCCGCCGACGTCCGCGACACCGCGACCTCCGCCTCCGACCCGGGCGTCGCGCTGTTCGGAGAGCTGGCCGCGCTGCCGCAGCGCCCCTTCGTCATGACGTCCTCGGCGGTCTACGAGCAGATCGACCCCGCCGCGCCGGCCGCCTTCTCCCCGGCGGTCGTCCGCGACCTGCTGCGCGGGCAGCTCGGCGTGGACGGCGTGGTCATCTCCGACGACCTCGGGCGCGCGAAGGCGGTCTCCGCGGTCTCCCCGGCCGACCGCGCCACGCGCTTCGTCGAGGCCGGCGGCACGCTGGTGCTCACCGTCGACCCCGAGCTGGCGCCGACCATGCTCGAAGCGCTGGTGGCCCGGGCCCAGGCCGACCCGGCCTTCGCCGCCGCCGTGGACGGCGCGGCCCTGGTGGCGCTTCAGGCCAAGGCGCGGGCGGGGCTGCTGCCCTGACCGGTGCGTGGGGCGCCCCGGTGGTGCTGCTGGCCGCCGCCGCGCTCCTGTGGGTCCCCGGTGCGCTGCTCGGGCGCGCGCTCGGCCTGCGCCGGCGCTGGGCGCTGGCCGCCGCTCCCGCCCTGACCTGGGGGCTGGTGGCGCTGGGGGCCGTGGCGGTGCCGCGGGCGGGCCTGCGGTGGACGACGACGACGGCGGCCGGTGTGCTCGCCGTCGCGCTGCTGGCCGCGCTGGCGCTGCGGCTCCTCCCGCGCCGGGCACCGGCCCCCGGCGCAGAGTCAGGTCCAGGCGCACTGTCAGGTCCAGGCGCAGTGCCAGGTCCTGGAGGCCGGATCCGGCCTCGGGGACCTGACGCTGACGCGCGGCCTGGCACTGCGCGGGGATCGCTGGTGGCGCCGGTGCTGGGCGTCGCCGTGGCAGCGGCCCTGGTGGTGGCCGTGGCGTGGCGGGCGGGGCACCGGCTCGGTGCGGTGGCGCAGACGTGGGACGCCGCCTACCACGCCAACCTCACCACCCTCATCGCCGACACCGGCGACAGCGACCCCGTCTCCGCGCCCAGCGCGCTGGCCAGCGCGGGCTGGCGCGACGTGGCGACCTACTACCCCGACGCCCTCCACGCCGCCGCGGCGCTGGTCGTGCGGCTCACCGGGGCGGGCTCGGGCGCGGTGCTCGACGTGCTGTCGGCCCTCGTGGCCGGGGCGCTGCTGCCGGTGGCGGCCGGCGCGCTCGCCGCAGCGCTGGCGCCGGCGCGGCGCGGGACGGCCGCCGCAGCGGCCGCCGTCGTCGTCGTCCTGCCCGTCGCGGCCCCCTGGGACCAGTGGTGGCGCGGGGTGTGGAGCTACGGCGCCGCCGTGGCGACCGCCGTGCTCGTCGCGGCGCTCGCGGTCCGCGCCGCGGAGGGCCGCCTGGTGCCGGGGCGGCCCGTCCCGGCCGCGGCGGCGGTGCTGCTGGGGGTGGTGGGGGTGGCGGGGCTGCAGCCCGCCGGCGTGGTGCTGGCGGGCGTGCTGGTGCTGGGGTGGGCGCTCTCCCGCCTGGCGCTGACCGTGCTCCCGGGCGGCTCGGGGGGCGGCTCGGGGGGCGGCGCGCGGGGGTGGGGCGCCCTGGCGGCTGCCGCCGTCGGCACGCTGCTGCTGCCGCCCCTCGTGCTGGCGCTGGCGCGGTGGTCGCCCGCGCTGGGCAGCCTGGCCTCCTACGACTACGCCACCCGTCCCGCCACGTGGACCGGCCTCGGCCAGGCGCTCGTGTCGGTGCTCGGCGGGGTGCGCCGCCTCAGCGACGGGTACGGCTTCGACCTGCCGGCCCAGGGCGGTCAGTGGGCGTTCACCGGCGCGGTGCTCGTGGCCGTGGCGCTCCTGGCCACCGACCGCGCGACGGTGTGGCTGGCCGTCGTCTGGGGCCTGGCCGTGGCCGCCGCCGTCGGCACCGTCGTCCCGGTGGGCCCCGTGCTGGCGCAGGTGGTCGGCCCCGCCGGCGGCGCAGCCGCCGACGCGCTGCGCTCGGTGACGCTGTTCTTCTACAACGCCCCCTTCCGGCTCATGGCCGTGGTGGCGGTCGTCGGCGCGGTGGCCGTCGGCGTCGGCGCGGCCCGCGCCGCGCACCTGCTCGACACCCGCGCCGCTCCCCGGCACGCCCGCGTGGCGGCGGCGGCCGTGGCGCTGGCGACGGCCGCGGCGGCGCTCGCCAGCACCCTCGACGTCGCCGCCCCTCGCCTGGCGGCCGGCTACGCCCCGCGGGTCACCGGCGCGGACCAGCGCGCCGTGATGGACCTGCTCGCGCAGGCGCTGCGCGAGCAGCCGCTGCCGGCGGGGGCCGCCGTGGCCAACGACCCCGTCGACGGCTCCGCCTGGCTGTACTCCCTGCACGACGTGCCGGTGCTCTTCCGCCACTACGCCCCGGGCCGGCTCACGCCGGACGCGCAGCTGCTGCTGGCCCGGCTCGACGACGTGGACACCGACGCCCGCGTCCAGCAGGCCCTGCGCGACCTGCGCGTCTGCTACGTCTACACGGGAGGGCGCCCGGTCTACGCCTCCATGGAGCTGGCGCCGGGCTTCACCGGCCTGGGCGCCGCGGGCCTGCTCGAGCCGGTCGCCAGCGCGGGGAGCGCGGCGGCGTACCGGGTGCTGGTCCCCGGCACGCCCTGCGCGCCCGGCTGAGCCCGGGGCGGAGCGGGGACGGCCGGCGGCGCACCGCCCGCTGCACCCGGCCTAGAGTGCGGCATGTCCTCCGGACAGCGCGGCGACGACGCCGACGCGCTCGACCTCGACGCCGACCCCGCTCTCGACGCCGACCTCGACGGGGAGCCCACCGCGGACGGGCCCCGTGGCGGAGCGTCTGGCAGCGGGCCGGGCGGCAGCGGGTCCGGCGGCTCGCGGTGGACGCGCTGGCCGGAGGCGGTGCCGGGGTGGGCGCGGGGGCCCGCAGCCGTCGTCGTCCTCGTGCTGGCCGCCGCGGTCGGGGGAGCGGCTGCCGGCAGCAGCCACCGCGACGCCCGCGACCAGCGGGTGGCGCTGCAGCGGGCCCTCACCGTCGGGTACGCCTTCGTGGCCGCGCCCGACCGGCGCGGCGGTGCGCTGGCCGCGCAGGTGCACGTGGCGCTGGTCAACCACACCGAGTCCGCCGTCGACGTGCGGCTGCAGGGGCTGTCGACCCCGCACCAGGGAGCCGTCGCCCCTCCGGAGCCGCAGGAGGTGCAGGTCGGTCCGGGGTCGGTGGCCGCCGCCCCCGTCGCGGTGCGGGTCGACTGCGAGGCCGTGCGCGGTGACGCCCGGATGCAGGCGGCCTCCTGGCGCGGTGCCGGGGCCGTCGACCTCGACCCGGGCACCGGCAGCGCCGTCGGAGCTGCGGCGGCGGCGCCGGTGGCGGTGCCCACGGTGGTGTTCGCCTCGGTGCGCACGCCCGGCGGCGGATCGCCGGTGGACGTGCAGCTCCCCGTGGTGGAGTCCATCGCCACCTCGATCGACCAGCAGCTCGGGTGGGCCTGCGGCGCGCCCTCCCCCTCCCGGCTGGAGACCGGGTGGCTGTGGAAGGACGACGGGTCGCTGCGGGTGAGCATCACGGCTCCTGCCGGCGCCGCCCCGGTGCGGCTGGAGCTGGACAGCACCGCCGGCCTGGAGCCCACGTCGGAGCCCCCGCTGCCGCGCGACCTGGGCCCGGGGGAGACGGTGGTGCTCGACCTGCGGGTCGACCCGCGCTGCCCGGTGGTCGAGGACGGCGCCCTCAGCCGCCTCGACCTGCAGGCGGTCGACGGCAACGGCACCACGGTCTCCCTGGGGCAGGGCTTCAACGCCACCACCCCGGTGGCGGGCACCCCGCAGTGGCTGGCTCGCCAGGTGGCGCTGGCCTGCGGCTGACCGGAGGCCCGCGGACCTGCGCGTTCGCGCCCACCCGGGCGCAGGGGTGGCTACGGTCGCCGTGTGGTGGGCTGGTCGGACGCTGTCGCGCCCGCCGCCGTCGCCGCCGCCGTCCTCGTGGTGCCCGGGCTGCTGGTGGGCCGCGCCGCGGGCCTGCGCGGGCTGGTCTGGACCGGGGTGGCGCCCGCCCTGTCCACCGGGGTGGTGGCCCTGGCCGCCGTCGGCGCCTCCCTCGCCGGGCTGCGCTGGGGACTGCTGCCGCTGGCGCTGGCCACGGCGCTCGCCGTCGTCGTCGCCCTGCCGGTGGGGCTGCTGGCCGGCACCCTGGGCGCCCGCCCGCGCGGCCACGGGCCGCTGGGGCTGGGCGAGCGCGACCTCGCCGTGGCGCTGAGCGCCGCCGGAGGGCTGGCCGGAGGGGCGCTGCTGTCGGGGCGGCGCCTGACCTCGGCGCTGTGGGACCCCACCGCGGTCTCGCAGAGCTACGACGCGGTCTTCCACCTCAACGCCGTGAGGTGGGTGCTGGACACCGGCGACGGCTCCTCCCTGCACCTGGGGCGGCTGACCGATCCCGCAGCCGCCACCGCCTTCTACCCCGCCGCGTGGCACGACGTCGTCGCGCTGGCGGCCACGACCACCGGCGCCGGCGTGGACGTCTCCACCAACGCCACCGCGCTGGCCGTCGCGCTGGTGGCCTGGCCGCTGGGCGTGGTCGCCCTGGTCCGCGCGGTGCTCGGCCGGCGCCCCGTGGCGCTGGCCGCCGCGGGCGCGCTGACGGCGGCCTTCACGGCCCTGCCCGTCGCGCCCCTGGAGTGGGGGGTGCTGTACCCGACCCTGCTCACCACGAGCCTGCTGCCCGCGCCGCTGGCGCTGCTGGTGCTGGCCGCTGACCGCTCCCGCGGCGTGCGCCGCCGACTGGGGGCGCTGCTCGCCGCCGCCGGCACGCTGCCCGGGCTGGCGCTGGCCCAGCCCAGCGGCGGCTTCGCCCTGGTCGCGCTCGCGCTGCCGCTGGGCCTGGCGGTGATGGTCTCGACGGTGCGCGCGTGGTGGCGCTCGGGGCAGCGGGTCGCCGCGGCGGCGCTGCCGGTGCTCGCGGCGGCGGTCGCGGCGCTCGCGTGGCGCCTGGTCGACACCTCGGCCTCCGTGGTCAGCGCCCGCGGCACCGACTGGGCGGCCAAGGCCTCGCTGCGGCAGGCGGTCGAGCAGGCCGTGCTGTACAGCCACCTCAGCATCCCCGAGCCGGTGCGCTGGGAGGTCACGCGGCCGCCGCTGTGGCTGGTGGCCGCGCTGGTGCTGCTCGGCCTGGCGCTGGCGGTCCGGCGCCGGCAGCTGCGGTGGGTGGCGGGGGCGCACGTGGTGGCCTCGGCGCTGTACGTGCTCGCCTGGGCCGTCGACTCCCCGCTGTCGCAGCGGCTGACCGGGTTCTGGTTCAACGACGCCTACCGGATCGCCCCGCTCACCGTCATCACCGGCGTGGTGCTGGCCAGCGCCGCGCTCTCGCTGGGGCCCGCGGCGGCCCGCCGGGGGCTGCGCCGCGCGCGGCTGCTCGTGCTGGGGGCGCCGCCGCGATCCACACCACGCCGTGCGCGGCTCGAGGTGCCGGGTGCCGCGGGAGCCGCGGGTGCCGCGGGTGCCGGGGGTGCTGCGGCTGGCGGCGCAGGGCGGCGGGCGCGGCGGCGGGCGGAGCCCGCGGTGCGCCTGGTGCCCTCCGAGCGGTGGGCGGCCCTGGTGACGACCAGCTCCGCGCTGGCGGTGCTCGTGGTGCTGGCCGGGGCGCGCGGGCCGGGCTACGCGGTGACGTACGGCTCGCTGCACGCCAACTCCGTGGCCAGCGACGACGAGGTGTACTCCGACGTCCTGGACGCCCCGGAGCGGGCGCTGCTGGACCGGGTGGCCGCGCACGTGCCCGAGGGGGTCGCGGTCGCGGGCAACCCGTGGAACGGCTCGGGCTTCGTGTACGCCCTCGCCGACCGGGCGACGCCGTTCCCGCACATGACCTCGACGTTCGACGTGGACCGGGCCCTGGTGGCCGAGCACCTGCGCGACGCCGCGACCGACCCGGCGGTGTGCCAGGCGGTGCAGCGGATGCACCTCGGGTACGCGCTGGACCTGGGCACCTACTACCTGTGGGGCGGTGACGACCCCGCGGCCGGCCGGGACCGCAGGTACCCGGGCCTGCTCGACCTGGCGACCGCGCCGGGGTTCACGCAGGTCGACCACGAGGACGGCCCCGACCCGGCGAAGGGGCCGGTGGCGGCGCTGTACCGCATCGACGCGTGCGGCCCGGTCACGCCGGGCGCGGCGCCGTCGTCGTCCTGACCGCCGCCCGCAGCGCAGCCGGGCGCTCGGCTGCGGGAAACGAGGGGCCGGGTACCGCAACCGGGCGCTCGGCTGCGGGACGGGAGGGTTCGGGTACCGCAACCGGGCGCTCGGCTGCGGGGATGGGGCGGATCAGCGGGAGCGGGCGAGGCCGAGCGCGCCGGCGGAGGAGAACCCGGGGAAGACCTCGGACAGCGAGCCGGCGCCGCAGCGCTTCTGCAGCACCTCGCCGATGACGTCGCGGTAGTCCGTCACGCTGGCCACGGCGCCGTCGTCGAGCGCCGAGGCGCCCAGCCCCGGGTACTTGCCGTGCACCCTCCCGCCGACCACGCCGCCGCCGAGCGCGAGCATGAGGTTGCCGTGCCCGTGGTCGAGCCCGCCGGAGCCGTTCTCGTCGGCGCGGCGCCCGAACTCGCTGAGGGTCAGCACCGTCACGCCCGACATGAGCGGGCCCAGGTCGGCGTCGAACGCGGCCAGCGCCGTCGCCAGCTCGGTGAGCTTGTCCTTCATCCACCCGCCGCCGGCGGCGCCGAGGCCGGAGTGCATGTCCCAGTCGCCGTAGTCGACGGCGGCCACCTGCACGCCCACGCCCGCCTTGACCATCCGTGCGAGGTCGCGCAGCGACCTGCCCAGGTCGGTTTTGGGGTACCCGCCGCCCGCGGGGGTGGCCGCGAGCGTGCCCGAGATGGTGGCGGCCGCGGCCAGCGCAGCCCTCCCTGTCTCGGCGACGGTGGGCGGTCCCTCGGCGTGCAGCGCGGCGTAGGCCTTCATCCACCGGGCGCGCTCGACGCCCTCGGACGGGCCCGCCAGCGCGAAGCCCTCGAGCCGCTTGAGGGTCAGCTCCGGGGAGGGGCCGGCCAGCGAGGTCGGCGTCTGCGAGCCGGTCAGCGACACCGCCTGGAAGGTGCCCGCGGCGGCCCTGGTGCCCAGGGTCCTGTCGAGCCAGCCGGTGCGCAGGGACGTGCCGGGCGCGGCCTTCTCCATGTCCTCCATGGCGGCGAAGTGGCTGCGGCTGGCGCCGGGCAGTCCCACGCCGTGCACCGCACCGAGCCGCCCGGCCTTCCACAGCGGCAGCAGCGGCGCGAGCGCCGGGTGCAGCCCGAAGGTGCCGTCCAGCCCGAGCAGCGACGACTGCGGGACGGCGATCGTCGGCCGCAGCCGGTAGTAGTCGGGGTCGCCGCCGGGGACGACGGCGGACAGCCCGTCCATGCCGCCGCGCAGGCTGAGCACGACCAGCACGTCACCGGTGTAGCCGGGAGCCGCGAACGCCACCTGCGTGTGCACGTGCTCGGTGGCCACCAGCGTCATGGCGCCCACGCCGAGGGCCTTGAGCAGCGAGCGGCGCGAGAAGCTCCCGGCGCCGCGGCCGCCGGGGCCGTCCGGGCAGCCGCAGCCGTGCACGGACGTGGAGGACGACGCCGACGACGCAGACGGCGGCGCCGCGGTGCGGGGGCGGGGCAGGGCGGGGTCCATCAGCGCTCCATGTGTCCCGGTGAGTTGACGACCGTGCTGACCAGGGTGTTGAGGCGCCAGCCGACCCACTGGTCGTCAGCCCTGAGGGCGTCGCCGGCGCCGTGCTCGGTGAAGGCCAGCAGCGCGGAGCGCTCGGTGGCGGTGGCCGGGCGGCCGAGCAGGCGCTGCACCAGGGCGTCGACCAGGGCGCCGAACGTGGTCGGCAGCGGGTCGGGCAGCACGCTCCTGTCAGGCCGGCGCACGAGCTTGTTGGGCCACCACCCGTGCACGACCTTGGTGCTCTCGTTCCAGCGGCTCATCGTGGCCCCCGCCGAGCGCCAGGCGGCGGCGACGTCGGGGTAGCCGTTGGGCGGGGCCCACGCCAGCGGCCAGTGGCCCACCTCGCGGGTCTGCCAGTACAGGTCGTCGATGCCGCCCCAGCCGTCCGGGCCCGGGGTGGAGCCGGTCAGCCGCACCGCGGCGACGAAGCCCTCCAGGGGGCGGCGGGTCTTCTCCTGCGCGGAGGCCCAGAACTCCTCGGAGGTGAACAGCGCCCGCAGCACCGGCACGACCTGCGTGCCGCCACGGGTGTAGACGTCGGCCAGGCGGCTGACCAGCGACGCCGGCGGGTCGTCGGCCACGAAGCGCACGGCCAGCTTGCGCGCGAGCGCCGTCGCCGTCGCGGGGTGGCGCGCCAGGTGGCGCAGCAGCGAGGTGGCCACCGCCTCGCCGTCGGCGGCGGCGTGGGCCGGGGTCGACCAGCCGAGCAGGGAGGCGGCCGAGGTGTCGTGGCGGTTCGGGTCGTAGCGGTAGGTGCCGCTCTTGTCGTCCACGGTGAGGCCCGTGAAGACGCGGGCGGCGGCGCGCACGCCCTCCTCGCCGTACCCGGCGCCGACCCCGACGGTGTGCAGCTCCATGACCTCGCGGGCGTAGTTCTCGTTGGGCGCCCTCCTGGTGGAGGAGGCGTTGTCGAGGTAGCGCAGCATCGCCGGGTGCTTGGCCGAGGCCACGAGCATCTCCTCGAAGGAGCCGAGCGCGTGGCGGCGGATGACGGTCGCGTCGTAGTCGTGGCGGTTGTCCCACACGTCGGAGCTGGGGCAGGTGGCGTTGAGGTGGTTGGACCAGAAGTCGCAGACCACCTCGAGCAGCTGGCGCCGGCTCCACGCGTAGCGGGCGGTGGTGACCATGCCCAGCTCGAACATCGTGTCCCAGTTGCCGAAGCTGCCGGTCGTGCGGACCTCGGTGATGGACCGCCGCACCTTGGTGAAGCGGGCGGCGTAGCCGTCGCAGGCCGAGTCGTCGATGCGCGCCGGGTCGAGCTGCTCCTCGAACCAGGCCTGCGGGTCGCGCCGGACCTCCTCGAGCAGCCCTGGGGTCTCGCCCCAGGTCAGGCGGCGCACGAGGTGGCGCACGCCGGCCGCGTCGAGCGGCAGCGGCAGGGAGGCGCCGGGCGAGTAGCGGGTGATGCGGGCGTGCAGCGCGGTGAGCTGCGGGCTGAGCGCCACCGCGCCTCCTGCTGGTCGTCTCCCGGTCGGTCGCCGAGCGTGTCTGCTGACGACGCTAGGTGAGGATGTGTGACGATCGGTGGACATTCGGGTCATCCGTGCGGCGCGTCGTCCGTCCGGCCCCCCCGGCGCCAGCACGTGAGGGAGACGGCCGTGGCGATGCGCACCGGAGGCGACGACCGCTACGGCACCGCCGCCCTGCTCGCCGCCGAGGTGGTCTCCGTGCTGCGCGAGGACGGCAGGGCGCCCGGCGGGGTGCTGCTGGCCAGCGGCGAGGACGCCTCGGGGGGCATCGACGCCCTGGCCGCCTCCTTCCTGGCCGGGCACCTGCAGGCCCCGCTGCTGCTCACCGCCCGCAGCGCGCTGCCGGCGCCGACCGCGGCGGCCCTGCGCGACCTGCTGCCCTCGCTGCCCTCCGGCGGCGGGGGGCCGGTGGTGCACGTCATGGGCGGCACCGCGGTGGTCACGCCCGACGTCCAGCGCGCCGTCGAGGCGCTCGGGGCTCGCGTGGTGCGCGTGGCGGGCGACGACCGGTACGCCACGGCGGCGGCCGCCGCGCGCCTGGGTGCCGCCTCGGCCAGGACCTGGGCGCTGGTCGGGGGCACCGGCGGGGGAGCGCAGCGCACGGCGCTGCTGGCCAGCGGCACGAACCCCGCCGACGCCCTGTCCGCCGGGCCGCTGGCGTGCGCCGCGGGCGTGCCGCTGCTCCTCACCCGGCGCGAGGCGCTGCCCGATCCCACGCGCGCCGCGCTGCGCGAGCTCGGCGTCCGCCAGGTCGTCACCCTGGGCGGCTCGGCGGCGATCTCGACGGCGGTGCTCGACGCCCTGGACGCGATGGGCCTGGTGGTGCTGCCCGTGCGCGGCGCCGACAGGTTCGACACCTCCGCGCTGCTGCTGGCCCTGGCCTGCGCCCCGCCGCTGGACGGCTCCGCGGCAGAGGGCGCCGTGGGCGGGTTCGGGATCGGCTTCGAGGCCGCGACCACCGGTCACCTCGCCAACGGTGTGAGGTTCCCGGACGCCCTGGCCTGCGGCCCGCTGGCCGGGCTCGCGCGCCGCCCCCTGCTCGTCACCGGACCGGACGCCCTCGCCGAGGCGACGCGCTCGGTGCTGCCGGGCACCGGCGTGCGCACCCTGGTCGGCGTCGGCAGGTCCGGGGCGCTGCCCGACGCGGTGCTCGACGCCGCCGTCGCCGCCCTCGGCCGCTGACGGCTGGGCGGCCGCGGGCCACCGCGCCCGCACGGCTCATCGCGACGGTCCTGGCGAGGCGGTGCCGGAGATCCAGTGCCCCGTGCCTCCAGGCGGCCGTCCGTCTACGGTGGGGCCGTGTCCGCACAGCTCCGCGTCGTCGCCGTCGTCGTCGCGCACGAGCGGCGGGAGCTGCTCCTGGCCTGCCTGCGGGCGCTGGCCGCCAGCAAGCGCCCCGTCGACCTCGTGGTCGTGGTCGACAACGCCTCCCACGACGGGTCCGCCGACGCCGCCGTCGCCCTGGCGCACGAGCTGGAGCTGCCGGTCGACGTCATCCGCCTGGTGCGCAACACCGGCGGCGCCGGCGGCTTCGCCGCGGGCCTGGCCCGTGCGGTGGCCGGGCACGCCGCGGACCGCGTGTGGCTCATGGACGACGACACCGTGCCGCGCCCCACGGCGCTGGGGGAGCTGCTCGCCGTCGACGAGCGCTACCAGTGGCTCGGCGGGGCCCGCCCCGCCGTCACGGCCAGCCGCGTGGTGTGGACCGACGGGCGCGACCACCCCATGAACACCCCGCGCCCGAGGCCGCTCGCACGCCGCGCTGACCAGCGCCTCGCCGCGCGGGCCGGGGCCGTCCCGGTGCGCTCGGCGTCGTTCGTGTCGATGCTCGTGGACGCCTCCGCGGTGCGCCGCCACGGCCTGCCGGTGGCCGACTACTTCCTGTGGAACGACGACTTCGAGTACTCCACCCGCCTGCTGCGGCACGGGGTGGGCCTGTACGTGCCCACCTCCGTGGTCGAGCACCGCACGCGGACCTTCGGCGCCACCGACGCCGACCCCGGGGAGCGGTTCCGCTGGGAGGTGCGCAACAAGCTGTGGATGTTCACCCGCTCCGGCAGCCTCGCGTGGTGGGAGAAGGTCGTCTACGGCGGCTCCAGCGCCCGCCGGTGGGTGCGCACGTTCCGCCGCTCGCAGGCCCCCGAGGTCCTGTGGGCGGCGGCGCGCGCCGGTGTCCGCGAGGCCCTGCGCCCGCCGCGGACCACCGCCCAGGTCCTCTCGGGGCTGGGGCCGGTGAGCGAGCAGGCCGCCGGCCTGGAGGCCGGCACCTGGCGGTGACCCGCCGGTGAGCGACGACCACCCGGTGCCCGGGCAGCAGCCGTTCTCGCTGCTGCTGCCGGTCTACCGCCGCGACAGCCCCGCCTTCCTGCGCCGGGCCTTCCGCTCGGCCACGCAGCTGCAGACCCGCCCGCCCGCCGAGGTGGTGCTCGTGCGCGACGGGCCGGTCCCGCCGCAGCTCGCCGCCGCGCTGGACGAGCTGGCCGCCACCTCGCCGGTGCCCGTGGTCCGGGTGGACCTGCCCGCCAACCGGGGCCTGGCCGTGGCCCTGGAGGAGGGCCTGGCCCGCTGCTCGCACGAGCTGGTGGCCCGCATGGACGCCGACGACGTGTCCCTGCCGCACCGCTTCGCGGTGCAGCTGCCGCTGCTGGACGGCGAGGTCGACACCTGCGACGTCGTCGGCTCGGCGCTGGAGGAGTTCTCCGGCGACGACGGCGACGACGACGACCGCGACCACGACGACGGCGACGGGGCCGCCCCGCGCGGCGCGGGGGAGGTCGCGCTCGCGGTGCGCACCCCACCGGCCGGGCACGACGCCATCGCCGTGCGCGCCCGCTTCCACAGCCCCTTCAACCACCCCACGGTGGTGTACCGCCGCTCGGCGGTCGCCCGGGCCGGCGGCTACCGCGACCTCCCGCTGCTGGAGGACTACTGGCTGTTCACCCGCATGATCGCCACCGGCTCCAAGGCCGCCAACGTGCAGCAGCCGCTGGTGCGCTACCGGGTCGGCGCGGGGGCCTACGCGCGCCGCGGGGGCCTGCGGCTGCTGCGCAGCGAGCTGGAGCTGCAGCGCCACCTCGTCGCCGAGGGCTTCACCACCCCGGCGCAGTTCGCCCGCAACGTGCTGGTGCGCGGCGGGTACCGGGCGGTGCCGCAGGGGCTGCGGCGGCTGGCCTACCGCGCGGTGTTCACGCGCCGGCCCCCGTCGTCGTCCTGACCCGGCTGCGGGACGGCTCGAGGGGGGACGAGCCTCGCCAAAGGGGCGAGCGGGCCCCAGTGCGCCGTTAGGGTGAGCCGGTCTACCGAGGCAGGAGTGTCGTGAACGCAGATCTGGTGGTCGTGGGCTCCGGCTTCTACGGCCTGACCGTGGCCCAGCGGTGCGCCGAGGAGCTCGGGCTCGAGGTGCTGGTCATCGACCGGCGCTCGCACATCGGCGGCAACGCCTACAGCGAGTTCGAGCCCGAGACCGGCATCGAGGTGCACCGCTACGGCGCGCACCTGTTCCACACCAGCAACGAGCGGGTGTGGGAGCACGTCAACAGGTTCACGAGCTTCACGAGCTACCAGCACCGGGTGTACTCCACCTTCAAGGGCGAGGTGTACCCGCTGCCGATCAACCTCGGCACCATCAACCAGTTCTTCAGGTCCGCCCACGGGCCCGACGCCGCCCGCGCCCTGGTCGCGGAGCAGGCCAGCGAGATCGAGACCGCCGAGGCCGCCAACCTCGAGGAGAAGGCGATCTCGCTCATCGGGCGCCCGCTGTACGAGGCGTTCATCAAGGACTACACCGCCAAGCAGTGGCAGACCGACCCGCGCGACCTGCCCGCCGAGGTCATCGCGCGCCTGCCCGTGCGCTACACCTACGACAACCGCTACTTCAACGACACCCACGAGGGCCTGCCCACCCGCGGCTACACGGCCTGGCTGGAGAACCTCGCGGACCACCCGAAGATCACGGTCCAGCTCGAGACCGACTTCCTCGACCTGTCCCAGCCGCTCAACAAGCGCGACGTCGTGGGCCAGGTGCCGGTCATCTACACCGGCCCGGTGGACGAGTACTTCGACAACGTCGAGGGCGAGCTCACCTGGCGCACGCTCGACTTCGAGCAGGAGGTGCTGCCCACGGGCGACTTCCAGGGCTGCCCGGTCATGAACTACGCCGGTGACGAGGTGCCCTACACCCGCATCCACGAGTTCCGGCACTTCCACCCCGAGCGCGAGGCGCAGCACCCGAAGGACAAGACGGTCATCATGCGGGAGTACTCGCGCTTCGCCGCCAAGGGCGACGAGCCGTACTACCCGGTCAACACCGCCGAGGACCGCCAGCGCCTGCTGGCCTACCGCGACCTCGCCCGGGGCGAGGCGGGCACGATCTTCGGCGGCCGCCTGGGCACCTACAAGTACCTGGACATGCACATGGCGATCGGTGCGGCGCTCAGCACCTTCGACAACAAGCTCGTCCCGCACTTCACCAGGGGCGAGGCCTTCGCCTCCGGCGGGGTGGACGCGTGACGGCGACGCAGGAGGCGACCGCCGGAGCGGGCAGCCCGAGCGCCGCCCGCGGCGCCGGCGAGCGCGTGCTGCAGCGCGTGGTGCTCCCCGTCGACGGCGACCAGGACGTGCTGCCGCTCTACGTCGACGGCCAGCTCATGGCCGCGCCGCGCACCGACACCGCGCCGGGCCCGAACGCCGTCCTGGCGACCGTGGCGGCGCCGGGCACCGCGCCCACCACCGACCAGGTGCTGGGGCGGACCCGGTTCTCGGTGCCGGTGGGGGAGCGCGCCTCCTTCGCCACGTACTTCAACGCCTTCCCCGCCAGCTACTGGCGGCGCTTCAGCGTGGTCTCCGCCGTCCGGCTGTCGGTGCGCACCACCGGCTCGGGCACCGTGGTGGTCTACCGCTCCAACGCCAAGGGCAACGTCCAGCGCGTCTCCGCGGTGGTCGTGGACGCCGCCGAGGGGCCGACCACCACGACGTTCGACCTGCCGCTCAAGCCCTTCACCGACGGCGGCTGGTACTGGTTCGACCTGCACGCCGGCTCCGGTGAGCTGGTGCTGGAGGAGGCGGCCTGGACCACCTCGCCCACCGCACCGCTGACCGCCGAGCAGGCCTCCCGGCGCGGCAGCGTCGTGGTGACGATCACCACGCTCAACCGCCCCGACTACTGCTCGCGCCTCCTGCGCACCCTCGGCGAGGCTGTCCAGCCCGGCGGCGGGCTCGACGGGATCGTCGCCGAGGTCGTCTGCACCGACCAGGGCACCCAGCTGGTCTCCGACGACGTCGAGGCCTTCCCCGAGGCGCAGCGCCTGCTCGGCGACCGGCTGACGGTCATCCGCCAGGGCAACCTCGGCGGCTCCGGCGGCTTCTCGCGCGGCATGTACGAGGGCCTGCAGCGCGGCCACGACTACGTGCTGCTGCTCGACGACGACGTCATGGTCGAGCCGGAGGGCATCGCCCGCGGCGCCGCCTTCGCCGACCTGGCCAAGACCCCCACCATCGTGGGCGGGCACATGTTCTCGATGTACCAGCGCACGCTGCTCAACGCCTGGGCCGAGGGCGTGCAGCGGTGGAAGTTCTGGTGGGGCCCCTCCGGCGCCTCCGAGCCCAACCACGACCTGGGCATGCAGAACCTGCGCTCCACGCCGTGGCTGCACCGCCGCTTCGACGTCGACTACAACGGCTGGTGGATGTGCCTCATCCCCACCTCCGTGATCCGCCAGCTCGGGCTGTCCCTGCCCATCTTCATCAAGTGGGACGACGCCGAGTACGGCCTGCGCGCGCAGGACGCCGGCATCCCCACCGCCTCCTTCCCCGGCATGGCCGTGTGGCACATCCCGTGGACCGACAAGGACGACGGCATCGACTGGCAGGCGTACTACCACGCGCGCAACCGCGTGGTCGCTGCGCTGCTGCACTCGCCGTACCCGCGCGGCGGCAACGTCGTGCGCGAGCTGCTGACCACGCAGCTCAAGCACCTGCTGTCCATGCAGTACTCCGCGGCCGAGCTGCGCCTGCAGGCCCTCGAGGACGTCTTCGAGGGACCGCAGGGCATGCACGCCCAGCTGCCGACCAAGCTGCCGGAGATCCGTGCGCTGCGCTCGGGCTACTCCGACGCCGTGTACAAGCCCGACGCCAGCGACTTCCCCGCCCGCAAGCGCAAGAAGCCGCCGCGCAAGGGCCGCGAGGCCGAGGTGCCCAAGGGCCGCCTGGCGGTGCTGAAGGCCGCGGCCGTCGGCATCGTCAAGCAGGCGCGCGACGTCGACGCCCTGGCCCGGACCAACCCGCAGACCGCCGTCGCCCACCAGGACGCCCGCTGGTGGATGCTCAGCCAGTACGACTCCGCGCTGGTCTCCGCCGCCGACGGCACCGGCACCGCCTGGTACCGCCGCGACCGGGGGCGCTTCCTCGACCTCGTGCGCCGCAGCACCGCGCTGCACGAGCGGCTCGCCCGTGACTGGCCGGAGCTCGCGGCCCAGTACCGCGCGGCGCTGCCGGAGCTGGTCTCGCCGGAGAACTGGGAGAAGACCTTCCACGGCACCCCCGTCACCGACCCCGCGAAGCGGTGAGCGCGCCCACCCCGCTCGTCGACCAGCCCTGGACCGAACCGGGCAGGGGCGCCGGGCTGCTGGACGTCGTCCGGCGCCGCTACCTGCTCAAGCTGCTGGTCCGCAAGGAGCTGAGGGTCCGCTACCGCGGGTCCGTGCTCGGGCTGGCGTGGAGCTACGTCAAGCCCGGCGTCCAGTACGTCGTGTACTTCCTCGCGCTGGGCATCTTCCTCAACCTGCGCGGGTCCATCGAGGACTACCCGGTGTACCTCTTCTCGGGGCTGGTGGTGGTCAACTTCTTCACCGAGGCGTTCGGCAACGCCACCCGGGCGGTGGTGTGGAACGCGCCGCTGGTGAAGAAGATCTTCCTGCCGCGCGAGCTGTTCCCCGTCGCCAGCGTGTGGGTGGCCGGGGTCCACTTCGTGCCGCAGGTGGTCGTGCTGCTCGTCGGGGCGCTGATCTCCGGCTGGCGGCCCGAGCTGCTGCCGCTGCTGGGCGCCGTGCTCGCCACCCTCATCATCGCCGCGCTGGCCACCGGCCTCGGCCTGCTCTTCGGCTCCCTCAACGTGGTCTTCCGCGACATGGAGAACTTCGTCGACCTGGCCAACATGGTGGTCGTCTGGCTCTCGCCGGTGCTCTACCGCTGGGACCAGGTGGCCTCGGCGGTCCCCGCGTGGCTCGCGACCCTCTACCAGCTGAACCCGGTCACGGTGGCCGTGGAGCTCTACCACTACGCGTTCTGGTGGCCCGGGACGGTGGACACGCCGCCGACGGCGCTGCCCCCGGACCTGCTGGTGAACTCGCTGGTGGCCGTGGTGGTCTCCGCCGTCGTCCTCGTGGCCGGGCAGCTCGTCTTCCGGCGGGTCGAGGGCCGCTTCGCCATCGACCTGTGAGCGGGGGCTCGACATCATGACCTCGATGAGCACCACCAGCAGCGCGCCGCCGGCCGCGCGCCCCAACGCGCGCATCGTCGTCGACGACGTCCGCATGCAGTTCGTGCTGCGCCACAACCGCTCCCTCAAGGAGCTGGCGATGGCGGCGGTGCGCGGCAAGGACCTCGGCAACACGTTCATGGCGCTGGACGGCGTCTCGCTCCAGGTCGACTCCGGGGAGACCGTCGCGCTGCTCGGGCACAACGGCTCGGGCAAGTCGACGCTGCTCAAGCTCATCTCGGGAGTCATGCACCCGACGTCGGGGTCGGTGCGGCTGCGCGGGCGCATCGCCGGGCTCATCGAGGTGGGCGCGGGCTTCCACCCCGACCTCACCGGCCGGGAGAACGTCTACCTCAACGGCGCGATCCTCGGCATGGACGAGGCCTCCATCCGCGCCCGCTTCGACGAGATCGTCGCGTTCAGCGAGATCGAGAGGTTCATCGACACCGAGGTCAAGCACTACTCCTCGGGCATGTTCCTGCGGCTGGCGTTCTCCGTGGCGGTGCACACCGACCCGGAGATCTTCCTCATCGACGAGATCCTCTCCGTGGGCGACGAGCCGTTCCAGCGCAAGTGCCTGGACCGCATCCGCGAGCTCAAGGACGAGGGCCGCACCCTCGTCGTCGTCTCCCACGACCTCGGCATGGTCTCCGAGCTGTGCTCGCGCGGCATCGTGCTGCAGCACGGCCACCAGGTCTTCGACGGCAGCGCCGCTGACGCCGTCGCGCACCTGCGCTCCCTCTGAGCCGCCCCCCTCGCAGCAGCCGGGCGCCCGGCTGCGGTTCCGGTACCTCCTGGAACCGCAGCCGGGCGCCTCGTTGCGGTCTCCGGGGCCCTGAGAGCGCAGCCGAGCGCTCGGCTGCGGCACGAGCGCAGGGGGCGGCGGGTCAGCCGAGGGCGGGGACGCTCGGGCCGGACCAGCCCGGAGCCGTCTCGGGCTCCAGCGCGACGTCGTAGGCGGCGGGCGCGTACGGGTAGGCCAGCTCCACCACCTGCCCCCACTGCCCGACCGCCTGCCGGGCGTTGGCGTGGGTGAACTCGCTCACCGGCTGGAAGAGCGTGGCGGCGTCGGGCAGCGGCGCGGCCAGGCCCCCGCGGCCGTACTGCCAGATCGAGTCGTTGGTGCCCTCCAGCGAGCCGGGGCCCCACAGCACCGCGTACTCGGGCCGCTCCACCACACCGCGCGCGACCGTCGGCTGCTGCTGGCAGCTGAACAGGTAGGTGAACTGCCACGACGTCACGGTCACCGCCCCGGAGGGGATCCAGTCGGCCAGGCGCACGGCGGGCTGGGCCACGGGCGCGGAGACCGCCAGCCAGGCACCGGTGCCACCTGAGGCGTCGCGCGCGACCAGCCGGACGGCGTCCGCGCCGCCGCGGGCGTCCTGCCCGGGGCGCAGGAGCACCAGCGAGCGCCACTCCGGTGAGCTGATCTCGTCGTCGACGGGGCGGCTCCGCAGCACCTCCACGGTCCCGTCGGCGGCCTGGCGGCCGTACTGCACCTCCAGGGAGTTGCCGTCGCCGAGCCGCCCGGCCACCGTGATCGTCACGTACTCGTCGTCGGGGCGGCCGGACAGGTCGTACCAGCCGGTGGTGAGGTCGCCGGTGCCGTCGTCGCCCTCGCGGGTGAGGCTGCCCCAGACCTGGCCGAAGGCGCCCTGGCCCGGCGTGCCCGGCAGGGGGTCGCCGTTCCACCAGCCGCCCTGCTCGTCGAAGCCCTCCACCTGGGCGCCCTGCCCGCCGTCCAGCGCCGGCAGCGGCGTGGAGCGCGCGGGGTCGGCCACCTGGATCGCCCCGGCGGCGTCGCAGCGGTCGTTGAAGGGGTCCTTCACCCGCGACTGCGGCGCGGAGTAGGTGTCCCAGGTGCCGTACACCGACGCCGCGAAGGTGCCGCCCAGCACCGCCGTGGTCACCCCGAGCGCCACCACCGCCGTCGCGGCGGCCCCCACGACCAGCGCGTCGGCGCGGGTGGCAGCACCGGCCGCCGGCTCCGCCGGCTGCACCGCCTCCGCCGGCTCCTCGCGCCCGCGCCGCGCCCCGCGGCGCAGCACCAGGCGGGCCAGGAGCACGCACACCACGGCCACGAGCACCCACACCGCCGGTGAGGCCAGCGGTCCGCGGCCGACCAGGGAGTCCCCCTGGAAGGGCAGCCCGATCTGCCAGCTGTAGGGCCACAGGTTGGGGCCGCGGAAGGACAGCGCCGCCACGGCCACCACGGCCGCGACCAGGCCCAGGCGCGGCGCCAGCGCGGTGCGCGGCCACAGGCGGGCGGCGACCCCCGGCCCGACGAGCACGAGCACCACCACCAGCAGGGGCAGCAGACCGGAGAGGCTGCCGAAGTGGTGGGTCCACTTGCTGGGGGTGATCCACAGGGCGAGGTAGGCCACCAGCCCGGTGGCCCCCAGCGCGCCCAGCTCGGCCGGCAGCACCCCCGCAGCCCCCGCGGGGCCCGCGGGGCGCCCGCCGGCGGCGCCCCCGGGCCCGCGGCGCTGCGCGGCGGCGCTCAGCAGCAGCGCGCACAGCACGGCCAGCAGCCCCACGAGCACCGTGGTGCGCTTGGCGTAGGCGCCCATGGGGATGTTCGGGTTCAGCAGGAAGCCGTACCGCACGTACTCGTCGGTCCAGCGCAGCGGCTCCTCGATGGCCGTGAAGACCCGCCGGCCCTCGCGGTAGTCGAACAGCGTGCCGTCCGCGAAGCCCGCGGCGCTGGCCATCGCCCCCGGCGCGATGACCGCCAGCGCGCGCACCCAGCACGCCACCCGGCCCACGCCCGCGGCCGCACCGGGGCTGACCAGGGCCCACAGCCGCGGCAGGAACGCCACCAGCGGCGCCACGGCGACCAGGCCGGTGGGGTGGGAGGCGCAGGAGAGCGCCGCCAGCACGACGGCGACGGCCAGCGGCAGCAGGCGCCGCGAGCGCAGCGCGGTGAGCACCCCGACGAGGGTCCACGCCGACAGCGCCGCGACGACGCCCTCGGGGCGCACGCCCATGACGAAGGGCGCCGACGCGGCGGCGTAGCAGACGGCCAGCAGCCACACGGCCGCGTGGCGGGCGCCGCCCCGGGAGGGCTGCCCGTCCTCGCCGTCGCGACCGCGGCGCCAGGCCGGGACCAGGGGCAGCACGAGGTCGAGCGCGCGGCGCAGCGCGAACCACGTGGCCACGCAGAGCAGCAGCGCCGGGATGCGCAGGAACAGCGGGCCGCCGCCCAGCTGCTCCCACCACGACAGGACGTACCAGGGCCAGGTCAGCGGGACGAAGGACTGGTTGTACAGCTGGTAGTACTGGCCGATGTAGCCGCTGTCGGGCGCGTTGCGGGCCATCGCGGCGTAGTAGCCGTCGTCGTCGGTCATGGGCGCCAGGGCCGTCCAGGCCACCAGCCCCAGGACGACGACGACGTGGGCGGACACCGGCCGCAGCGCGGCGCGCCGGCGCGGCAGGGGCAGCACCGCCGTGCCGTCGGTGGCGCCGGCCGGGCCGGCCCGCACCGGGTGCCCGCGGCGGTCGAGCAGGGCCACGCCGGCCAGCAGCAGCAGACCGCTGGCCACGAGCAGGCCGACCAGCACCAGCTTCAGCGGCGTGGGGGAGCTGGCGAACTCGTCGTCGACGGCCACCTGCACCCGCAGCTGCTGCCCGGTGCCGGCGGTGGCCTGCGACAGGTCGCTGACCAGGGAGTCCAGGCGGGGGACGGTGCCTGGCCGCTCGCCGACGGGCTGCCCGTCGAGGGTGACCGCGAGCCGGCCGTCGCGCAGGTCCGCGACCACCTCGCAGTCACCGGTGGCCGGGACGGCGAGGTCGGCCACCTCCTCGCCCTGGGCCGTCAGCACCGCGCGGCCGTCGCGGACCTCCCACAGCACCGCCTGCTGCGTGGCGCGCGCCACGTCGGGGCGCTGGGTGGAGAAGAGCACGCCGCCCGGCGTGGCGCCGGCGGCGCGCAGGGCCGGGCAGTTCGCGCTGACCCGCATCGCGGCCGGGGTCTGCGCGGCCAGCACGAGGCTGCTGCTGACCGGGGCGGCCGGGTCCTGCGGCCAGGACACCACGGGCCTCTCGTGGCGCACCGGCGCCAGCGGCAGCGCCGCGGCGCAGACGAGGGCCAGCAGGCCGAGCAGCGCCAGCAGGGGCAGCAGCGGGTCGCGCCGGCGTCCGGGTGCGGGGCGCGCACCGGATCCCGGCGACCCCGACGACGCCGACGGTCGCCCGGACGTCCCGGACGTCCCGGACGTCCCGGACGCCGCAGACGCCGCGGCCGGTGCTGCCGCGCGGGCGCCGTCCTGGTCGGGGGAGCCCGCACCGGGCTGGTCAGGGGTCGCCGGCTCCTCCGGACGCTTCGGACCCCCCACTGCCTGTGCCACGCTCCTGCCGGTCTCCGGCGCCGCGCGGGCGCAGGTGCTGTGCTTGCGCCCGTCACCGTAACGGGCCCGGCCGGGAGGGCGGTCCAGGCGCGACGGTGCCCGCGGGCCCAGCAGGGCGAGCAGCCGCGTGCGGGGCCGCGCGCGGCCCGCGGCCCGTAGGGTGGCCGGTCGTGCGCGGCGGCTTCCTCGGCGTGGCGGTGGCCACCGCCGCCGCCGCCGTCTTCACCCTCCTGCTGAACTCCTCCGTCGCCCGCGGCGAGGACCCGGCCGTCGCCGCCGACTTCCAGCTGTTCTGGTACGGCGCGCTGATCGTCAGCTTCGGCGTCTTCCTCCCGCTCGAGCAGGTGGTCTCCCGGGCCGCCGCCCGGGGCCCGCTGCGCGGGGCCGCGGTGGTTCGCCCGGCGCTCGTGCTCCTGGGCATCGCCGTGGCGGGGGTGTTGGCCGCCTCCCCGCTGCTCGGCGACGACGCCGCCACCCGCGCCTGGGTGGTCACCGCACTGCTGGCGCTGGCGGGGGTGAGCGCGCTGCAGTACGCCGCCCGCGGCCTCGCCCTCGGAAGGGGGCGCCTCGGTCCGTATGCCGGGGCGCTCGCCGCGGACGCGGGGCTGCGGGCGCTGGCGGCGCTCGCCGCCGCGGTCCTCGTGGTCCGCCCGCCGGGGGTGCTGTTCGCCTCCTTCGTGGTCGGCAGCGCCCTGGTCGCCCACGTCGGGCTCCTGCTGGCCGTCCGCCGCGGGCGCCCGGCCGTGGCCGCCGGGGCGCCGCCGCACGAGCTGCACGACGTCGGTGAGCTCGGCGTGGGCCACGAGCACCCGCGCACGGGCTCGACCGCCGTCGTCGCCCCTCCCCGCACCATGACGCGCGCCGTCCTCACCCTGCTGGGGGCCAACGTCGCCGGCCAGCTGCTCCTCAACGCCGGGCCGCTGCTCGTGGGCCTCGAGCCCGGCCCCGACGACGTGGTGGCCGCCTACGGCCTCGCATTCACGCTGGCCCGGGCCCCGCTGTTCGTCGTCGTCCCCGCCCAGGCGGTGCTCGTGCCGCCGATGGTGCGGATGGTCGCCGAGGGGCGCCACCACGAGCTGCGCGTCCGCATGGCCCAGGCCTCGGCGGCCGTCGTGGTCCTGGCGGTGGTCGGCGCCGCGGGCGGCGCGCTCGTCTCCGGCCCGGCGATGGCCGTCTTCACCGAGAGCACCTACGCGGTGAGCCCCCTGTTCATGGCGCTGCTCGTGGGGGGCTGCCTCGTGCACGCCGGGCTCGTCGTCGGCACGCAGGCGCTCGTGGCCACGGGCGCGGAGCGTGCGGTGCTGGTGTGCTGGGTGACCGGCCTGCTGGTGGCGGCCGCGTGGATCGCCGCGGCGCAGCTGCTGCTCGGCGCCAGCGCCCCGTGGGCGGTGGCCGGCGGCTTCACGGCGGGGTCGGCAGCGGGCTGGGTGCTGTCCGTGCTGGTGCTGGTGAGGCGCCCCCGCTCGACCGCCTGAGCCGCCTCCCCGCAGGCCGCCCGGTGGGCGACGTGCCGTGGGGCGCGCCGCGCGCCAGCCGCTAGCGTGCTCGGGTGGCCCGACTCCCCGTGCTCCCGCCGCCCGCCCCGCCGGGGGCGGCCCCGCCGGACGTCGTCATGGGCCTCACCTACTACACGCCGTACGTCTCGGGGCTGACCAACGCCGCCCGCGACGTCGCCGAGGGCCTCGTGCGCCGCGGCCGCTCCGTCACCGTGGTCACCACCCGCCACGACGACGCGCTGCCCGTCGAGGAGGTCCTGAACGGCGTCCGCGTGCTGCGCGCGCCCGTGGTGGCCCGCCTGGGCAAGGGCACCATCGCCCCCGCCCTGCCGGTGTGGCTGGCGGCCGCCGCGAAGGGCGCCGGGGTGGTCAACCTGCACCTGCCGCTGCTGGAGGCCGGTGTGCTCGCGGCGGCGGCCCGCGGGGCGGGCGCCCCGGTCGTCCTGACCTACCAGTGCGACGTCGACCTGCCGCCGGGGCTGGCCGGGGAGGTGCAGAAGGTCGTCGTCGACGCCTCCTCGCGGGTCGCGATGCGGCTGGCCACCACCGTGTGCACCACCTCCATCGACTACGCCGAGCACAGCCGGCTGTTCGCCTCCATGCGCGGCAAGGTGGAGGGCATCCCCGCCGCCTGCCACGACAGGTCGGGCGGCAGCCCCCGCTTCCGCGACGGGTCCGGCTTCCACGTCGGCTTCCTCGGGCGGATCGTGGAGGAGAAGGGCGTGCCGTGGCTCGTCGAGGGCTTCCGGGCCCTGCAGGACGCCGACGCCCGCCTCATCATCGCCGGCGACTTCGCCAAGATCGCGGGCGGCAGCGTCATCGAGAGGGTCCGCGAGGCCATCGGCGACGACGACAGGATCCGCGTGCTCGGCTTCGTGCCCGACGAGGCCCTGCCCGACCTGTACGCCTCCATCGACGCCTTCGCGCTGCCGTCGGTCAACGCCTTCGAGGCGTTCGGCATCGTCCAGGTCGAGGCGATGATGCTCGGCGTCCCCGCGCTGGCCAGCGACCTGCCGGGCGTGCGGGTGCCCGTGCAGCGGGTGGGGGAGGGCGTCATCGTGCCGCCGCGCGACGCGCCGGCGATCACGCGCGGGCTGGAGCAGCTGCGCGACCAGCACGTGGCGCGCAGCATCGACAGGCCGGCGCTGGCACGGCGCGCCCGGGAGCACTACGGCGTGGAGCTCACCGTCGACGCCTACGAGCGCGTCTTCGACGCCGCGCGGGACGCCGCCCGCCGCTGACCTGGTGGCCGACCCCCCATGATCACCGTGATCATGGGGGGTCGGCCACCTCGGCGTCAGGTGTAGACGCCGAGGGCGAAGCTGGCCACCCAGGCCAGCGCCACCACCTGCAGCACCCTGTCGCGCAGCGCGATGTCCTCCGGGGCGCCGGCGCGCCCGCCGTCGACGTCGACCGCGTAGCGCAGCACCGCCAGGACGAACGGCACGATGGAGACCGCCGACCACGTCGACCCGCCGGCCGAGACCGTGGCGGCGGTGTCGCCCTCGCGGATCTCGAAGGCCCACAGCGCGTAGGCGGTGACCATGACGCTGGCCGCCAGGCCCCACACGAAGCGCAGGTAGGTGGGGGTGTAGCGCAGCAGCGAGGCGCGGGTGGTGCCGCCGGCGGCCTCGGCCAGCCGGATCTCGCTGTAGCGCTTGCCGGCCACCATGAACAGTGAGCCGAACGCCGTCACCAGCAGGAACCACTGGGACAGGGCGATGCCGCTGGCCACGCCGCCGGCGATGGCGCGCAGCAGGAAGCCGGAGGCGACGATGGCGATGTCGAGCACCGGCTCGTGCTTGAGGCGCACGCAGTAGGCGACCTGCACCACGAGGTAGACGGCCATGAGCACCACGAGCTGCCAGGAGGCCACCCACGCCACCGCCAGCGAGGCCACGGCCAGCAGCGCCGCCGTCGCCCCGGCCGCCGGGACCGGCACCACGCCCGCCGCGATCGGGCGGTTGCGCTTGGTGGGGTGGGCCCTGTCGGCCTCGACGTCGAGGGTGTCGTTGAGCAGGTAGACCGCGGAGGCGGCCAGGCAGAAGCTCACGAAGGCCAGCACCGTGGTGCGGATGACGTCGACGTCGAAGAGCAGCCCCGCGGACAGCGGAGCCGCCCCCACCAGCACGTTCTTCACCCACTGCCGCGGGCGCATGGTGCGCAGCACGCCGCCGGCGGCGCTGCTGGGGGAGCGGCGCACCGGGGTGTCGACGCCGGAGCTCACCGCGCACCGCCCCTCGCAGCGACCAGCCTGTCGGCGACGACGCCCGTGAGGGTGCCGACCAGCACGTCGGTGGGGAAGTGCAGGCCCAGCAGCACCCGGGAGACCCCCTGGGCGGGGACGACGACGGGGGCCAGCGGCAGGCGCAGCAGCCGGCCGTAGGCGAGCGCCGCCGCCGTCGTCGAGGCGGCGTGTGAGGACGGGAAGCTCAGGCGGCTGGGGGAGGTCGAGCGCACCCGCACCGCCGTCCCGGCCTCGTCGGTGCCGGGCCGCAGGCGGCGCACGAGCCGCTTGAGGACGACGGTGGCCGCGTGCGCGCCGAGCACCGAGACCAGCGCCCGCGCCCACAGCGGGCGGCGGCCGGCGTCGAGCAGCCAGCCGGCGGCACCCAGGGCCACCCACCCCGCGGCGTGGTCGCCGAAGCGCCCGAGCTGCACGGCGGCGGCGATCACGCCCGGCTGCTCCGTCCGGCGCTGCAGGGCCACCAGCGCGGCGGTCTCGGCGCGTCTGAGCGAAAGCGCATCGCGGGACGTCACGTCCTGGGACAGTACCCGGTGAGACGAGCCCGGTCCCTCGACCGGCCGGTGGCGGCGCGCCCGCGGCGCGCCCCCGGTCGCCCGGACGGACCCGACGCGGCGGTCAAGGCCGCCCCCGGACCTGCCGAGGTGATACCCGTGCACCACCGCCGCGAGACCCCGCCCGCCGCCCGCCACGCCCGCCGCGCGAGCCCGCAGGCCGCGGCGGCCCCGCAGGAGCGGGCGCGCCACCGGCGCGGGCGCTGGTGGCACAAGCCCGCGGCGCTGCTGGCCGCGGTCTCCGCCGCGGCGGGTGCCGCCCAGCTGGGCGGGGGCGAGGCCGCGCAGGCCGCCACCAGCCAGGTCACCCTGACCGGCCACGGCTACGGCCACGGACGCGGCCTGAGCCAGTGGGGCTCCTACGGCTACGCCGTGGACCGCGGCTGGAGCTCGGCGCGCATCCTGGACCACTACTACGGCGGCACCAGCGCGGGCAGCGTCTCCGACGAGGAGATCTCCGTGCGCCTCATGGCCGTGGACGGCGCGCAGACCATCGCGCTCACCTCCGGTGCCGACTTCAGCGTGGAGGGCACCACCGTCCCCGCCGGCAGCGCCGCCCGCTTCACGCGCCAGGGCGGCATCTGGATGCTCACCACCACCACGGGCGGCTGCCGCGGCACCGACGCCCCCGCGCCCGTCGACGTAGGCCCCAGCCCCGCGGTGTGGCTGCCGACCGACCCCGGTGACGACCGCTCCAAGATGCTCACGGTCTGCGGGCCCGGCACCACCTACCGCGGGAACTTCCGGCCCGTCGTCGACGCCAGCGGTGGGACCCACCTGGTGAACTTCGTGCGCCTGGAGCAGTACCTGCGCGGCGTGGTGCCCGCCGAGTCCCCCGCCGCCTGGGGCGACGCGGCCGGCGGCGCCGGCATGGCGGCGCTGGAGGCGCAGGCGGTGGCGGCGCGCTCCTACGCCCGTGCGGAGAAGCGCTACCCCTACGCCCAGACCTGCGACACCACCGCCTGCCAGGTCTACGGGGGCGCAGCCCGCGAGGACCGCCGCACCGACACCGCCATCCGGAACACCGCCGGCGTGGTCCGCCGCGACGCCAGGGGCGGCGTGGTGCGCACCGAGTTCAGCGCCTCCACCGGCGGGTGGACCGCCGGCGGCGCGTTCCCGGCCGTGGAGGACCTCGGGGACACCCGCTCGCCCCACCACGACTGGAAGGTCGTGGTGGACGGCCCCGCCGTCTCGCGCGCCTGGCCGCAGATCGGCGCGTTCTCCAGCATGCAGGTCACCGCCCGCAACGGCCTGGGCGCCGACGGCGGCCGCGCCACCAAGGTGGTCGTCACCGGCAGCGCCGGCTCGGTCACCACCACCGGCAGCGACGTGCGCAGCCGGCTCGGCCTGCGCTCGGACTGGTTCTCCGTGGTCACCCCCTCCGCCCGGACCTGGATGCTGCGCGGCACCACCGACGGCGGCGCCCCCGCCGTCACCTCCCGCTACGGGGGTCCGAAGGACACCACGCTGGCCTGTGACTTCGACGGCGACGGCCGCGACGGCCTGACCACCTACCGCGACGGCGCCTGGACGAAGCGCGACAGCGCCTCCACGCCAGACCCGAACGCCGTCACCCCGCCCGAGGCGACGATCTCCTACGGCGCCTCCTGGATGCTGCCCGTGTGCGGTGACTGGGACGGCGACGGCCGCGACGGCGTCGGCGTCTACGACACCCGCACCGGCACCTGGTACCTGCGGAACTCCTTCACCGGCGGCGACCCCGAGCTGAAGTTCCAGTACGGCTGGAGCGCCGCCCTGCCCGTGGTCGGTGACTGGGACGGCGACGGCAAGGACGCGATCGGCGTCTACCACGCGGGCACCTGGATGCTCCGCATGACCGCGACGCCGGGCCGCCCCGACAGGACCGTCCAGTACGGCTGGCTCGGCGCCACGCCGGTGACCGGTGACTGGGCCGGCAACGGCTCGTCTGGTATCGGCGTGTTCTCCGGCGGTCGGTGGTGGCTGCGTGACACGGTGTCACCGGGTGACCCGCACCGGCTCGTCGACTACGGGGTGCCCGGAGACGCCCCCGTGGCCGGGCGCTGGACGTCGGGCTCGGACGGGCTCGGCATCACCCGCCCGACCGCGTGAGCGCCCGCACCGAGACCCGCACCGAGACCCGCTCCGAGACCCGCTCCGAGCACCGCCCAGAGAACCGCACCGACCAGCACCGCCGACCGAGACGACCCGGCCCCCGCCCCACCGCGGGTGCGGCCGAGCGCGAGGAGACGCACCTGTGAAGACCTCCCTGCCCACCACCTCGGCCCCCGCCCGGGAGGCGGGGCGGGCCGGACGGCTCGAGCGGTGGTGGGGCGGCCGCTGGGTGCTGCGCTGCGGCGCCCTGGCCGTCCTCGCCTCCGGCGCCGGCGTGGTCCCCGTGGTCGGCGCCGGGGCGGCCCCGAAGCCCGTCACGCCGACGGCCCAGGTGATCGAGGTGCCGGTGGTCGCCGAGGACGGCGCGCCGACGGGCTCGCCGTCGTCGTCGTCCTCGTCCTCCTCGGCCCCGTCCGCCAGCCCCACGCCGGCGACGCCCTCGGGCACCCCGTCGGCCGCCGCGCCGACGGGGTCGCCGACCGCCGCCACCGGCCGCGAGGCGGTGCCCTCCGGGTCCGGCCAGGCGCCGGGTGAGGAGCCCGTCGAGGAGATGGCCACCGGTCCGGTGCGCACGAAGGACTTCAACATGGTCTCCGTCCTGTGGGACGGCGACCCCGGCGCCGACGTCGACGTGCAGGTGCGCGTGCGCACCGACGACGGCTGGTCGGCGTGGCAGGCCCTGGAGGTCGAGGACTCCTCGCCCGACCCCGGCACCGCCGAGGCCGAGCGCGCCGCCGGGACGGGCAGCACCTCCCCGCTGTGGGTCTCCGGGGGCGCCGACGCCGTCGACGTGCGCGTCGCGGTGCCGGCCGACGCCACGACCCCCGACGGCGAGCCCGCCGTGCAGGGCGTCCGCACCAGCCTGGTCGACCCGAAGGCCTCGGTCACCACGCAGCCGGCCGGCGCCACCCCGGCGGCCTCGGCGCAGGCCGCCTCCGCGCTGCCCGGCGTCATCACCCGCGCCCAGTGGGGCGCCGACGAGTCGCTGCGGCTGTCCAAGTGCAGCGCGCCCAGCTACACCTCCACGCCCAAGGTCGCCTTCGTGCACCACACGGCGGGCTCGAACACGTACACCAAGGCCGAGTCGGCGGCTGTCGTGCGCGGCATCTACTACCAGCACACCGTGGTCCAGGGCTGGTGCGACATCGGCTACAACTTCCTGGTCGACAAGTACGGCCAGGTCTTCGAGGGCCGCTTCGGCGGCATGGACAAGGCCGTGCTCGGTGCCCACGCGGGCGGCTTCAACGCGGGCAGCTTCGGCGTCTCCGTGCTCGGCAACTACGAGACGGCCAAGCCGCCGGCCGCCGTCACCGAGGCGCTCGCCCGCGTGATCTCCTGGAAGCTCTCCCTGTCGCAGACCGACCCCCGCGGCAAGGGCGTGCTCACCAGCGCCGGCATCGGCGGCACCAACCTGCGCCACCCCGCCGGGGAGCAGGTGGTGCTCAACGCCATCTCCGGCCACCGCGACGTCGGGGCCACCGCCTGCCCGGGCGCCAACCTCTACTCCCAGCTGCCGGCGCTGCGCACCCGCGTGGCCCAGCTCATGGCGGAGAAGGAGTGGGAGCTGCGCACCACGGCCACGCCCGGCGCCTCCGACGGCAAGGCCTACTTCGGCGACCTGAGCGGCACCGCGCTCTCCTGCGACTGGGACGGCGACGGCACCGACGGCCTCGCCGTGTACTCCGCCGGCCGCTGGGCGGTCGAGCAGCGGCCCGGCAACGACGACCCGGACCTCGTCTTCGGCTACGGCTCGGCGACCATGCTCCCGGTCTGCGGGGACTGGGACGGCGACGGCGTGGACGGGATCGGCGTCTACGACCCGAGCACGTACACCTGGTGGCTGCGCGAGACCGCCTCGCCCGGGGCTCCGGACCGCAAGTTCGCCTACGGCTTCAAGGGCGTCAAGCCGGTCGCCGGGGACTGGGACGGCGTGGGCCGCTCCGGCATCGGCGTCTACGACGGCTACCGCTGGTGGCTGCGCGGCACCGCGACCCCCGGCGGCGCCGGCGCGGTCTTCTCCTACGGCTGGCCGCAGGCCACCCCCGTGACCGGTGACTGGGACGGCGACGGGCGGGACAGCATCGGCGTCTACGCCACCGGCGTCTGGTGGCTGCGCGACAGCATCACCCCCGGCCAGCCCGACGCGCTGTTCGGCTACGGCGCCGCCACCGACCGGCCGGTCGTGGGCCGGTGGGACGTCAGCGGGCTCGCCTCTGGCGGCTCGTCGGGCCCGGACGCGGGCAGCGGCGGGGAGCCCGGCGTCGGCGACGCCGCCACCGGCAGCAGCCGGGGGCGCGGCGACGGCGTGGGCGTCTGGCGCACCTGGCCCTGAGCCCGACCGGCTGACCGCTCTGCGGACGACGACGGCCCGCTCCCGCACACCGCGGGGCGGGTCATCGTCGTCCGTCCGGACCGCAGCCGGGCGCTCGGCTGCGCTCCGGCGGGCCCAGGAACCGCAACCAGGCGCTCGGCTGCGCTCCGGCGGGCCCAGGAACCGCAACCAGGCGTCCGGCTGCGCTCCGGCGGGCCCCGGAACCGCAACCAGGCGCCCGGCTGCGGGCGGGGAGGGGGCCCGTCAGGCGTCGAGCAGGGCCAGGTCGGCGTCGACCATGGCGCCGACGACGTCGGCGAACGAGCGCGTCGGCGCCCACCCGAGCACCTCGCGGGCGCGGGTCGGGTCACCGACGAGGTCGGCGGCGTCGTTGGGCCTCACGAACGCCGGGTCCGTCCGGACCAGGTGGCGCCACTCGGTCACCCCGGCGCGGGCGAACGCGGCGGCCACGAAGTCCTCCACGGAGTGGGAGGTGCCGGTGGCCACCACCACGTCGAGCGGCTCGTCGTGCCGCAGCGCCGCGACCAGGGCGCGCACGGTGTCGGGCGCCCAGCCCCAGTCGCGGCGGGCGGCGGTGTTGCCCAGGACCAGCTCGTCGGCGCGCCCGCGGGCGATGGCCGCCACCGTCGAGGTGATCTTGCGGGTGACGAAGCGCGCCGGGCGGCGCGGCGACTCGTGCGGGTACAGGACCGCGTTGACCGCGAACGCGCCCCCGGCGCGGTGGACCTGCACCAGGTGGTGGGCGTAGGCCTTGGCCGCGCCGTACGGGTTGGTGGGCACCACGGGGGTCGACTCGTCCTGCGGCGTCACGCCCGCGCCGGCGAACACCTCCGCGCTGGAGGCCTGCAGCACCCGCACCGGCCCCCCGGAGGAGGAGGTGGTCGAGGCGGCGGCGTGCAGGACCGCCGCCGGCAGCACCGCGTCGAGCAGCGCCGTCTCGACCGGCTCCTCCCAGGAGCGCGCCACCGAGCTCTCCGCGGCGAGGTTGTAGACCTCGTCGGGGCGGACCTCGCGCACCAGCGCCGCCGCGGCGCCCGGGTCGAGCAGGTCGGCGGTGTGCACCACCAGCCGGTCGCCGAGGGCCTCCAGGTGCGCCGGCAGCGGCCCGCTGCCGCGGCGCACGCCGTGGACGAGGGTGCCCTCGGCGGCGAGCAGCTCGGCGAGGTAGCCGCCGTCCTGCCCGGTGACGCCGGTGACCAGCGCGGTGCGGCCCGTGGGAAAGCTCACTTGCCGGCGAGCGCCTTCTGCTCGGCGAGGTCGGCGTCGACCATCATCCGCACGAGGTCCTCGAAGCCGACCTTCAGCTCCCAGCCCAGCTGGGTCTTGGCCTTGGTCGGGTCACCGATGAGCAGGTCGACCTCGGCGGGGCGCATGAAGGCCGGGTCCTGGCGCACGTGGCCGGACCAGTCGGAGATGCCGACCCGGGCGAAGGCGACGTCCAGCAGCTCGCTGATGGCGTGGGTCTCCCCGGTGGCCACCACGTAGTCGTCGGCGACGTCCTGCTGCAGCATCCGCCACATCGCCTCGACGTAGTCCCCGGCGAAGCCCCAGTCGCGGCGGGCGTCCAGGTTGCCCAGCACCAGCTCGTCCTGCAGGCCCAGGGCGATGCGCGCCACCGCCTGGGAGACCTTGCGGGTGACGAACTCCGGGCCGCGCCGCGGGCTCTCGTGGTTGAACAGGATCCCCGAGGAGGCGTGCATGCCGTAGGACTCGCGGTAGTTGATGGTCATGTAGTGGCCGAAGACCTTGGCCACGCCGTAGGGCGAGCGCGGCCACAGCAGCGTGTCCTCGCGCTGGGGCACGGCCTGCACCTTGCCGAACATCTCCGAGGAGGAGGCCTGGTAGAAGCGGACCCTGGTGGGGTCGTCACCGGAGTAGAGGCGCACGGCCTCCAGGGCGTTGAGGACGCCCTTGCCGGTGACCTCGGCGGTCAGGTCGGCGTTCTCCCAGGAGTAGGCCACGAAGGAGATGGCGCCGAGGTTGTAGAACTCGTCGGGCTGGGCGATGTTCAGCGCCCGGATCAGCGAGGACAGGTCCATGAGGTCGCCGGTGAGGACCTTCACGCCGGGCACCTCGCGGGCCAGCAGCGGGAGCTTGGGATTGTTCTGCCCGCGCACCAGGCCGTACACCTCGTAGCCCTTGGACAGGAGCAGCTCGGACAGGTACAGCCCGTCCTGGCCGGTGACTCCGGTGATCAGCGCGCGCTTGGTCATGCAGCGACCCTAGGGGACGGGCCCGCGACGTCCTCCTCGGCGCTGCGCCACCCGTGGCCGTGCGAGGCTGGTGCGGGCCCCTCCCGGGCCCCCGGACGAGTGGTGCCGTACCCGGTCAGCGACAAGACGGCCCGTGGAGGTGCCGCCGTGTCCTGGCTCGTGCTCGTCCTGTCCGGGGTGCTGGAGGCCGTGTGGGCCACCGCGCTGGACCGCTCGCAGGGGTTCACCCGCCCCGTGCCCACAGCGGTGTTCGCGGTCGCCCTCCTGGCGAGCATGGCCGGCCTCGCCCACGCCATGCGCGAGCTGCCCGTCGGCACCTCCTACGCGGTGTGGGTCGGCATCGGCGCCGTGCTGACCGTCGCCTGGGCCATGGTCACCGGCGCGGAGCCGGTGTCGGCGCTCAAGGTGGTCTTCCTCGCCATGATCGTCGGGGGCGTGGTGGGGCTGAAGCTGGTCCACTGACCGGCTCCCGCCGGTCCGGTGCGCCGCCCCGGCCGGGGCAGGCTCCGCGGGACCTCCGCACCGACCACGACAGGCCGCGGCCCCGTGGTGGCGCGCCCTGCCGGAACCCTGGCGCGCCCTGCCGGAACGGGTCCCGAGTTCCGACACCTCGCGGCACCGGTACCCGGCAGGGAGCTCACCCCACCCGCCCGGCGGGCGGCGGTCAGGCGGTGGTGCCTTCCTGCGCCGCCACGCGCTCGGCGGCCGGCGCGCCGGGGCCGAGCAGCACCGCGCTGCCCCCTCCGGCCAGCGCCGCGAGCACGGCGTCCAGGGCCGCGGCGTCGCCGACCGGGGGGACGTCGACCAGCACCCGCGCCCCGGGCTCGCCCGAGGCCCCGACGACCAGGCCCGGGGCGCCGGGGACGTGGGGCAGCGCGTCGCCGAAGCCCGCGACGACGGCGGCCGCGTCCAGCGCCCCCGCCGGCACCGAGGCGGCGCGCAGCGCCAGCGCCCCCAGCGCCTGGACCACCACCTGCTCGGCGTCTGCCGGGACGGGGGCGCCGTCGGCGACCACCGCGACGCGCGGGTCGCCGTCGTCGTCGTCGGCCAGCTCGGCGCCGACCGCGCCCAGCGCGAGCCGCCAGGCCACGGTGCGCCAGTGGGCGGGCAGGTCCAGGCGCACGGCGTCGCCGACCTCGACGTCGAGCTCCTCCACGAGCAGGTTGGCGGTCTTGGCCACCCAGTTCTCCAGCACGCGCGCCGACAGCTCCACGCGCTCGCCGTCGGCGCCGTACCAGGTCACGCGGGGCCGGCCGGAGTCCTGCGCCCGCAGCCGGGCCAGGAGCCGGGGGACGTCGACGCGCTGCTCGGCACTGCTCACGACGACGACGGTAGGCGTCGGGCGCCGTCGGCACCGCCGTCGGCACCGCTGCGGCCACCGACCCGGGCTTCCGCAGCGCCGCCGGCAGGCCGCAGGATGAGCGCGTGACAGCGGGTGGTGCTCCAGTGGCGCAGAGCACGTACGTGCTGCGCCAGCCGCTGGACCTGTCGGCGACGCTCGGGCCGCTGCGCCGCGGCGCCGGCGACCCCGCGGTGCGCCGCGAGGGCACCGGCCCGTGGGCGGCCTGGTGGTGGGCCACCCGCACCGGCCGCGGCACCGCGCTGGTGCGCCTGCGACACCTGCCGCCCGGCGTGCACGGGGGCGGCTCCCACGGCGTGGTGCGCGCCTCCGCCTGGGGCGAGGGCGCCGGGTGCGCCCTGGAGGGCGTGGAGGAGCTGCTCGGGGAGGACCAGGACGCCAGCGCCTTCGTGCCGCGCCCCGAGCACGCCGTGCTGGTCTCCGCGTGGCGCCGGCACCGGGGAGTGCGCGTGCCCCGCACCCGCGCGGTCTTCGAGGCCCTGGCCGGTGCGGCGATCGAGCAGGTCGTCACCGGGGTGGAGGCCCACCGCGCCTGGCGGGACCTGCTGCGCCGCTTCGGCGAGCCAGCCCCCGGGGGCGCCCACGACGCCGGCCCCGGCGGCCCGTCGGCGCCCGGCGGGCCCGCCGAGGGCATGAGGGTGCCGCCCAGCGCCCGCGACTGGGCCGCGATCCCCAGCTGGGAGTGGCTGCGGGCCGGGGTGGAGGAGCGCCGGCGCCGCGTGGTGCTGCACGCCGCGCGCTGCGCGCCGGCGCTGGAGCGCACCGTGCACCTGCCGCCCGAGCGGGTGGAGCCGGCGCTGCGCACCCTGCCCGGGGTGGGTGTGTGGACGGCGGCCGAGGTGCGCCACCGCGCCCACGGCGACCCCGACGCCTTCTCCTTCGCCGACTACCACGTGGCCAAGAACGTCTCCTACGCCCTGACCGGCGAGGTGCTCGACGACGCCGGCTGCGCGGAGGTCATCGAGTGCTACCGCGGGCACCGCTACCGGGTGCAGCGGCTACTGGAGCTGGACGGCATCGCCCGGCCGCGCCGCGCCGCGAGGATGTCGCTGCCGCGCCACGTGCCGGTGGCCACCGGCATGCGCAGCTGACCCCGCCGCCCCCGCCCGTCAGACGCGCAGGCGCCGCAGCAGCCGCGGCGGCAGCCACCGCAGCGCCTCGGTGACCAGCTGGGCGCCCGGCGGGGCCCACACCACGTCGCGCTCGGCCTCCAGGCCCTGCGCGGTGAGGTCGGCGACGGCCTCCTTGGTGGTGGCCAGCCAGGACGAGCGCCCCGCCGTCATCCGGGTGCGCACGAAGCCGGGGCGCACCACCACCACGCGCACGCCGTCGCCGCGGACCTCCTCGCGCAGCCCCGAGGCGAAGGCGTCCAGGCCGGCCTTGCTGGCCCCGTAGGCGAAGTGGGTGGACCGGGCCCGCACCGCCGCGGCGCTGGAGAGCACGACGAGGGTGCCGCCGCGCTGCGCGCGCAGCCGCTGCGCCGCCTCGGCGGCCAGCGCCACCGGTGCCGCGGTGTTGACCTGCACGAGGTCGGCGGCCGCCGCGCCGTCCTGCCAGGAGCGCTTGCCCTCCGGCAGCACCCCCAGCGCCAGGACGACGACGTCGACCGCGCCGACCGGCGCGCCCGCCGCCACCCCGCGCGAGCCGAACGCCTCCGCCAGCGCGGGCGACCACGTGGCCGGGACGCGCGCGTCCAGCGGCACCGCGCGCGCCACGTGCCCCTCGGCCGTGAGCGCCTCGACGGCCCCGGTCAGGCGCGGCCCGGGGCGACCGGCGAGCACCACGTCCAGCGAGCGCTCGCGGCCCAGGCGGCGCACGAGCGCCAGGCCGATGTCGGAGGTGCCGCCGAGCAGCACCACCCGGCGGGGCTCGTGCGCGGGGCTGACCGCCAGCGCGCGGGCCGGGGCGGGGGCGCGCAGGGCCGCCTCCTCGTCGCGGCCGGTGAGCCGGCTGGCCAGCTGGTCGGAGACGCGGTCTGCCAGGTCGCCGAGCGGGAGCTTGGGGAGGCGCACCCCAGCCATGCTGGCCGAGGGGCGCCGCGCGGGTCGAGCCGGGGCCGGTCGAGCCGGGGCGGCCCGGGCCGCGCCGACCGGTGCGCGGGCGGCGGTGTGAGGATGGCGGGCGTGCTCATCACGGCCATCGCCGGCGGCGTGGGCGGTGCGCGCTTCCTGCGCGGGCTGCTCGCCCACCTTGCGGACTCGCCCGACCCCGCCCGGCGCGCCGCCCGCGTGACCGCCGTCGTCAACACCGGCGACGACACCACCATGCACGGCCTGCGCATCACCCCCGACCTCGACACGGTCATGTACACCCTGGGTGGCGGCGTCCACGAGGAGCAGGGCTGGGGCCGGCGCGAGGAGAGCCGGGTGGTCTCCTCCGAGCTGGCCGCCTACGGCGCGGGCCCGGACTGGTTCACCCTGGGCGACCGCGACCTGGGCACCCACGTCCTGCGCACGCAGCTGCTCCGCGAGGGCCTGCCGCTCTCGCAGGTGGTTCAGCGGCTGTGCGAGCGGTGGCTGCCCGGCGGCGTCCCCGCCGGCGGCCGGGTCGGCGGGCCGGTGGTGCGGCTGCTGCCCATGAGCGACGACGACGTCGAGACCCACGTACACCTCGCCGACGGCCGCACCGTGCACTTCCAGGAGTGGTGGGTGCGGCTGCGGGCCTCGGTGCCGGCCACCGGCTTCACGCAGGTCGGGGTCGACGGCGCGGAGCCGGCCCCCGGGGTGCTGGACGCGCTCCGCGAGGCCGACGCGGTGCTCCTGCCGCCGTCCAACCCGGTGGTGAGCATCGGCACGGTGCTGGGCGTCCCGGGGGTCCGCGAGGCGCTGCGCGACGGGGGAGCGCCCGTCGTCGGCGTCTCCCCGGTGCTGGGTGGGAAGGTCGTGCGGGGGATGGCCGACGCGTGCCTGAGCGCGATCGGGGTGGAGACGTCCGCGCTGGGCGTCGCCGGGCTCTACGCCGACCTGCTGGACGCCTGGCTGGTCGACGAGGACGCCGACGGCGCGCTCGACGGCACCTCGGTCCCGGGCGCCGCGCCCGGGCGCGGGCGGGTGCTGGCCCGGCCGCTGCTCATGGGCTCCCCGCAGGCCGCCGCCGACCTGGCCGGCGCCGCGCTGGACGCGGCCCTGGCCACCGGGCGGCGAAGGGGTGGCGGGCGCCCATGATCACGGTGGTGGGGGTGGTCCGGGTGGGCGGGCTCGTGGTGGCTGAGGCGGTGGGGCTGGTCGCCGCGGCGCTGGCGCGCGCCGACGGCGCCACCTGCCGCGTGGTCGAGGTCCCGGGCGCGCCCGGTGCCCGTGACGGCGAGGTCGTGCGGGTGCGGGTCTGCTCCGGCGCCCGCGGGCGCACCTACGCCCGCGGCGGCACCACGTACGGCACCACCTACGTCACCGGCGCCGACCCGCGCACGTGCGCGTCCGACCGGCTGCGCCACGAGGCGGCGCACGTGCTGCAGTGGCGGCGCTGGGGGCTGCTGCTGCCGGTGCTCTACGGGCTGTCCGAGCTGCGCGCGGGCGGCGACCCCACCCGCAACCGCTTCGAGGCCGCCGCCGGCCTGCGCGACGGGGGCTACCGGTGAGCGCGCCGCACCCGTCCCAGGGCGCCTCCGCGCGACCGGCGGAGCTGGTCGCGCTGTCCGTGCCGGGGCTGCCGGAGGTCACCGCCGGGGACGACCTGGCCGGCCTGGTAGCCCGCGCCTGCGCGGCCTCGGGGATCGCCCTGGGCCGCGACGACGTCGTCGTCGTCGCCAGCAAGGTGGTCGCCAAGGCGGAGGGCCGGGCCGTCCCCGCGGAGGACCGCGAGCGCGCCCTGGACGCGGAGTCGGTGCGCCTGGTGGCCGAGCGGTCCCTGCCGGACGGGCGCACCACGCGGGTGGTGCAGGCGCGCTCGGGGCCGGTGATGGCGGCGGCGGGCATCGACGCCTCCGACGTCGCCGAGGGCACCGTGCTGCTGCTGCCCGCCGACCCCGACGGCTCCGCCCGCGCGCTGCGGGCGCGCCTGCGCGCGCTGCTCGAGCCGCAGCTGGGCGGCGGCGCGCCGGCGGTGGTGGTCAGCGACACCAGCGGGCGGCCCTGGCGCGACGGCGTCACGGACTTCGCGCTGGGCGCCGCGGGCCTGGAGGTGCTCGACGACGCGCGCGGCCGGCCGGACAGGTCGGGGCGGGTCATGGAGGTGACGGTGCGCGGGGTGGCCGACGAGGTGGCCTCCCTGGCCGACCTCGTCAAGGGCAAGGCCGCCGGCACCCCGGTGGCGGTGGTCCGCGGGCTGGGCGCGCACGTGAGGGACGACGACGGCCCCGGGGCGGCCCCGCTGGTGCGGACGGGGCCGGCCGACTGGTTCGCGCACGGGCACGTCGAGGCCGTGCGCGCGGCTCTCGGGCTGGCCGAGCGCGAGGTGGCTGCGCCGCCGATCGCGCCGGGCGGCCCGGTCGGGGAGCGCGCGGCGCGTGCGGTGGGCGTGGCTGCGGCCGGGCGGGGCCTGCGTGGTGCCGCCGTCTCGGCCGACGGCGCGCTGCTGGCCGTCACCGGGCCCGCGTACGACGTCGGCGCGGCGGTCGAGAGGCTGCTCGCGGCGCTGTGGGCCGAGCGGCTGGAGGCCGACGTGGTCCCCGGCGCGGTGCGGTCGGTGGACGGCGCGGACGTCGTGGACGCCTCGGCGGCCGTCGAGCTGAGGGTGCGCGAGCGCGCCTGAGCGCGGGGCGGTCGGGCCGGCCGCCAGCGCCGGTCGTCGCGCTGGGTGACCAGCTCCTGCGGTTCGCCGCGATCCGGTGCCGCGGCGTCGTTGTGGCGGACGTGGTCTCTGGTACTGCTGTGACTCGTGGGACGACGCCGCAGGTCAGCGGGCTGACGCTCACCACCTCGCCGGCGCCGCGCCCGATCCGCCCGGTACGTCCCCGCGGCCGGCGCGCCAGGAGTGTCCCGACGTGTCCGGTCTGCCCCGCGGCGCGCAGGGGGCGACACGCCAGCGCCGCCGAACACGTGCCGCGGCTTCCTGCGTTTCGCCTGCACGCGGAGTAGTCGCACGTATGTAATTCAGTGACCGCCTCGCAGGGCGGGAGCTCCTCCGCGGGGCTCGCTGAGACTGATCTGAGGAGTCGAGATGAGCGAGAGCACCACCGTCTCCCTCGGCCTTCCGCGACCGCGGACGGCCCTCCCCACCGAGACGGGTCCCCTGCCCGTCGTGGCTGCCGCGAGCGCCGGCGCCGTCGCGCCGCGCAGCTCGTTCGAGGCGCTCACCGGCCCCTCGCTGGAGGAGCTCGACACCGAGCTCGAGGCCGTGCTGGACGACCAGCTGGACGAGGACGACGAGGACGAGGAGCTCGGCGACGGCGACCCGGCGCTGGAGCTGGTGCTCGGCGAGGGCGACGCCGACGCGGTGGTCGACTGGCAGGAGCGCGCCCTGTGCGCCCAGACCGACCCCGAGTCCTTCTTCCCCGAGAAGGGCGGCAGCACCCGCGAGGCCAAGCGGGTCTGCATGAGCTGCGAGGTGCGCGTGCCGTGCCTGGAGTACGCCCTGGCCAACGACGAGCGCTTCGGCATCTGGGGCGGCCTGTCCGAGCGCGAGCGGCGCCGCGTCAAGCGCCGCGCGGTCTGAGCCCCAGCCCCTCCTCGGCCCCGCTGCCACCGCAGCCCCGGCACGCCCGCCGGAGCGCGGTGGAGCGCGGCGCCACCACCGGCGGTCAGCCGGTCGCCGCCGGCGCCGGGGAGCACCCCGGTCCGGCCACCCCCGGGCGCGCCCGCTCGCACGGGCCCGCCCCCGATCGCGGCCCTGACGCGCTGGTCGCCCACGTCGACGCTGTCGTGCTCGCCTGCGACGGCGAGCGCTGGCTGCCGCGCGCCCTGGAGGCCCTGGACGCGCAGACGCGCGCTCCTGACCGCGTGGTGCTGCTGGACGCCGCCTCCGGCGACCGCAGCGCCGCGCTGCTCGCCGCCCACGCCCGCCGCTCGGCGGCGCTCGGCGGTGCCCCCGTGCTCGGCGTGCTGGCGCTGCGCCGGCGCGCCGGCCTGCTGGACGCCGCGCGGGCGGCGCTGGCCGCCACCGACGCCAGCGCCCTGCTCACCCGGGGGGCCAGCGGCGCCGGCCCAGCCGGCTCGGAGGCACCAGGCGGCTCGGCGGTGGACCGCGAGGCGCCGCGCCAGCACACCTCGGTGCCCCTCCCGCTGCGCTGGGTGTGGCTGCTGCACGACGACTGCGCGCCCGCCCCCGACGCCCTCGAGCAGCTGCTCGCCGCGGTGGAGGTCGCGCCCTCGGTCGGGATCGCCGGCTGCAAGGTGGTCGACTGGCACGACGAGGGCCTGCTGCACCAGGTCGGCTTCAGCACCTCCGCGATGGGGCGGCGGCTGACCGGCGTGGAGCACGGGGACCGCGACCAGGGGCAGCGCGACCACCGCGACGACGTCCTGGCCGTCTCCTCGGCCGGCATGCTCGTGCGCCGCGACCTGCTCGAGCGCCTCGGGGGCGACCCCGCCCTGCCCGTGCTGGGCGAGGACCTGGACCTGTGCCGGCGCGCGCGGCTGGCCGGCTCGCGCGTCGTCGTCGTCCCCAGCGCCGTTGTGCGCCACGTCGACGCCACGCGCTCGGGCGCGCGCGCCACCCCCGCCGCCCGGTCGGTGCGCTGGACCGAGCGCCGCCACGAGGCGCACGCGCGGCTGGTGGCCGCCGCACCCGCCGCGCTGCCGCTGGTCGCGCTCGCCGTGCTCCTGGGGGGCCTGGCCCGCCTGCTGGTGCGGGTGGCCGCCAAGCAGCCCAGCAGCGCCGGCGGGGAGCTCACCGCCGTGCTGGCCGCCCTGGCCCGCCCCGACCGCGTGAGCAGCGCCCGCCGGGCCGCCGCCCGCACCGCCGTCCGCCCGCGCAGCTCCCTGAGGCCGCTGCTGGTGCCCCGGCGCGAGGTGGTCAGGTGGCACCGCGACCGGTGGGCGCGCACGGGCATCGCCCCCGCCACCGGCGTGCTGCCCGTGGTGGCGGCCCGGGCGCTGGCCGCGGCGACCACCCCGCCCTCGGGCGTGCCGGTGGTGCGGCTGCCCGAGGTGCCGCTGCCGCGCCGGTCCACCGACGACGCACCGCACCCCCGCGGCGCCCCGGGGCCCGGCGCGACGGGGGAGGGCGGAGCGCCCGAGCCGCCGCGCCGCGGGCTCGGGCTGCTGCTGCCCCTGCTCGCGGGCCTGCTAGCGGTCGGGCTGCTCGCCCTGCACCCGCTGCTGGCGGGCCTGGCCCCCGGCCGCCAGGTGACCGGGGGGGCGCTGGCCGCCGCGCCCGCGCTCGGCGACCTGTGGGCCGCCGCCCGCTCCGGCTGGCAGCCCCTGGGCCTGGGCACCGCCGCCCCGGCCGACCCCTGGCTGTCCGCGCTCGCGCTGCTCAGCCTGCCGGTGGGCGGCTCACCGCGGGTGGCCGTGGTGGTGCTGCTCCTGCTCGCGCTGCCGCTGGCCGGGCTGGGGGGCTGGGCCGCCGCCGGGGCGGCCACCCGCTCCCGGGTGCTGCGCGCCGCGGCGGCGCTCACCTGGGCGGGTGCCGCGCCGCTCCTGGCGGCCGCGGCCACCGGCCGGGTGGGGGCGCTCGTCGCCCACCTGGCACTCCCGTTCGTCGTGCTCGGCCTGGCCCGGTGCGCCACCGCCGCGGCGCGGCGCCCCGCCGTGGCCGCCGGCGCCCTCGCCGGCCTGGCCGGTGCGCTCGCGGTGGCCGGTGCCCCGCTGCTGCTGGTGCCGCTGCTGGTGCTGGCCGTGGTGGTCGCCCTCAGCGCCCGCCGCTGGGCGGGGGCGGTGGTGTGGGCGGTGCTCGCGCCGCTGGCGGTCACCGGTCCGCTGCTGGCCCCCGCCCTGACCGACCCCCGCGCGCTGCTGCTCGGCCCGGGGCTGCCGGTGCCCGCCACCGCCGCCCCGGCGGTGCAGCTGCTGCTGGCCGACCCCGGCGCCGCCCTCGGCAGCACCGCCGGCTCGCTGCTCGGAGCGCTCACCGGGGCCTCCGCCGACCCCGGCGGAGCCGCCGGCCCGACCGCCGCGCTGCTGCCCGGAGCCCTCACCGTGCTGCCCGGCGCCGTGCTGCTGGTGCTCGCCCTCGCCGGGGCCGCCGCGCGCGGCCCCCGCGCGCGGGTGGCGCGCGCCGGGTGGTGGGCCGCGGGCGCCGGCCTGCTCGCGGCCACGGCGGCCGTCGCGGCCGGCGGCTGGGCCGGCCCGGCCACCAGCCTGGTGCTCGCGGGCCTGCTCACCGCCGCCGCGGCACGCGCCCCGCGCGTGCTGCGCGCCCCCGCCGACGACCTCGACGGCCTCGACGACCTCGACGACCCGCCCGGCAGCGAGCTGCAGGACGGCGACCCCGACGGCGAGCTCGACGGCGCCGCCGCCGGTCGTCCCGAGGACCTCGCCGGTCGTGCCGAGGACCCCGCCGGTCGCGACGAGGACCCCGCCCGCGGGGCGCGGTCCGCCGCCGCGCGGCGCGGTGTGCGCTGGGCGGCCCTCGCCGCGGCGCTCGCGACCGCGGGCCCGGTGCTGCTGCTCGGCGCCTGGGCGCTGCAGCAGTCCGGCCAGCCCGGCCTGGCGGTCAGCGGGACCGCCGACCAGGTGCCCGCGGTGGCCCTCGACGCCGCCTCCTCGCCCGACGCCGTGAGCACCCTGCACCTGCGCGTGGCCGACGACGGCGCCGTGACGGTGCTGCTGCGCCGCGGCCCGCTGACCCTGGCGAGCACCTCCGTGGTCGCGGGCCTGGCCGCCAGCGGCAGCCCGGTGGCGGGCGCCAGCGCCACCGCCTCGGCCGCCGCCGCCGACGCCGCCCTGCGCGCGGCCGCCGCCCAGCTGGCGGCCGGCTCCGCCGACCCGCGCCGGGCGCTGGCCGAGCTCGGCGTCGGGTACGTGCTCCTGGAGACCAGCGCGCCGCAGGACCAGCGCGCCACCGCCCGCCTGGACTCCGTGGCGGGCCTGACGCGCGCCGGGAGCACCGCCGCCGGGGTCCTCTACCGGGTGCTGCCGGCCAGCGGAGGCGGCGACACCGCCGCCGACCGCCCCTCGCGCGCCCGGCTGGTGGCCGCCGACGGCACCGTCCTGGCCGCGCTGGCCTCCGACGGCCAGGACGTCGACGCCCGCCTCCCGGCCGTCGACCCGACGGCGGCGGGCGCGGCGACCCAGCGCACCGCCGTCGTCGCCGAGCGCTCGGGGCCGGGGTGGACGGCGCGGCTGGACGGCGAGCGGCTGCCGGTGGTGACCGTCGACGGCTGGGCCCTCGGGGTCGAGGTGCCTGCCGGCGGCGGCCACCTGGTCATCACCCGCGCTGCGCCCGCCGCGGCGGTGTGGGACTGGGTGCAGGGCGCCGTCGTGCTGCTCACCGCCATGGTCGCGGTGCCGGTGCCCGTGCGCGGACGGAGCCGGTCGTGACGGCCCTGGCCCGCCTCACCGGGCTGCTCAGCGCCGCCGGCGCCGCAGCCCTGGTGGCGGGCGGGCTGGCGCTGGGCGCCGTCGCCGCCCCCGGCGAGCCGCCGCTCGCCGCTGCGCCGGCCCCCGTCGACGTCGCGGTGCCGGCCTCCGACCAGCAGCTCGTCTGCCCGGGCGCCCCGGTGCCCGTCACGGGCGGGCAGGGCGGTGGGCGCGGCGGCGCACCCGCGGGCGCCAGCGCCACCGCGGGCCTCGTGGTGGCCGGAGGAGACCCCGTCCTCACCGCGCAGGCGCTCCTGCAGCGCCCCGGCCCGGACGAGGCCCCCGGCGACAGCGGCGGCGACAGCGAGGACGGCGACGACGGCGACGACGGCGACGACGGCGACCAGCCGGCCACGAGCGCCCCCGCGCCCGTGCCCGCGCGACCCCTGGGTGACCTGCAGCGCGCCGAGCCTGACGCGGCCCTGGCGGCGGCGGGCTCGGCCACGGCGCTGACCTCGGCGCCGGTCGCCGGCCGCGCCCCGCTGCTCGCCGGCGCCGCCACCTCCGCGGTCGCCTCCGGTGACCTGCGCGGCCTGTCCACGCCGGCGTGCGTGCTGCCGCAGGAGCAGTCCTGGCTGGTCGGCGGCGGCAGCGGCGTCGGCAGGTCCACCCGGCTGGTGCTCGCCGACGCGGCGGCGACCCCCACCACCGTCGACGTCACCGTGCTGACCGCAGGCGGGGCGCAGCGGCCGAGCGCCCTGCAGGGCCTCTCCCTCGGCCCCGGCGAGCAGCGCTCGGTGCTGCTCGAGGGCGTCCTGGACGGCGTCGCCGCCGGCGCGGACGGTGGCGCTGGGGGCGGCGCGGACATCAGCGGGGCCGGGGCGCCGCTGGCGGTGCAGGTGAGCTCCTCGGCGGGGCCCGTGGCGGCCTGGCTGGTGGAGTCGGTGCTGCACGGGCTGGTGCCCGGCGGCACCGAGGTGGTCGGGCCCGCCGCGGCGCCGGCGACCTCGCTGGTGGTGCCGGGCGTCGCGACCGCGGGGGAGCAGCCCGCGGTGCTCCGCCTGGCCAACCCCGGCAGCGACCCCGTGGTCGCCAGGTTCGCCGTGGTCGGCGCCTCGGGTGCCAGCGTGCCCCCGGGCACGCCCCCGGCCACGGCCGTGCCGCCGCAGTCGGTGGTCGACGTGCCGCTGCCGGGGCTGCCGTCTGGCGGTGTGGCCGTGGCCGTGGAGGCCGACGGGCCGGTGCTGGCGGGGGTGCGCACCGACAGCGCGCCGTCGCAGGACGGCAGCGAGCCCGGCGACCTCGCCTGGACCGCCGCCGCGCCGCCGCTGGCCGGCCCGGCGCTGGTGGCCCTGCCGCCCGCGGCCAGGGCGGGCAGGGGCGGGGCCGGCGCCGCCCCGGACGTGCGCCTGGTGCTGACCTCGCGGGGCGCCTCGCAGCTCGACGTCGCCGTCGTCGGCGCCGACGGCCGCACCAGCGCCGCCCGCCGCGTGGAGCTGCCCGCCTCCACCACCACCGCCGCCGACGTCGACGACCTCGCCCGCGCCGCCGGCGCCCAGCGCCCCCCGGTCGCGCTGCTGCTCACCCCCGTCCCGCCCGCGGCGGGCGGGGAGGACGGCGCCGGCCAGGTGGTCGCGGCGCTCACCGCGCGCCTGGGCGCCTCCGGCGGAGGAGGGGACCTGCTCTCGGCGGCACCCGTGGCCGCTGCCGCGGTCGCGCCGGCGGCGGTGCCGGTCGCGCTCGCCGGTCCCTGAGCGGCCCGCCCCCGGCGCGCCCGCTCAGTCGTCCTCGGGCCGGTAGCGGGGGTCGACCTCCTCCGGAGGGGTCCCCATCGCCGCGGCGACCTGCTCGACCACCACCTCGTGCACGAGGGCGGCCAGGTCGGCCTCGTCGGTGCCGCGGGTCTCCAGCGGGCGCCGGTAGAGCACGATCCGCGCGCGCTGCGTGCGGGTGGCCGGGAAGAACCGGCCGAGGGCCACCTCGGGGCGCTCCCAGGTCGCGGAGTCCCCGGGGGGCACGTCCTCCACGGCGAACTCGATCTCGGCCATCGGCTCGGCCCACCGGCGCTCCAGGCGCTCCACGGCGTCCAGCACGAGGTCGTCGAAGCGCTCGGCGCGCGTGCGGGTCCCCGGCAGCTCCGGGGGCATCAGCGGGCCGCGCAGCCCGCGGCCGTGGCGGTCGCGGCGGCGGCGTCGGACACCGCGGGCGCTGGGCACGTCCCGACCCTAGACGCCGCGGGCGCGCCACCGCGCCCGCCGCAGGCCCGCCGCGCACCCGCCGCAGGCCCGTTCCAGCTGTGCCTGGGGCCTGCCTCAGGTCTGCCTGGGGCCCGGCGACGCGCCCGGCGACGCGGGGCCGGGCGCGCGGCGAGCCACGGCGAGTCGCGGCGAACATCCCGTGCGCGCCGACGCGCAGGAGTACCGTCACGTCATGGCGTCGCGACGGTGCAGCAGGACAGGGTGCGGGTCTCCCGCGATCGCCACGCTGACGTACGTGTACGCCGACTCCACGGCCGTGCTGGGCCCGCTGGCGCTGGCCGCGGAGCCCCACTGCTACGACCTGTGCTCCGCGCACGCCGAGCGGCTGACCGCCCCGCGCGGCTGGGAGGTCGTCAGGCTCCAGCCGGAGGCCTACGAGCACCGCCAGAGCCACGACGACCTGCTGGCCCTGGCCGACGCCGTCCGCGAGGCGGCGCGCCCGGCCCCCGAGCCGGTGGCCGCGCGCGAGCCGGTGTCGGTGGGCCCGGCCACGGGCAGCGGCCCGGGCCGCCGCGGGCACCTGAGGGTGCTGCGCGACTGACCCACCCGGCCCCGGCGCGCCAGGCCGTGGTCCGAGCCGTGGTCCGAGCCGTGGCCCGGTCCAGGCCGTGGCCCGGGTCAGGCCCGGCTGCGCTCGAGGACCTCGCCGATGCTCAGCGTGCTGTCCTGCGCGTCCCACTGGCGGTGCTCGCAGCCCCGGCAGGAGCTGAAGCGCACGGCCGTGCCGTCGGTGAGCACCAGCGAGAGCACCGTCAGCTGCTCCGCCCCGCAGGCGGGGCAGGCCGGCCGCGCCGCGGTGGCCTGCAGCAGCGAGCCCAGCGGCTCGGCGGCGGCCCCCTGCCGGCGGCGCCGCCGCGGCACCGGGCCGGCGACCCGGCTGGGCGCGGTGGCGGGCAGGGGCGTGGACGAGCTCTTCGACGGGACCACGGTCCTCCTCGGCGTGCAGGGGTGGAGCTGGCGCTGCGGCGAGCGGGGCGGCGGAGCTGGTGCCCGCGCCGCGGCAGTCATCCCATCGGCGCAGCGCACTGCTCCCTGAGGGGTTCTCCGGCCCGGCGGACGTGACGCGGTGCGTGTGCGCGTGGCTACGCTCCTCGCTCGTGCCGACCCAGCGGATCGACCTCGCCACCATCGTCAAGGCGTACGACGTCAGGGGCCTCGCCCCCGAGCAGCTCGACGAGACGGCGGCCCACGCCCTCGGGGCGGCTGCCGCCGACGTCCTCGGCGTCGCCGGCCGCACCGGCCAGGCCGGCGGGACGCTCGTCATCGGCCACGACATGCGCCCCACCAGCCCGCTGCTGGTCGACGCCTTCGCCCGGGGCGTGAACGACCGCGGCGGCGACGTCCTGGTCATCGGCCTGTGCTCCACCGACGGCCTCTACTTCGCCTCCGGGCACCTGGACGCCCCCGGCGCGATGTTCACCGCCAGCCACAACCCTGCCGCCTACAACGGCATCAAGATGTGCTTCGCCGGCGCCAAGCCCGTCGGCACCGGCACCGGCCTGGACGACGTGCGCACCCTGGCCCAGCAGTACCTCGACTCCGGGGAGCTGCCGCCCGCGGCGGCCCGCGGCAGCCGCAGCGACCGGGGGATGCTCGCCGAGTACGCCGCGCACCTGCGCTCCCTGGTGGACCTGTCCGGCTCGCGCCCGCTGAAGGTCGTCGTCGACGCCGGCAACGGCATGGCGGGCCTGACCGCCCCCGCCGTCCTCGGCGCGGAGGCCGGCCTGCCCGCGCTGCCCCTCGACGTCGTCCCGATGTACTTCGAGCTGGACGGCACCTTCCCCAACCACGAGGCCAACCCGCTGGAGCCGGCCAACCTCGTCGACCTGCAGAAGGCCGTCGTGGAGCACGGCGCCGACATCGGCCTGGCCTTCGACGGCGACGCCGACCGCGTCTTCGTCGTCGACGAGCGCGGCGAGCCCGTGAGCCCCTCCGCCGTCACCGCGATGGTGGCGCTGCGGGAGCTGGCGAAGACCCCCGGCGCCACGGTGCTGCACAACCTCATCTGCTCGCGCGCCGTGCCCGAGCAGATCGCGGCCGCCGGCGGCGTGCCGGTGCGCACCCGCGTGGGCCACTCCTACATCAAGGCCGAGATGGCCCGCACCGGCGCGGTCTTCGGCGGGGAGCACTCCGCGCACTTCTACTTCAAGGACTTCTGGGGCGCCGACACCGGCATGCTCGCCGCGATGCACGTGCTGGCCGCGCTCGGGGAGCAGGACGGGGTGCTGTCGGCGCTGGTGGCCGACTACGACCCGTACACCGCCAGCGGGGAGATCAACTCGACCGTCACCGACGTGGCGGGCACCACCGCGGCCGTGCGCGAGCGCTGGGAGGCGCGCGGCGGCGTGGTGGACACCATGGACGGGCTCACCGTGTCCTCGCCCGAGGGCGAGAGCCCGGCGTGGTGGTTCAACCTGCGGCCCTCCAACACCGAGCCCCTGCTGCGCCTCAACGCCGAGGGGGCGGACGCTGGCACCATGGAGCGCGTGCGCGACGAGGTGCTGGCCCAGGTCCGCGGCGGAGCCGCCTGATGGCCGGGCCCGGCGCGGCCGGCGCCGCGGGCGAGCCGTGGCGCGAGGAGTGGGTGCGCTCGCTGCTGCGCGACCCGGTCACGGGGGCTGAGCTGGTCGACGTCGTCCTGCCCGACGGGCGCGCCGGGCTCGCGCCGCAGCCGCAGGCCGACCCCGAGCACCCGGTGGCCTACCCCGTGGTCGACGGGGTGCCGGTCCTGCTGGCCGACGACGCCGTCCCGCTGCGCTGATCCCCGGCCGGTCCCGGCTCAGCGACCAGCGCGCAGGAGCACCGCCGTCTCCGGGTAGGACCCGGGCGGGCCGAAGCCGTGCTCGGCCAGCCACGGGACAGCCGTGAGGCAGCGGTAGGCCCACCACGCCCGGACCAGGTTGGTGTCGACGGCCTCGCCGTAGCCGGCGAGCACGTCGGCGAGGTGCTCGGGGTGCCCCAGCGTCAGGACCGCGACGTCGAGCGCCGGGTCGCCCGGCCCCGCGGCGGACCAGTCGATGACGCCGGTGACGCGCCCGCCCTCGACGAAGACGTGGTCGGGCTGCAGGTCGCCGTGGGTGAAGGCGGGCGCGCTGGGGCGCAGCACCCCGAGGGCCAGCCGGCGGTTGCGCTCCAGCACGTCGGCGCCGACGACGCCGTGGGCAGCGAACCACGCGCACGCCCGGTCCAGGCGCGCGGCGAGGGCCGCCGTCGCGGCGTCCGGGGACGCCGGGGCCCCCGGGAAGCCGTCGGGCACGGGGGTCCCGTGGAGGGCGCGCACCGCGGCGCCGGCGGCCGTCCAGGCGGCGGCCCCGACGGGGGAGGGGCGGCCGAAGGTCCCCAGGGCGGTGCCGGGCACCCGCTCGAGGGCGAGCACCGGGTGGCGGCGCCACAGGACGCGCGGGGTGGGCACCGCCACCGCGGCCATGGCCGCGACCTCGGCGTCCGTGCCGGCGCGGTCGGGGTCGACCTTGAGGAAGACGTCACCGACCCGCAGCGTCGCGCGGGCCCGGTGGGCGACCAGGACCTCCACCTCCGGCAGGTCGGCCTGGTCCACGGGGGCCAGCGTCGTCGTCGCCGTCGAGCAGCGCCACCGCGCCCCGTGACCGGCGGTGCCGCGATGCTCGCGCGTCCGGGTGGGGCCGCGTCGGATGATGGGGGCGTGATGGCGCGATGATCGACGAAGCCCTCCTCGACGACCCCGCCGGCCTGGAGGCCGGCGACCCGCTCGGCGTGCTGCGCGCGCTGGCCGGCGCCGGCGCGCAGGTGCGCCGCGCCACCGACCACGCCCTGGAGTCCGGCATCGCCCGGCTGGACCCCTCCGACCGTCCCCGGGCGGTGCTGGTGGCGGCCCGCGGCGGCTCGGAGGTGGTGGCCGACGCCGTCACCGCGCTCGCCGGTGCCGCCTCCCCGGTGCCGGTGATCGCCCGCACCGGCGACGTGCTGCCCGGCTGGGTCGGACCGCTGGACATGGTGGTCTCGGTCTCGCTGTCGGGCTCGCAGAGCCCGGCGATCCCCGTGGTCGCCGAGGCGGGACGGCGGGGCGCCCGCGTGCTCACCGTCTCCCGCGAGGGCTCCGCCCTGGCCCGCGTCAGCCAGCAGGTGCGCGGCCTGCACGTGGAGACCCCCTCACCGGGGCGCGACGCCGTCGCCGTCCCCACCACCCGCACCGCGCTGTGGTCGCTGCTGACCCCCGTGCTGCTCGCCTTCGACAGGCTCGGGCTGCTCACCGCCGGCCCCACCGAGCTCGCCGCGCTGGCCGACGCCCTGGACGAGGAGGCCCGCGAGGACCGCCCCTCCTCGGACACCTTCGTCAACCCCGCCAAGGCGCTGGCCGTGGAGCTGGACGGGTCGGTGCCCGTGGTGCTCGGCGACGGCCCGGTCTCGGCGGTGGCCGCCCGCCGCGCCGCCACGGTGCTGGCCCGCTCCGCGCGGGTGCCGGCGCTGGCGGGCACGCTGCCCGACGACGCCGGCGACGTGGTCGCGACCTTCGGCGGCCCCTTCGCGACCACCCCGGACGACGTGTTCGCCGACCCGTTCCTGGACGGGCCCGGCGGCCCCAAGCTGCGCCTCATGCTGCTGCGGGAGATGGAGGCGCCCGCCAGCTCCGCCGTCGTCGCCATCGCCGAGCGGGCGGGGGTGCGCGTCTCGCAGGTGTCGGTGGAGGGGGAGACCCCGCTGCAGCGGCTGGGGCTGCTCATCGCGCGGACCGACTTCGCCGCCACCTACCTGGCGCTGGGCTCGGGCACGGACCCTGGCTCCAGCCCCCACGTGGCCGACCTGCGCGACGCCCTGCGCTGATCCTCAGAGCGCGCGGCGGGCGGGGCCCGCGGGCCCGCCCGCCGCGCCCAGCCCGGCCAGGGCGCGGGCCAGCAGCGGCTCGGCGGCCCGGTGCCCCTCGGGGCTCAGGTGCACCCCGTCGGCGCCCACGGAGGTGGCCGGCAGCAGCGCGGGGAACCAGGGCGTCGCGTCGACGAAGCCGGCACCGGTGCTGGTGGCGGCGCCGCGCAGGACCTCACTGACCGCCGTCCGGCGGGGGTCGGGCGTCTGGTCCATCGGCCCCACGACCACCAGCTGGGCCCGCGGGTAGGCCGCGTGCAGCCGCCCCACCACCTCCTGCGCCGCGGCGGCCAGGGCCGCGGGACGGGCGGCGACGTCGTTGCCGCCGCCCTCGACCACCACCAGGCGCACGCGCTCGGGGTCGGGCAGGGCCCAGGCGCCGCTGCGCAGCGCGGCCAGGTAGCCGGGGCGCCCCGCGGCGGCCGTCACGTAGCCCGTGCCGTAGCCGCCGCGCAGCTCGACGTCGTAGCCCCGGGCGCGCACGCCCGCCACCACCCAGGTGTCCTCGGCAGGGGTCGCCAGCGCGCCGTGGGCCTGGGAGTCACCCACCACGAGCGCCACCGCGGCCTCCTCCCGGGGGCCCGTCGGCGCTGCTCGGGCGGGAGCCGGCGCTGCGGCGGCGGGGGCGGGTGCTGCGGCGGCGGGCGCGAGCGGGCCCGACCCGGTGCGGGGGCTCGCGGCGGGCGACCCGGCGAGCACCGCAGCGGCCAGGACGGCGGCGGCCCGCGCGCCCCGGCGGCTCCGGGCCCTGCGCTGCAGCACGGAGGCGAGTCTGCCCCGCCCGCCCCGCCGGGGTGGGCGGTTCGTCCCGACCTGTGCGGGGGCACCGGGTCGGGGATCATCGTGCCGTGACCGTCCGGCCGCCAGGAGCCGCGCCCGCCCACCCGGCGCCGCGGCCCGTGCCGGACGGGCGCGGGCGGGACACCGGTGTGGACCTGCTGCGGTCGGTGGCGCTGCTGCGGGTGGTCGTCTGGCACGCCCTGGCGGCGGCGTGGGTGACGTGGGCGCTGCCGGCCGTGCCCGTCCTCTTCTTCGCCACCGGCGCGCTCCTGGCTCAGGGCCGGGGACGGCGCCCCTGGCGCCGGGTGCTGCCGGCGCGGCTGCGCCGCCTGCTGCTCCCGGTGTGGGCGTACGGCGTCGTCGTCGCGGGGACGGTGCTCGCGGCACCGCTGGTGGGAGCCGGGACCCTCCCGGCGCTCACGCCCGCGGCGCTGGCCCGGGCGCTGCCGTGGGTGGTCCCGCTGGTGGCGCCCCAGGGGGCGGCGTGGCAGGGCGGCTGGCTGTCGGGGCACCTGTGGTACATCACCGCGCACCTGTGGTTCCTGCTGCTGGCGCCGCTGCTCCTGGCCCTGGCGCGCTGGCCGCTGCGGACCCTCGCCGCGGCCGCGGCCGGCGTGGGGCTGCTCGAGGCGAGCAGCCTGCTGCCGGCGCCGGGCCTGTCGCCCGCCGTGCGGCTCGGCACGGGCGACCTGCTCTGCTACGGGCTCTTCGTGGTGCTCGGGGCGGCCTGGGCGCGGCGTCCCCGGGTGGGGGCCGGCACGCCGGTGCGGCCGCTCCCGGTCCTGGTGGGGGCCGCGCTGCTGGGCCTGGCCGCGGCGTTCGCGCTGGCCTCGCCCACCGCCGGCCCGGTGGTCAACGACTCCTACGTGCTGCTGCTGCTCACCGGCGTCGCCTGGCTGGCGCTGCTGGCGGGGGTGGAGGGCCCGCTGCGCGCGGTCGCCGACCGTCCCGCGGTGGCGCGCGCCACCGCGGCCGTCAGCGCCCGCGCCATGACCGTCTACCTGTGGCACCCGGCGGCCGTCGTCGTCACGGTGTGGCTCCTGCGCCCCGGCGCGGGAGCGGCCGGTGCGGTGGTGGTGCTCGCGGGGACGGCCGTGCTGACCGCCCTGGCCGTGCTGCTCCTGGGCTGGCTGGAGGACCTCGCCGCGCGCCGCCCCGTGCGCCTCCTGCCGCTGCCCGGGCCCTCCGCCGGCGCCCGGCCCGCGGGACCTCGGCCCGTCGGCGTCCCCCTGCGCCTGGGGGGCCCCGCCGCGCTGACGGCGGGCGCGACCTCGGTGGTGCTCGCCCTCGCCCTCACCGCCCCGGCCTCGGTGGTCACGGCGCTGCCGCCGCCCTCGGACCGCACGGCCCTGGGCGACGCCGCCTTCTCCCAGCGCGAGCCCGTGGACCTGGCCGGGCGCGACGCGCCGCTGACGGCCCTCGACGAGCGGGCGCTGCAGGCCGCGCTCGACGGCTGGGCCGAGCAGAACCCGCAGTTCGGCCAGGTCACCGCCGCCGTGGCCTCCGGCGACGTCGTGTGGGCCGGCAGCGCGAGCACCGACGGGCCCGCCCCGGACCCGGCGCAGCCGGTGCCCCTGCTGAGCCTGACCAAGACCGTCACGGCCGCCCTCGTGCTGCGCCAGGTGAGCGCCGGCGCCCTGGCGCTGGACGAGCCCGTCCCGCCCGTCGAGGGCGTGGTGCCGCCGGCGGGGGAGCCGGTCACGCTGCGCCAGCTGCTGCAGCACACCTCCGGCATCCCGCAGTACTTCACCGTGGAGGGGTACGACCCCCAGGCCGAGGCCACGGCCGCCGAGCTGGTCTCGCTGTCGACCTCCGCGCAGCGGTGGGCGGAGCCCGGCACCGAGGTCGTCTACACCAACAGCGGGTACCTGTGGCTGACGCTGCTGCTCGAGCAGGTGACCGGGGAGCCCTACGCCGAGCAGGTGGCGGGCCTGGTCGAGCCGCTCGGCCTGGAGGGCCTGCGCGCCGACGTGCCCGACGGGCCCGGCTGGGTGGGGCAGGGCTCCGGCGGGGTCAGCGCGACGCCGGGCGACGCCGCGCGGTGGGTGGACGCCCTCCTCGGGCGGCAGGTGGTCCTCACCGCCGAGGAGCTCGCCGTGGCCACCGACCTCGGCACCCTGAACACCGGCCTGTCGGTGTGGCCGCTGTGCCCCTGCTGGACCGACCCCGACGGCACGCGGCGCGCGGCGGGGCTGGGCCACCACCTGTCCTCCGGGGGCGCCTACGCCTTCCCCGCCGAGCGGGTCACCATGCTCGGCTGGATGGAACCCTCAGGCCCCGAGGCGCAGGCGGCGCTGCCGGGTCTGCTGGACGCGCTGCGCACCGCCCTGCCGGGCTGACCGGGCTGACCGGGCCGGCGCCCGGCACGCCGGGGCGCCGCCGCGCGGGTCACCCGCGCGACGGCGCCTCCGGCGGTCCTGGCCGGGTCAGAAGCGGAAGACCGACACGTCCGAGCGCAGCGCCGCGGCCATGCGGGCCAGCTCCTCCACCGCGGTGCCCGTCTGCGCGAGCGCCGAGCTGGTCGCCGACGCGGCGCGCGTGACGCCGGCGGTGTTGGCGGCGATCTGGTCGGTGCCGCCGGCGGCCTCGGCGACCGCCCGCGACATCTCCTGCGTGGTGGCGGTCTGCTCCTCCACCGCCGAGGCGATGGCGGTCTGGTAGCCCGAGATCCGCTCGATGACCTCGGCGATGCCGGCGATGGCGTCGGCGGCGCCCGCGGAGTCGTGCTGGATCGCCTCGACGCGACGGACGATGTCCTCCGTGGCGCGCGCGGTGCCCTGCGCCAGCTCCTTCACCTCGGTGGCGACCACGGCGAAGCCCTTGCCGGCCTCGCCGGCGCGGGCGGCCTCGATGGTGGCGTTCAGGGCCAGCAGGTTGGTCTGCTCGGCGATCGAGGTGATGACCTTGACGACGTCGCCGATCTCCCGGCTGGAGGCGCCGAGGCGCAGCACCGTGTCGTTGGCGGCGGTCGCCGCGGTGACGGCGGTGGTGGCCACCTGGGTCGCCTCGGTGGTGGACCTGGCGATCTCGCGGATGGCCGCGCCCATCTGCTCCGCCCCGGCCGCCACGGTCTGCACGCTGCCCGCCACCTCGGTGGCGGCGCCGCTGACCACGCCGGACTGGGCGCTGGTCTCGTCGGCGGAGGCGCTGATCTGCACGGTGGTGGCCGACAGCTCCTCGGAGGCCGCCGCGACGGCGTCCGCCGAGCGCACCACCGAGCCCATCACCTGGCGCAGGGAGGTCAGCGCCCGGCCGAGGGCCTCCGCGGTGGCGCCCAGCTCGTCGCGGCCGCTGACGGGCGGCGCCGCGGTGAGGTCGCCGCCGGCGAGGGCCTCCACGGAGGCGCGCACCGCGCGGACGGTCGCCGTGGTCCGGCGGACGACGACGGTGGCGACGGCCCCGGCCGCCAGCACGCCGAGCGCGAGCGCCAGCCACATCAGCAGCTCCGCGCGGGCGGCCGTGGCCGCGCCCTCGGCGTTGACGGCGGCGGCGCGGTCGCGGTTGCCGTCGGACTCGACCTGGATGTCGTCCATGACGGCGTCGACGGCGTCCTGCAGCGGGCCGGTGACGATGTCGCTGACGGCCTCGGTCCTGCCGGCGTCGACGGCGGGCACCAGCTCACCGGTGGCGACGGCGTAGTAGTCGGCGAGGGCGTCCGCGAGCTCCTGCGCGCTGTCGGGGTCGTTGGCCACCTCGCGGTAGTCGGCGAGCTGGGAGTCCAGCGTGGCCTTGCGCTCGACCAGCTCGGCGCTGACCTCGGCGCGGGCGTCGGCGTCCAGCAGCCCGTAGGCGGCGTAGCGGGCGCGGTCTCCCTGGTAGGAGCGCTGCAGGTCGTTGAGGCGGCTCATCGGGACGACGGCCTCGGCGTACAGGCGCTGCTGGCCCTCCTCCAGGGCGCCGAGGCGGTCCACGGCCAGGACGGTCAGGCCGGTGCTCACGAGCCCCAGCACGGCGAGGGAGGCGCCGAGCTTGATGCCGAGCGGGGCGTCGGCCAGGCGGCGGGCGGGGGCAGTGGTCGGCACGGGACCTCCGGTGGTGTGGTGCACGAAGCAGGGCCCTGCTGGTGGACCCGCTCCGGGCATCGGCAGCGCGCGGGGGGTGCTTGAGCCCGCGCGGCAGGTGGGTTCGGGGGGCGGGCGCGCCGTGGAGGGCGCCGGGGGCCGGCCCGGAGCCTGCCCGGGGCGCCGAGACGCCCCGGCGCGTACAGTGGGGTGGTCCGGCGTCGGTGCTGACCGAGGCCCAGAGGGGCCGCGCCGGCAGGTCATCGACGCCAGCCGCCGCCCCCGGGGCCGCGGCCGCCGTCGCTCGCCCACCCTCTGGAGAACCCCCGTGACTGTGCAGCACCGCGTGCGCGACCTGTCCCTGGCCCCGTCCGGCCGCCACCAGATCCGCCTCGCCGAGCACGAGATGCCCGGCCTCATGGCCCTGCGGGAGCGCTACGCCGCCTCCCAGCCGCTGGCCGGGGCCCGCATCGCCGGCTCCATCCACATGACCGTGCAGACCGCCGTGCTCATCGAGACCCTCGTGGCGCTGGGCGCCGAGGTCCGCTGGGCCAGCTGCAACATCTTCTCCACCGACGACGCCGCGGCCGCCGCCGTCGTCGTCGGGGTCGACGGCACCCCCGAGGCCCCCGCGGGCGTGCCGGTCTTCGCCTGGAAGGGCGAGACCCTCGAGGAGTACTGGGAGTGCACCGACGCGATCTTCCGGTGGGAGGGCCACGACGGCCCCAACATGATCCTCGACGACGGCGGCGACGCCACGCTCCTCGTCCACAAGGGCGTCGAGTTCGAGGCCGCCGGCGCCGTCCCCACCGCCACCGAGGACGACCCCGAGGAGTACGGCGTCATCCTCGAGACCCTGCGCCGCTCGCTGGCCGAGGACGGCCAGCGCTTCACGCGCATGGCGCCCGGCATCAAGGGCGTCACCGAGGAGACGACCACGGGCGTGCACCGGCTGTACGAGATGCAGCGCGCCGGCACGCTGCTCTTCCCGGCGATGAACGTCAACGACGCCGTCACCAAGAGCAAGTTCGACAACACCTACGGCGTGCGCCACTCCCTGGTCGACGGCATCAACCGGGCCACCGACGTCCTCATCGGCGGCAAGACCGCCGTGGTGTGCGGCTACGGCGACGTCGGCAAGGGCTCCGCGGAGTCCCTGCGCGGGCAGGGCGCCCGCGTGCTCGTCACCGAGACCGACCCCATCTGCGCGCTCCAGGCGGCCATGGACGGCTACCAGGTGGTCCGCCTGGAGGACGTCCTGGACCAGGCGCACTTCGTCATCACCGCGACCGGGTGCAAGGACGTGGTGACGGCCGAGCACCTGGCGGGGCTGCGCGACAAGGCCGTGGTCGGCAACGTCGGCCACTTCGACAACGAGATCGACATGGCGGGCCTGGCCCGCATCCCCGGCGTGCAGCGCACGGAGATCAAGCCGCAGGTGCACGAGTGGACCTTCCCCGACGGCCACTCGGTGATCATCCTGTCCGAGGGCCGGCTGCTGAACCTCGGCAACGCCACCGGGCACCCGTCGTTCGTGATGTCCAACTCCTTCTCCGACCAGGTGATCGCGCAGGTCGAGCTGTTCACCAAGCCCGAGGAGTACCCCACCGCCGTCCACCTGCTGCCCAAGCACCTGGACGAGGAGGTCGCCCGCCTGCACCTGGAGGCGCTGGGCGCCCAGCTCACCGAGCTGACCAAGGCCCAGGCCGAGTACCTCGGGGTCGACGTCGCAGGGCCGTACAAGCCCGACCACTACAAGTACTGAGCCGCTGACGCGCCCGGCGGGCCGTCCCCCACGTCGGGGGGCGGCCCGCCGTCGTCGTCCCGTCGCACGTGCCGGAACCGCAACCGGGCGCCCGGCTGCGCTTCCGGGGGCCGGGGAAGCGCAACCGGGCGCTCGGCTGCGGTGAAGAGGGGGTCGCGAAGCGCAACCGGGCGCTCGGCTGCGGTGGGTGGGCGTCAGAGGCCGGTGAGGCGGCGCGCCTGCTCGTGCAGCGCGTCGCGGCGCGCCCGCTCGCGCTGGGCGCGGGCCGTGTCGCGCTCGCGGCGCTCGGCCAGGACGGCGGCCAGCAGCCGCTCCGGCGGCGTCCCCGGCGGCGGGGGTGGGGCCACCAGCGCGGAGACCTCCGCCGCCAGGGACCCCAGCAGCCGCGCCCGCGACGCCGGGTGCAGCCGGTCGGCGCGTCCCAGCGCGGTGCGCGCAGCCACCGCCAGCCGGCCCGGCACCATGCCGACGTCAGCGCTGCGCGCCCAGGCCGCCAGCTCCGGCGCCTGCGGCAGCGCCTGCGGCCGGGGCCTGGGCAGCCGGTCGCGCACCACCACGGTGCCGGCCAGCTGGTCGCCCACGCGCTTGCCGCGGGCGGACACCAGCGAGGCGATGGCGGCCACCGACCCGCCCGTGAGCCACAGCTCCCCGACCCCGGCCAGCGCCCTGACCAGGGCCTGCCGCGCCCGCACCGGGCCGCCGTCGTCGCGCACCACCCGCAGCCCGGCGGCCGCCTTGCCGGGGGAGCGGCCGCGGGTGAGGGTCTCCCACGCCACCGGCAGCACGACGAGCACCAGCACGGACAGCGACAGCCCGGTGGCGGCCAGCGTGGCGTCGTCGGCCCCGTCGGTGGCCACCGCCACGACGACGAAGCCCCCCACCAGCAGCACCAGCTGGACGACGACGTCGAGGGCCAGCGCCAGCACCCGCGAGAGCAGCCCCGCCGGGCGCACCTCCAGCTCCACGGCCTCGCCGGTGACCAGCGCCGGCGGCAGCGCGAGCGCGTCGTCGGCCTGCTCGGCCACAGCTGCTCCCTCCCGGCGCGGCGTCCTCCGGCAGCTGCGTGCCGGTGCTGCCCGCGCCCACGGGCAGTCTGACGGGTGGCCCGCAGGGCACACTGGGCGGGTGGACGCCGAGGCCCTCGCGGCCGTGCACTCCGACGAGTGGGAGGAGCTGGAGCGCCTCCTGCGCCGCCGGCAGCTGAGCGGGGAGCAGGCCGACCGCCTGGTGCTGCTCTACCAGCGCGCCGCCACGCACCTGTCGCAGGTGCGCTCCTCCGGCGGCGACCCGGCGGTCGCCGCGCACCTGTCGCGGTTGGTGGCCCGCGCCCGCACCCGGATCGCCGGGGCCCGCGAGCCCGCCTGGCGCGACCTGGCCCGCTTCACCACCACCTCCTTCCCCGCCGCCCTGTGGCGCGTGCGCTGGTGGACGGCGGCGGCAGCGGCCTTCACGCTGCTGGTCAGCGCCGCCACGGCTGCCTGGATCGTGCGCGACCCCGCCGTCCTGGCGTCCCTGGGCACGGACGAGCAGCTGCGGCAGTACGTCGAGTCCGACTTCGCCGGCTACTACTCCGCCGACCCCGCCGCGGCGTTCTCCGCGCGGGTGTGGACCAACAACGCCTGGATCGCGGCGCAGTGCGTCATCTTCGGCGTCAGCGGGGTCTGGGTGCCGTGGGTGCTCTTCCAGAACGCCGTCGGCATCGGCCAGGCGGCGGGGCTGATGATCAGCTACGGGCAGGGCCCGCTCTTCTTCGGGCTGATCCTCCCGCACGGCCTCCTGGAGCTGACCAGCGTCTTCGTGGCTGCCGGCGCGGGGCTGAAGCTGTTCTGGGCGCTGGTCGACCCGGGCCCGCGGCCCCGCGCGCAGGCGCTGGCCGAGGAGGGGCGCGCCCTGGTGACGGTGGCGCTCGGGCTGGTGGTGGTGCTCGCGCTGTCCGGGGTGGTCGAGGGCTTCGTGACCCCCAGCGGTCTGCCGACGTGGGCGCGCATCGCCATCGGTGCCCTCGCCCTGGCGGCCTTCCTCGTCTACGGCGGGGTGCTGGGGCGCCGGGCGCACCGGCGCGGGGAGACCGGGGACGTGCGCGAGGAGCAGCGCGAGGCAGTCCAGCCCGTCGCCGGCTGACCCGTCCCCGTCCCCGTGGTGCGCGGCGGGCGGAGCGCCCGGGCAGGGGGCGCTACAGGCGGCCGGCGGCCTTGAGGGACAGGTAGGCGTCCGCGAGCCGGGGCGGCAGGTGCTCGGGGTCGGCGTCGACCACCACCGCGCCGGTGCGCCGCACCAGCGCCGTCATCGCCGCCCGCTCCAGCCGGGTGCGCTCGGCGGCCGCCGCCGTGTACGCGTCGGCGGCGTCCGGGCCGCTGCGACGGCGCGCGCCGTCCCCGCGCTCGGCGGCCATGGCGTCCAGCGCCGGGTCGGCCACCGAGGCCACCACCACGGTGTGCAGGCCGGTGAGCGTGGCCAGCACGGGCAGCAACCCGGCCTCGGCCGCGGGCTCCAGCGGGGTGAGCAGCACCAGCAGGCCCCGGTGCGGCATCCGGCGGCGCACCTGCGCCACCAGCGCGGCCCAGTCGGCCTCGACCAGCGCCGGCTCCAGCGGCGCCATGGCCTGCACCAGCGCCGGCATGAGCGCCGGCGGGCGCTGCCCCGTCACCGCCGCGCGCACCGCGCGGTCCGCCGCGAGCAGGTCCACCCGGTCACCGGCGGCCGCGGCCACCGCCGCGAGCAGCAGGGCGGCGTCCATCGCGGCGTCCAGCCGCGGCGCGTCCCCGATCCGCGCCGCCGACGTGCGCGAGGTGTCCAGCACCACCAGCACCCGCCGGTCGCGCTCGGGCCTCCAGGTGCGCACCACCAGCGCGCCGCGGCGGGCGGTCGCGCGCCAGTCGACCGAGCGGGCGTCGTCGCCGTCCACCCACTCGCGCAGGCTGTCGAACTCGGTGCCCTGCCCGCGCACCTGCACGCTGGCCGACCCGTCGAGGGTGCGCAGCCGCTCCAGGGCCGCCGGCAGGTGGCGGCGCGAGGTGAACGGCGGCAGCACCCGCACCCGCCCCGGTGCGGGCAGCGTGCGCTGCCGCGCCGCCAGCCCGAGCGGGCCCAGCGACCGCACCACGACGGCGGCCACCTCGCGGTCCCCGCGCCGCCGCGGCTCCAGCTCGGTGACCAGCCGGCGCCGCTCCCCGGGCGGCACGTCCAGGCGGTGCCGGCCCGCCGGGGGGACGACGACCCCCGCTGACGGCCCCCAGGCGTCCCGCAGCGCCCCGCGCAGGCGGCGCCCGCCGCCGCCCTCCACCACCAGCGGCACGGCGGTGCGCTCGCCCAGGCGCACCGCCCGCGCCTCCTCGCGCCGCACCGACAGCGTCCGCGGGGAGGCCGCCAGCGCGAGGTCGAGCGCGGTGAGCACCACGACGAGCGCGGCCCAGCCCAGCACGCCCGCCCAGCGCAGCCAGCCGCCCCCCGCGCCGTCGCCGCCGCCGAGCAGCGCCGGCACGAGGGCGGCGGGCACCGCGCCGAGCGCCACCAGCAGCACCCAGCGGCCGGTCAGCACCACGGGGCACCGGCCCGCACAGGGGTCACCGGGAGAGCCATCGGGAGGTCACCGTGGGCTCACCGGGGCACCGGCACGCCGGCCAGCACGCTCTCCAGGACGGCGTCGACGCTGGCGCCGTCCAGCTCCGCCTCCGGGCGCAGCTGCACCCGGTGGCGCAGGACGGGCAGGCTGAACGCCTTGACGTCGTCGGGCACCACGTAGTCGCGTCCGGTCAGCCACGCCCACGCCCGGGCCGCCGCCAGCAGCGCCGTCGCACCGCGCGGGGAGGCGCCCAGGCGCAGCGACGGCGCGGTGCGCGTGGCGCGGGCGACGTCGACGACGTACTCGACCACCTCGCGAGCCACGTGCACCCGCGCGACGGCCGCGCGGGCGGCTGCGAGGTCCTGCGGGCCGGCGACGGCCCTCACGCCCGCGGCCGCGAGGTTCCGCGGGTCGAAGCCGGCGGCGTGGCGCGCCAGGACCTCGACCTCGGTCTCGCGCGGGGGCAGCGGCACCACGAGCTTGAGCAGGAACCGGTCCAGCTGGGCCTCGGGCAGCGGGTAGGTGCCCTCCTGCTCCACGGGGTTCTGCGTGGCGGCCACCAGGAACGGCTCGGGCAGGCGGTGGGCGGTGCCGTCGACGGTCACCTGCCGCTCCTCCATCGCCTCGAGCAGCGAGGCCTGGGTCTTGGGCGGTGTCCTGTTGATCTCGTCGGCCAGCAGCAGCTGGGTGAAGACCGGGCCGGGGCGGAAGGCGAACCCGCCGCTGTGCGACTCGTAGACCAGGGAGCCGGTGATGTCACCGGGCATGAGGTCGGGGGTGAACTGCACCCGCCCGCTGCTCATCGACAGCGACGCCGACAGCGCCCGCACCAGCAGCGTCTTGGCGGTGCCGGGCACGCCCTCCAGGAGCACGTGGCCGCCGCACAGCAGGGCGACGACGACGCCGGTGACCACGCCCTCCTGCCCCACGACGGCCTTGGCGACCTCGGTGCGGACGGCGGCGAGCGCCGCGCGGGCGTCGGCGTCGGACGGGGTGCCGGGGGTGCGCTCCGGCGGCGCGGTGGGGGAGTCGGTCACGAGGGGTCCTCAGGAGTCGTCGGGGTCGTCGGGGTCGTCGTCGTGCGGGACCGGCTGGTCAGGTCGGCACGGCCGCTCTGGCCGCTCTGGTCGCTCCGGCCGCTCCGGCTGCTCGGGTCAGCGCGCCCGGCGGGGGCGAGGGCCGCCTGGAGGGCGTCGACGTCGCGCAGCAGGGCGGCCAGCTCCGCGTCGTCGGCAGGCGGCGGCCCGCTGAGCAGGCGCTCCACGGCCGCCGCGGTCCAGCGGTCCGCCGCGGAGGCCGGCCGGCCCCCGGCACCGCCGGTGCGCACGGCGTGGGCGGTGCCCGCGGCCAGCACCTCCGCGGGTGTGCCGGGGGGCAGGCCCAGGCGCTGCTGCAGCCGCCACCGCAGGGCGGCGCGCAGCGCCCCGCCGGCGCCGCCGGGGTCGCGGGACGCCCGGTACAGCGCCGCGCGCCCGCGCGCCGTCTCCACCGAGCGCACCACCACCGGCAGCGGCTCGACCACGAGCGCCCCGAAGCGGCGCGCCCGCCACACCACCGCGGCCACCGCCACGAGCGCCAGCTGCACGGCCAGGGGCGCGAGCCAGGGCGGCAGCAGCTGCGCGGGGGAGGGCGCGGCGTCGGGGTCGGCGTCGAGGAAGGAGGAGACCAGCCACACCACCCGCGGCTGCGAGCCCGCCGCCCGCAGGCCGAGCGCGGCGCCACCCGCCTCGTCGAGCAGCTCGTTGGACACCAGGGCGGGCTGGGCGAGCACGCGCACCACCGCGCCGCCCGGGGCGGTGCCGACGCCGTACAGGCCGTCGAAGCAGGTCACGGGCGCCTGCCCGGCGCCGCCGCCGTCGCCGTCAGCACCGCCGGCGAACAGCGGCTCGGCCACCGGGTCGAAGGCGTCGGCGGCGGCGACGTCGGCCTCGCTGGCCACGCTGCCCGCGGCCGACGCGTCGGGGTCCTCGCACCGGGCGGGGACGGGGTCGTCGCCGGGTGGGGCGTCCTGCGCGCTGACCACCGCGGCGGTCGCTGCGGCCGACCGCCGGACGGTCTGCGCCGAGCGCTCCCGCTCGTCGCCCGCCAGCTGCAGACCGGTGCCGGTCGCCTCCAGGACCGACGCGGACGCGCCCAGGAGCAGCACGGCCGCTGCGCCGTCCACGAGCCCCCGCAACCGCTCGGGGTCGAGCAGCTGGGGGTCGGTGACCACCAGCGTCGCGCCACCGCCGCCGCCGTCGTCGCCGCCGTCGTCGCCGCCGCCGTCGCCGCCGAGCGCCTCGGCGGCGGCCGCCGCCGTGGCGACGCGCTCCACGGGCACCCCGCCCTGCTCGAGCAGGGCCGCCAGCGCCCGTCCGCCACCCGGCGCGGGGTTGTCGGGGTCGAGGTCGCGTCCGCCCGAGCGCGTCCCCAGCAGCGCCGCCAGCGCCGGGACCGCCACGAGGACGACGACGAGGAGGGCCACGAGCAGCCGGCGCCGGGCCGGCCCGCCCGGCCCCCTCCTCCGGGGTGCCGCCGCGTGCGCGCCCGCGCCGGCCGGTGGTGCGGAGCTGGCGGGCGCGGCGGCGTCCGTCGTCGTCACCGCCCGGCCCCTGCCGCGGCGGTGCCCGTCGTGGCGGTGCCGGTCGTGGGGGCGCCGGCCGTGGGGGCGCCTGTCGTGGGGGTGCCGGTGCGGTCGGGCCGGGTGGCGGCGGCCTGCTCGTCGAGGGCGGCGACGGCCGCGGCGTCCTCGCGGCGGGCGCGCCGGCCGCCGTACAGGACGCCGTCGAAGAGCTCGGCCACCGCGCGCAGCCGCGGCGCCAGCCCGGGCAGCGCACCGGCCGCCTCGCGGGCGGCCTCGGCGGCGGTCAGGCCCGGTGCCGCGCCGACCAGGTCGCGCTCCTGCAGGCCGCGCACCAGTGCGCGGAAGCCGACCACCACGGCGTCGTCCCAGCGCTCCTCGCGCGCCGCCAGGCGGGCCTCGCGGCGCAGCGCGGCGGCGTCGGCGGCGCCGACGAGCCCGGCCTCGTCGCCCGCCGCGGCGCGCCGGGCCGCCCCTCCGGTGCGGCGCACGAGCAGGGCCACCACCACGGCGACCGCGAGCACGAGCAGCACGACCACCACCACCTGCAGCGCGCCGCCGCCCGAGGGCCCCTCCAGGCGCGACAGCGCGTCCAGGACGGCGTCCCACGCGCGCTGCAGCAGCCCCGGCTCGGCCTCGCGGTACACCCGGCGCGACAGCTCCCGCTCCGCGGCGCGGCGCGCCTCGTCAGCGCCCGGCGCGAGGGGGGCCCCGGCCAGCAGCAGCGGCGACAGCGCCGTCACTGCGCCGCGGAGCGGGCCAGCTCGACGTCCAGGCCCTCCTGGCGCATGCGCTGGTCGACGTACTGCAGCGCCGTCACCGCGGACTGCAGCGGGTAGAGCACGGTGTAGACCAGCGCCGTCCCGACGCCCGTGACCGCCAGGGTCACCGGCAGGTACAGCGGGCTGTCGAGGCCGACGACGCTGCCGGCGATGGTGCCGATGATCGTGAACGGGGTGGACACCACCCCGCCGACCACCGCCACGCACACCGCGGTGAGCAGCCAGATGCCCAGCAGGCGCCAGAACCCGCGCCGCGAGAGCCCCCAGGCGCGCCGCACCGCACCGCCGACGCCCTGCCCCTCGAGCACCAGCGCCGCGGGCGCGAGCAGCAGGCGCGTGGACAGCCACAGGCCCAGCGCGAGGGCGCCCAGCAGGCCGACCAGCACGAGCAGGACGCCGCCGAGCACCGCACCGTCGCTGCCGCCGGTCGCCCCGCCGACCAGGAGGACCAGGCCGGGCACCACCAGGGCGGTGACCGCCAGGCCCGGCAGCAGCGACACCAGCAGGGACACCCCGACCAGCGCCCACAGCCGCTCGCGCACCCGCCGCCACAGCTCGGCCCCCGGCGTGCGGCGCCCCAGCACCGCCGTGCTCACCGACACGGTGACCACGCCGGTCAGCAGGGCGGTGGCCACCAGGGTGAGCACCGAGGTGAGCAGCAGGCCCCCCACGACGCCCGGCACCGCCGAGCTGAAGGAGTCCAGCACCTGCTCCGGCGGTGCCGCCGGGTCCTGCAGGGAGGTGAGCAGGTCCCCGGTGAACACCGCCTGCAGGACGGACTGCAGCACCGTGATGACGACGACGACGACCGCGGCGCTGCCCAGCAGCGGCCCGGGGTTGGACCTCACTGCGCGGAACGCGCCGTCCCACAGCTCGCCCAGGGAGAGCGGGCGCAGCGGGATGATCCCCGGGCGCGGCGCCGGAGCGGCCCACGACCCGCCGCCGGGCACCTGCGCCGGCTGCCCCCAGCCTCCGGCCGGCTGCTGCGGCGGGACCGGCGGGGGCTGCTGGCCCCCGGCACCGGGCGCGGTCCAGCTCGGCGGCTCGCTCATGGCGCCCATCGTGGCACCCCGCGGCCGCCGACCGGGTGCAGCCAGCCGTGGATCGCTGCGGTGCCCACAGCGAGGTCAGGCAGACTGTCGGGGTGAAGGGACGCGTCCTCGTCGTGGATGACGACACCGCGCTCGCCGAGATGATCGGCATCGTGCTCGGCGCGGAGGGGCTGGAGGTCTCCTTCTGCTCCACCGGCAGCGGAGCCGTCACGGCGTTCCGCGAGGCCCGCCCCGACCTGGTGCTGCTCGACCTCATGCTGCCGGGCATCGACGGCATCGAGGTCTGCCGGCGCATCCGCGCCGAGTCCGGCGTGCCGATCGTCATGCTCACGGCCCGCACCGACAGCATCGACGTGGTCGCGGGCCTGGAGTCCGGCGCCGACGACTACGTGCCCAAGCCCTTCAAGCCCAAGGAGCTCGTCGCGCGCGTGCGCGCCCGGCTGCGGCGCAACGACGCCCCCGAGCAGGAGGTGCTGCGGATCGGGCCGGTGACCATCGACGTCGCCGGCCACGCCGTGCACCGCGGCGAGGAGCCGGTCAACCTCACGCCGCTGGAGTTCGACCTGCTGCTGGCGCTCGCGCGCCGGCCCTGGCAGGTCTTCAGCCGCGAGGTGCTCCTGGAGCAGGTGTGGGGCTACCGGCACGCCGCCGACACCCGCCTGGTCAACGTCCACGTCCAGCGGCTGCGCTCCAAGGTCGAGACCGACCCGGAGCACCCCGAGGTGGTGCTGACGGTGCGCGGCGTCGGCTACAAGGCCGGCCCGCCCTGACCGGGCTGCAGGTGCTGCAGCCCCCCGCGAGCGCCCGTGAGCGCTGGCGCCGTCGCCGGGAGGCGCTGGCGTCCCGCCTGTCCGCGGCGCCCTCGTCGGTGCTGCGGTTCCTGGCCGGGGTCCTGCGGGGCTCCGGTCCGAGCCCCCGCCAGCGCTGGCGCCGCTCCCTGCAGCTGCGGGTCGTCACCACCACCACCCTGCTGACGCTGCTGGCGGTGGCGCTGGCGGGCGCCTACCTGGCCGGGCGGATCAGCGACCAGCTCTTCGACAGCCGCCGCGACCAGGCGCTGGCCGAGGCGGTGCGCGGCGCGCAGGACGCCCAGACCCGCTTCGACCAGTTCACCGGGGCCACCCCGTACGAGGTGCAGCTGCAGGCGCAGACCCTGCTGGGGCAGCTGGAGGGCGTGGGCCCGGACCGGGACCGCCGGGTGCTGCTGCTGCAGCCGCCGGGTGCTGACCCCTCCTCCTCCATCGGGACGACGCTGTACAGCGCCGCCGACGGCCCCCGCACGGTGCCGGCCGCGCTGCGGGCGGCGGTGCGCGCCGGGGGCAGCACGCAGCAGTACCAGTCGGTCGGCGTCGAGGGCGCGGACGGCCGGCAGCGGCCGTGGCTGGCCGTCGGCTCGGTGGTCAGGGTGCCGATCGCCGGGGACTACGAGCTGTACTTCCTCTTCGACCTCTCGCGCGAGCAGGCCACGCTGGACGCGGTGCAGCGCACGCTGCTGGTCGGCGCGTCGGTGCTGGTGCTGCTCGTCGGCGTGGTCACCGCCGTCGTCGTCCGCGGCGTGGTGGAGCCCGTGCGCACCGCCGCGGCCGTGGCCTCGCGGATGGGCGACGGGCACCTCGGCGAGCGGATGCGGGTCAAGGGCGAGGACGACCTCGCGCGCCTGGCGGCGTCCTTCAACGCGATGGCCGACAGCCTGCAGCACCAGATCACCGAGCTGGAGCAGCTGGGCACGCTGCAGCAGCGCTTCGTCTCCGACGTCTCCCACGAGCTGCGCACCCCGCTGACCACCATCCGGATGGCCGGGGAGGTCCTGCACGACGCCCGCGACGGCTTCCCCCCGGCCGTGCGGCGCTCCGCGGAGCTGCTGGCCACCCAGCTGGACCGGTTCGAGGACCTGCTGGCCGACCTGCTGGAGATCAGCCGCTACGACGCCGGGGCCGCGGCGCTGGACCTCGAGCGCGTCGACGTGGGAGCCCTCGCCCGCCGCGCCGCCGAGGCGGCGCTGCCCCTGGCCGACCGCACCGGCAGCCAGCTGCGGGTGGTGGTCCGCCCCGCGCCCGGCGAGGAGGAGGGCTGCTTCGCCGAGGTCGACAGGCGCCGCGTGGAGCGGGTGCTGCGCAACCTCGTGACCAACGCCGTCGAGCACGGCGAGGGGCGTCCCGTGGAGGTCGACGTCGCCGCCGACGAGGTGGCCGTCGCGGTGCGGGTGCGCGACCACGGGGTGGGCCTGGCGCCCGCGGACGCCGCGCGCGTCTTCGACAGGTTCTGGCGGGCCGACCCCGCCCGCGCCCGCACCACCGGGGGCACCGGGCTGGGGCTGGCGATCTCCCGGGAGGACGCCCTGCTGCACCGCGGGCGCCTGGAGGTGGCCGGCCGGCCGGGGGACGGCGCGACGTTCCTGCTGACGCTGCCGCGCAGCCGCGACGCCGAGCTCGGCTCCGGCTCCCCGCTGCCCCTGCGCCCGATGCTGCAGATCACCGCGGCCCCCCGTGGCTGACCCGGTGCCCGGCCGGCGCGGCGCCAGCCGGCGCGCGGTGCTCCTGGCGCTGACCGGCGCCCTGGGCGCCGCCGCGGCCGGCTGCGCGCGGATCCCGGTGGCCGGGCCGGTGCGCCAGGGCGGCGCCGTGCGGGCCGACCCCGAGCCCGGCTACCGCGTGGACCCCGTCGGCCCGGTGCCGGGGGCGACCCCGGAGGAGGTGGTCCGGGGCTTCCTGCTGGCGGGGGTCGGTGTCGACGACGACTTCGGGGCCGCGCGCGCCTTCCTCAGCAGCTCGCGCCGGTCCAGCTGGCGGCCCACCGCCCGCACGGTCGTCCACCCCGTGGGCACCCTGTCGGTGGTCCAGCAGGACGTCGCCGAGCCGGTGCCGCCGGACCAGGCCGGGCAGGCGGTGGCCAGCCCCGCCGGCGGCGACCTCGTGGTGGTGGCCGTGGGAGCGCCGGTGCTGGCCGAGGTCGACCCGGCGGGCCGCTACCGGCCGGTCGCGGCCGGGCAGCGCAGCGAGTTCCTCGTGACCCTGGTCCGCGAGCGGGAGGAGTGGCGCATCGACGACGCGCCCGACCTGCTGCTGCTCGACGAGGCGCGCTTCCAGCAGACGTTCACCGAGCGGTCGGTGATGTTCGTGGCGCGGCTCGGCGGTGACGTGCTCGTCCCCGACCCGCGCTGGCTGCTGGACCGGGCCGCGACGGCCACGACGCTGGTCGAGCAGGTCCTGGCGGGGCCGCCGCCGGAGCTGGCCGCCGCCACCAGCAGCGGTGCCCCGAGCGGCACCGCCCTGCCGCCCAACAGCGTCTCCGTCGCCGGCGGCGTGGCCACCGTGGACCTGCCGGCGGGGCTGCAGCGGCAGCGCTCGGCGCTGCTGCGCCAGCTGCAGCAGCAGCTCAGCGCCACGCTGCTCTCCTCCGCGCTGGGCATCTCCCAGGTGGTCACCAGCCTCGACGGCGGCGAGCTCGCCGCCGTGGCGCCCCTGCCGCTGCCCGTCCCCACCTCGGACGGGCGGGGGCCGCTGGTCCTGTCCGCCGACCGGGTCTGCCAGCTGGTCGGCACGCAGCTGGTGCCCCTGGAGGGCCTGCCCGCCGTGCCCGGCGCGTCGGCCCCGGCCACCCTCGGCGACGCCGTCGTCGTCCTCGTGGAGGGCCGGACGGCGCTGCAGCGGCTGGACGCCGCCGAGCTGGACGGGGCCTCCGCGCAGCTGCCCGCCGCGGTGCCGCTGGGGGCGGACCTGACACCGCCGTCGCTGGACGGCGCCGGGTGGACCTGGACCACGCCGGCGGTGTGCACCGGCGTGGTCCACGCCGTCGCCGCGGACGGCGCGGTGGCGGAGGTCAGCGCCCCCTGGCTGGCGGGGCGCCGCGTGGTCGGGCTGCGCGCCGCGGCTGACGGGGCCCGGCTGCTGGTCACCTCCACCGGGCAGGCGGGTCAGCCGGACGCCGTCCGCGTCGACGTCGCCGGGGTCCAGCGCGCCGGCGGTGGGGCCCCGGTGGCGCTGAGCGCGCCGCAGGACCCCCCGACGCCCTGGCTGGCCACCGCCGCCGGGGCGGTGTGGGTGGGGGCCACCAGCGTGGCCGTGCTGGGCACGGTCGCGCCCGGCAGCGCCCAGGCCCTGTCGGTCAGCCAGTCCGGCGGGGACGCGCTCGACCTCGGCGCGCCCGCGGTGTGGCTGGTCGACGGCGGTCGCGCCACCCACCTCGGCGGGCCGCCGCCGGCGGAGGTCCAGGCGGTCACCCTCGCCGGCGGGGAGGGGCGCCAGTCCCTCGTCGTGGGCGGCGCCGACGGGTCGATCTGGCCGCGCGAGGGCTCCCGCTGGCTCCGGCTGGACCTGCCGCCGGTGGCCGACCCCGTCTACCCCGGCTGAGGCGCCGTCCACAGCGCCGTCCACAGGCCTGTGGACCCACCGGCGTGGCCGGCCCGCGGTCCGGCAGGCTCACCGCGTGGCCTCGAGCAGCACCGGTGCGCCCGGCGCCGCGGCCACCAGCGCCGGTGGACGGCAGCGGCGCCCGCCGGGGCCGGTGCGCGCCCTCGCGGAGCTGGTGTGGCCCGCGAGCTGCGCGGGGTGCGGCGCCGCCGACGAGCCGCTGTGCCGCCGGTGCGCCGGGGCCGTCCGCGGGAGCGGAGCGCCACCCGCCCTGGCAGGAACCACGGTGCGGGGCGCGCCGCCGACGTGGGCGGCCGGCGCCTACGAGGGACCCGTCAGGCGCGCGGTGGTCGCCTGGAAGGACCGCGACCGCAGCGACCTGGACCGCTGGCTGGCCCCGGCGGTGGCGGCCGCGGTGCTCGCCGCGCTGGAGCAGACCGAGCACCTCTCGGGCGCGCTCCCGCAGCGCTCCGGCGCCCCAGCCGGCGCCGGCCGCGCCGTCCTGCTGGTGCCGGTGCCCTCGCGGCGCCGCGCCGTGGGGCGCCGCGGTCGCGACGTCGTCGCCGACCTGGCGGTGCGCGCCGCCCGGGGGCTGCGCCGCCGGGGGGTGCCCGTGGTGGTGGCGCCGGTGCTGCGCCCGGCGCGCCGGCTGCGCGACCAGTCGGGGCTCGACGCCTCCGGCCGCGCCGGCAACCTCGAGCGCGCCCTGGTGGTGGGCGGCGGCGCGCCCCGGCGCTGCCTGGAGGGGGAGGCCGTCGTGCTCGTCGACGACGTCGTGACCACGGGCGCCACCCTCGCGGAGGCCGCGCGGGCCCTGCGCGAGGCCGGTGCGCTGGTGGTCGCGGCGGCCGTCGTGGCGGCGGCCCAGCGGCGCGGCGCCGGCGAGGCGGGTGGTGGGTGACGTCCGGGGCTGGCCCGGCCGGACCGCTCCGACTACCGTCTGTCCATGGCAGCCCGCTCGCCGTCCACCCCGCCGTGGAGCCGAGCGCTGGGCGCCCCCGCCGCCGTCGCGAGGGGGTGGTCGCCGTCGTCCTGAGCGCCGTGCTGAGCCCTGGTGCTCGTGACGCCTGCACGGCGCGCCCCACCGGTCCCCACCGCCTGTCGCGGCTCCGCTGGGCCTGCGCGCGGTCCGGACCGCACCCCGTCCCCCTGCAGCATCGGAGGAGAGACATCGTGGAGATCGTGGTCATCGCTCGGCACACCGAGGTGCCCGGGCGGTTCCGCCGCCACCTGGACGAGAAGCTCGCCAAGGTCGAGCAGCTCGCGCCCAAGGTGCAGCGCATCGAGGTCGCCGTGAGCCACGAGGCCAACAAGCGGCAGTCGGAGCGCTGCGAGCGCATCGAGCTGACGCTGCGCGGCCCCGGGCCCGTGGTGCGCGCGGAGGCGTGCGCCTCCGACTCCTACGCGGCGCTCGACATGGCGACCACGAAGCTCATGGAGCGGCTCAGAAGGGCCAGCGACCGCAAGAAGGTCCACAAGAACGGGCACGCCAACCACCACGTGCGGGGCGCCGCCGAGCCCGTCGGCGCCCCGGCACCGGCACCCGCGGACGTCGCGGCGCCGGTCGGGCAGGAGGCCGACGGGGAGCCGCTGGCCCTCGACGAGCACGTCCACCGCGGGCAGGCGCCCCGGGTGGGCGACGGGGAGTGGGTGCTGGGGGAGTCCCCGGTGGTGATCCGCGACAAGGTGCACCCGGCCACGCCCATGACCCTGGAGGCCGCCCTGGAGCAGATGGAGCTCGTCGGCCACGACTTCTACCTCTTCGTCGACGCCGAGAGCGGTCGGCCCAGCGTGGTCTACCGCCGCCGCGGCTGGAGCTACGGCGTGCTCCGGCTGGCCGGTGAGGGGGAGACCGCCGACGACGGCACACCGGCCGCCGCGCAGCAGGACGGCGCCGCCGCCTCCGCGGAGGGCCGGCAGCCCGTCGCGGCGGGGGCGGGCACGGCCCCGGCCTGAGGCGGGGGGGCGGGCGCCCGGCTGGCGGGCGCCCGCCCCCGGCGCCGTCCGGATCGCCCGGATCGGCCGGATTTCCACCGCTTCGCCACCGGATGTCGGCGAGTCGTCCAGGTCTGGAGGCTACGGCTGGCACGATGCTGGGAGGCCGTGCGACGCGCGAGGAGCGCGCGAGCGGGCCCCGCGCCGGTGCGACCGGCGGCGGGCGCGCGGAGGGCCAGGGGCGTGAGCGGGGGACGACGGGTGACGGGGTCAGGCAAGAGCGCTGAGGTCGCAGGTGACGCAGCGGGTGACGCGATCGACGTCCGGTCCACCTACGCGCCCGGCGACACGATCCGCGTGCTCATGGCCGACGACCACGCGCTGTACCGGCGCGGGCTGGAGATGGTCCTCGACACCGAGGACGACATCGACATCGTCGGGGAGGCCGGTGACGGCCTGGAGGCCATCACCAAGGCGCGCGCGCTGCTGCCCGACATCGTGCTGATGGACCTGCGCATGCCGCGCCGGTCCGGCACCGAGGCCTGCTCGGCCATCAAGGCGGTCGCTCCCGCCACGAAGATCATCATGCTGACCATGAGCGACGAGGAGGCCGACCTCTTCGAGGCCGTCCGCGCCGGCGCCAACGGCTACCTGCTCAAGGACGTGCCCGGCGAGGACATCGCCGACGGGCTGCGCGCCGTGATGGGCGGCCAGTCGCTCATCAGCCCGTCGATGGCGGGAGCCCTGCTGTCGGAGTTCGCCGCGCTCTCGCGCGCCAGCGAGGCCCGCCCGTCGCTGCCGGTGCCGCGCCTGACCGACCGCGAGGTGCAGGTGCTCGGCCTCGTGGCCCGGGGGATGGGCAACCGCGACATCGCCGCCGAGCTGTTCATCAGCGAGAACACCGTGAAGAACCACGTGCGCAACATCCTCGAGAAGCTGCAGCTGCACTCGCGCATGGAGGCGGTCATGTACGCCGTCAAGGAGGGCATGATCGAGTTCGGCTGAGGCCGTCGGTCCCGGTCCCGTGCCGCGGGTGCCGGTGGCCGCCGTGACGGCGGCGCCGGCCGCCGCCGTGACGGCGGTGTCGGCGGTCGCTGGCACGCTGGCCCGGTGACGGACGCAGCCGCCGCTGGCCTCCTGCCGCCTGCGGAGCGGTGGACGGCCGCGCAGGCGCGCCGCACGGCGATCGCCGCCCAGGGGCTGGCGCGGGCGCGCCCGCACGGGACGCCCACGGCGCGGCACCTGCAGCGGGTGGTGGACGACGTCGGGCTGCTGCAGATCGACAGCATCCAGGTGCTGGCGCGCAGCCACACGCTGCCGCTGTTCAGCAGGCTGGGCCCCTACGACACCGACCTGCTGCGCCGTGCCGCCGAGCAGCGCCCCCGCCGGCTGGTGGAGTACTGGGCCCACGAGGCCAGCTTCGTGCCGCCGGCCACGCACCGGCTGCTGCGGTGGCGCATGGCCCGCGCCGCCTCGGACGCCTGGGGCAGCGTCCGCAGCGTGGTCAGCGAGCACCCCGGAGTCGTGGAGGCGGTGCGGGCCGAGGTGAGCGCCGGCAGGCCGATGACCGCGCGCGAGCTGGAGGTGGCCCTGGCCCACGACGCCCCCCGCGCCCGGGACCACTGGGGCTGGAACTGGAGCGCGGTCAAGCGCGCGTGCGAGCACCTCTTCTTCACCGGGGAGCTGACGGCCGCCGGGCGCACGGCCTCCTTCGAGCGGCGCTACGACCTCACCGAGCGGGTGCTGCCGCCGGAGGTCTCCCGTGCACCCGACCCCGACGAGGCCGACGCGGTCCGCGGGCTGGTCGAGGTCTCGGCCAGGGCGCTCGGGGTGGCCGACGAGCCCGCGCTGCGCGACTACTTCCGCCTGCGGCCGGGACCCGCGCGCCGGGCCGTCGCCGAGCTCGTCGAGGCGGGGGCGCTGGTGCCCGTGGAGGTGGCGGGCTGGGCCCGGCCCGCCTTCCGCTGGGCCGACGCCCCCCGTCCTCGCCGGGTGGCCGCCCGCGCGCTGCTGTCCCCGTTCGACTCGCTCGTCTTCTTCCGCCAGCGCACCGAGGAGCTCTTCGGGGTCCGCGTGCGGCTGGAGGTCTACACGCCCGCGGCCCAGCGCGTGCACGGCTACTACGTGCTGCCCTTCCTCCTCGGCGACGCCCTCGTGGCGCGGGTCGACCTCAAGGCCGACCGCGGCCGCGGCGTCCTGGTGGTGCTCTCCGCGCACGGCGAGCCGTGGGCGCCGCCGGAGACCGCTGACGAGCTCGCCGGGGAGCTCACCTCGATGGCCGCGTGGCTGGGGCTGGGCGAGGTCGAGGTGCGCCGGCGCGGCGACCTCGCCGAGGACCTGCGGCAGGCGGTCGGCCGTCGCGCTCGGTGAGGCCGGACGGGTGGCGACCTCACGTTCCGTGAGACCGTGAACAGGCGCCTGACCTGCGACGACGACGCCCACGGGCTGTCGGTGGCGGCCTCCGGCGTGTGAGCCATGACCTCGAGCGCGCCCCCGGAGTGGGCGGTCGGCGATGACGCCGACCTGCCCGCCGGCTGGGACGGCGACTGGCACACCGCCAAGACCCACGGGGGCTGGGACCTGGTGCAGTCCTCCCCGGGGTCCTTCACCTGGACCTCCCCGACCGGGCGGGTCTACCAGCGCACCGCCACACCGGTCCTGCCCGACCTGGTCCACGTCCTGCCCGGGTGAGGTCCTTCCGCTTGGCCCTGCCGCGACGCCGCTGCGGGCGTGGCCTCAGGGCAGGTAGGCGTCTCGCACGACGACCTGGCTGGGGCTGGCCGACTCCGGGCCGAGCCCCGCCCCGTCGAGCGCCTCGCGCACCACCGCGACCGCCTCGGCCTCCGCCTCCTCCTCGGTGCGCGCCTCCAGCAGCAGCACCACCTCCAGGGACCTGCTGTCGTCAGCGGCCACCACGGCGCCGTCGCGGGAGGCGCTGTCCGTCATCGCCGGCAGCCGCGACCAGGGCAGGTGCGCCGCGACGGCCTCTGCCGCGGCGTCGGGACCGCCCGCGGCGCCGTCGGCGGGGGCCTGCAGGTCGACGACCACGTGGACGCGCCGCAGCGAGGGGTCCCCGGGGGCCGGGCTGGGGGAGGGTCCGCTGTTCGGCACGGTCATCGGGCCAGTGTGGTGCGCTCCTCGCCGGCCAGCAGGTCGTAGCGGACGAAGTCGTCGACGGTCCCGTCCCGCAGCCGCTCCGCCCCCCTGTCGAGCCCCACCTCGCGGAAGCCGGCCTTGACGGCCACCCTGCGGCTCGCCGCGTTGCGGCTGGCGATGCGCATGACGACGCGCTCCAGCCCGAGGCCGCCCCGCCCAGCGGGCGCCAGCGCGTGGGCGACCACCAGCCGCACGGCCGCGGTGGTCACGCCCCGCCCTCGGGCGTCGGGGTGGCACCAGTAGCCGACCTCCCCGCCGCGGACGCCCTCCCCGAGCGTGAAGAGCCCCACCTCGGCGACCAGCGGCCCGGCGCCGGGCACCTCGTCGTCGTCGCCCGTGCCGGTGGCGCGTTCCTCGACGTCGCCGGGGGCTGCGGGGCGGTCCTCGCGGACGGCCCAGTAGACGCCGGCGCCGCGGGCCTGCTCCTCCTCGCGCCCGGCGATCCAGCTCGCCGCGTCCAGCACGGTGTACGGGGACGGCAGGGAGGGCAGCCACGCCTGGGTCGAGGGCGCCGAGCAGGCCTGCGCCACCCGCTGCACGTCCGCCGCCCGGTGCGGCCCCAGCCGCACGCCGCCGCCCACCAGCTCCACCGGCACCAGCCACCGGTCCACCGCCTGCAGGCGGGAGTCCCAGCGCCACGTGCCCACCCAGGCGTCGCGCAGGTCCCCTCCCACCGGCAGCAGCGAGGACACCGTGCCGTCGAGCCCGCTGCCGCACGCCCACGCCAGCCGCCGCGCCGGCCACGCGCCGGCCTCCACGCACCAGTGCACGGCCTGCAGCCCGAGCTCGACGAAGGCCCAGGTGAGCACCAGGCGCACGGCGGCCGCCGTGGTGCCGCGACCGCGTGCGGGCACCGGCGCCGCGCAGGTCAGCCAGCCGCCGCCGTCGCCGTCCTCGGCGAGCACCACCACCCCGGCGAAGGCACCGCGCACCTCCACCACCAGGTGGTGCACCGGGCCGGAGGGGCGGCGGCCCGGCAGCCCCAGCGCGCCCGGCGCCGCACAGGCCCCGAGATCGGGCAGCCAGCGCTGCACGTCGCGCTCGTCGAGCAGGGAGGCGAGGGCCGGGGTGTCAGCGGACGACGACGGCCGCACGAGCACGCCCTGCTCGCGCAGGCGCAGCGCTGCGGGGGCGGGGTCCTCGCGATCGCTGCCGGGCACGGGCGCACAGTGGGCCCTGGCAGCCGCCTGGGCAAGTGGGCCTGCGCGCCACGGCCCGCGCCTACGATGGACGCGGCCTCTCGAGCGGCTTGTCGAGCGGTGGTTGCGAACGGAGCGGGGAGGGACCGTGCCTGGTCTGCTGGAGAAGGTGCTGCGCGCCGGCGAGGGTCGGACGCTGCGCCGCCTGCAGGGGCTCGTGAAGCAGGTGAACGCCCTCGAGGACGACTTCACCCCCCTGTCCGACGCCGAGCTGGCCGAGGAGACCGACAGGTTCCGCGCCCGCCACGCCGACGGCGAGTCGCTCGACGACCTGCTGCCGGAGGCCTTCGCGGTGGTCCGCGAGGGTGCCCGCCGGGTCCTGGGCCAGCGCCCCTACGACGTGCAGCTCATGGGCGGGGCCGCCCTGCACGGCGGCAACATCGCGGAGATGAAGACCGGTGAGGGCAAGACCCTGACCGGCGTCTTCGCCGCCTACCTCAACGCCATCCCCGGCAAGGGCACGCACGTCATCACCGTCAACGACTTCCTCGCCAGCTACCAGAGCGACCTCATGGGCCGCGTGTACCGCCACCTCGGGCTGACCAGCGGCTGCGTGCTGGACGGCATGGCGCCGGCCGAGCGCCGCGCGCAGTACGGGATGGACATCACGTACGGCACCAACACGCAGTTCGGCTTCGACTACCTGCGCGACAACATGGCGTGGAACGCCGGCGACCTGGTGCAGCGCGGCCACCACTTCTGCATCGTCGACGAGGTCGACTCCATCCTCATCGACGAGGCCCGCACCCCGCTGATCATCTCCGGCCCGGCCCAGGGCGACGCCTCGAAGTGGTTCGCCGAGTTCGCGCGCATCGTGCGGCGGTTGCAGCGCGACGTGGACTACGAGGTCGACGAGAAGAAGCGCACGGTCGGCATCCTCGAGCCGGGCATCGAGAAGGTCGAGGACCAGCTCGGCATCGACAACCTCTACGACTCGGTGAACACCCCCTACGTCGGCTACATCAACAACGCGGTGAAGGCCAAGGAGCTCTTCACGCGCGACAAGGACTACGTCGTCGCCGACGGCGAGGTGCTCATCGTCGACGAGCACACCGGCCGCATCCTGGCCGGGCGCCGCTACAACGAGGGCATGCACCAGGCGATCGAGGCCAAGGAGGGCGTGGCCGTCAAGGCCGAGAACCAGACCCTGGCCACGATCACGCTGCAGAACTACTTCCGCCTCTACGACAAGCTCTCGGGGATGACCGGCACGGCCACCACCGAGGCCGCCGAGTTCCACGGCACGTACAAGCTCGGCGTGGTGCCGATCCCCACCAACAAGCCGGTGGCCCGCACCGACCAGCCCGACCTCGTCTACAAGACCGAGGTCGCCAAGTTCGACGCCGTGGTCGAGGACATCGCCGAGCGCAACGCCACCGGCCAGCCGGTGCTGGTGGGGACCACCAGCGTGGCCAAGAGCGAGTACCTCTCCCAGCAGCTGGTCAAGAAGGGCATCCCCCACGAGGTGCTCAACGCCAAGCAGCACGCCCGGGAGGCGGCGATCGTGGCCATGGCCGGCCGCGCCGGCGCCGTCACCGTGGCCACCAACATGGCCGGCCGCGGCACGGACATCATGCTCGGCGGCAACGCCGAGTTCCTGGCGGTGGCCGAGCTGTCCGAGCGCGGCCTGGACCCCGTCGAGGACGCCGAGGCCTACGACGCCGCCTGGCCCGAGGCGCTGCAGCGTGCCAAGGACGCCGTGGCCGCCGACGCCGCCAAGGTCACCGAGCTCGGCGGCCTGTACGTGCTCGGCACCGAGCGCCACGAGTCCCGCCGCATCGACAACCAGCTGCGCGGCCGCTCCGGCCGCCAGGGCGACCCGGGCGAGTCGCGCTTCTACCTGTCGATGGCCGACGACCTCATGCGCCTGTTCAACTCCGGTCTGGCCGAGTCCATGCTGACCCGCGCGGGCATCCCCGACGACGTGCCGCTGGAGTCCAAGCTGGTCAGCCGCGCCATCCAGAGCGCGCAGAGCCAGGTGGAGTCCCGCAACTTCGAGATCCGCAAGAACGTCCTCAAGTACGACGACGTCCTCAACCGCCAGCGCGAGGTCATCTACGCCGAGCGCCGCCGGGTGCTGGAGGGGGAGGACCTGCACGAGCAGGTGGGCCACTTCGTGCGCGACGTCGTCACCTCCTACGTCACCGCAGCGACCTCCGAGGGCTTCGCCGAGGACTGGGACCTCGACCAGCTGTGGCAGGCCCTCAAGACGCTGTACCCGGTGTCGATCACCGTGGCGGAGGTGGAGGAGGAGGCCGGCGGCCGCTCCGCGGTCACCCAGCAGATGCTCCTGGAGGAGCTGGTGTCCGACGCCGAGCAGCAGTTCCTCGAGCGCGAGCGCACCCTGGGCGCCCCCGTCATCCGCGAGCTGGAGCGCCGCGTGGTGCTCAGCGTGCTGGACCGCAAGTGGCGCGAGCACCTCTACGAGATGGACTACCTGCAGGAGGGCATCTCGCTGCGGGCGATGGCCCAGCGCGACCCGCTGGTGGAGTACCAGCGCGAGGGCTACCAGCTCTTCCAGGCCATGCTCGAGGCCATCAAGGAGGAGTCGGTCGGCTACGTCTTCAACCTCGAGGTGCAGGTGCCGGCCGAGCCGGTCCGCGACGACGCCGCGGCGGTGGCCGGCGAGCAGGCCCCGGCGCTGGTCGCCCCCGGCCTGGAGGGCGGCGGCGCCCCGCAGCAGCTGCAGTACACCGCGCCGTCCGCGGACGGCGACGTGGAGGTCACCGGTGGCGCCCCCGAGGGCGGCAGCCGCCGCGAGCGCCGGGCCCGCCGGAAGGCCTGAGCGGGCTCACCCGCCGTCCTCCCGCCCTCCGGGTCCGCTGCTGGCTCAGCCGACCTGGAGGGCGGTGACGCGCCAGCGACCGTCCACGCCCTCCAGGCGCAGCGCTGCGGCGCGCACGCGCTCGCCGTCCCAGACCACGGCCGCCGCCTCCACGACCCCGTCGCGCGGTGAGCTGGCGAGGACCCTGCGCACGACGGCGCGCGCGTGCCGGCGCCGTCCCCGCACCCGCTGGGTGAGCGCGGCGCGCTGCTGCAGCCCGGCGTAGACGTCGGCCGTCAGCCAGCGCAGCAGCTGCGCCGCGGGGCGCGTGCCGGCCAGGACCTCGACGGCGGCGACGACCAGCCCGGCGCACAGCGGCTCGGGCTCGGGCAGCGAGGCCGACGCCGTCGGGCGCGGCGCCACGGCGGGGTCCACACCGCTGGGGAGCCGGCCGTCCAGCACCAGCGGCAGCACCCCCTGGAGCGCGATGACCGGTGGGCGGCGGCGCTCCACGGGCGCCCCGAGCGCCTTCGGCTCCGAGCGGGGGGCGGGCACGACCCGCAGGACCGGGGGTGCGGGTGCGGGGGCGCTCCTCGGCGCGGGCACCCGGGCGGCGCTCACGGCGCCACCAGCCGCTGGCCGGGGCGCAGCTGGTCGGGGTCGGCGCCGATGACGGCGCGGTTGGCGGCGTACCACCGGGGCCACGCCGCGGCCACCGCCGCCCGCGTGCTGCCCTCGGGGAGGTGGCGGGCCGCGATGGACCACAGCGTGTCGCCCCCCTGGACGACGACCTCGGTGCGCACCGCGGCCGCCGACGGCCCCGGGGCCCCGCCGCCGTCGGAGACCCGGGAGGGTGCCGTGGGTGCCACCGGTGCTGCGGACTCTCGGGGGCTGGGCGTGGGCGTGGGCTGGAGCGTGGAGCGCGGCGCCGGCGCGCCCGCGGTGCCCGCCGCGCTCGCGGTGCCGGTGGCGCCCGGGCGCGTCGCCGGCCACGTGAGGGCTGGGCCGAGCAGAGGGGCTGCCGGCGCGGCCTGAGCGGTGCTCGCGGCGACGTCGGCGGTCCGGCCCGAGGAGCCGCCCGCCGCGAGCGCCGGGCCGGAGACGCCGCCGAGCACGGCCGCTCCGAGCGCGGCCGCCAGGACCCTGCGCAGGAGCACCGGCGTGGTCGACTCGGCCAGCGCCTGCAGGAGGGCGCCGGTGCGGCTGGCCGCTCCCGCGGCGGTGGCGACCAGGGCGGCTGCCGCACCGCAGCACCACACGAGCAGCAGCCCCCCGAGCACGAGGCCGGTGAGCGCTGCGACGGCGGAGTCGACGTCGAGCGGGGCTCGCCGCAGACCGCTGACGGCGTCCAGCGCGAGCAGCGCGCCGCTGGTGCCGAGCGCCGTGACGGCCGCCGCCGCCACCAGCTGCCGGGTGCGGCGCCAGTGGCGCCGGCGTGCGCTTGCTGTTGTTTGGTGCCGTTTGCTGTCGATCGGTGCCATGTGCGGATGATGCACGACGTGCCTGCGGTGCCCCGCCGCGCTGCTCCCGCCTGTGGACGGCGCCAACCCGGGGGAGCAGCGCGCCTACCGTGGGCGCATGCGCTGGGACGCTCTGTTCGCCGACCTGGAGGCCCAGCTCGAGGCCGCCGACGACGACGTCGCCGGCATGCACGCCGAGCGGGTCAGGGCCGAGGTCGCCGGCGTGGAGCTGCGCGACAGGGTGCGCGGTGCGGTGGGGCAGCCCCTCGTGCTGCGGCTGGCCGGCGGTGAGGCCGTGGCCGGCGGTCTGCGGGCCGCCGGACCGGACTGGCTCCTGCTGGAGGAGACCGGCGGTGAGGCGCTGGTGCCGCTGGCGGCCGTGCTCGTCGTGGAGGGCCTGACGCGCGCCGTGGCCGCTCCGGCGGGCGCCGTGGAGGGGCGGCTGGGGCTCACCTCGGTGCTGCGGGGGGTGGCCCGGGACCGCTCGGCGGTGAGGCTTCACCTGCGCGAGCCCGGCGGGGTCGTGCTCACCGGCACGGTGGACAGGGTCGGCGCCGACCACCTCGACCTGGCCCGCCACGCCGTCGACGAGGCGCGCCGTCCCGGAGCCGTGCGCGGCACGTGGGCGGTGCCGCTGCCCGCCCTGGCCTGCCTGCGCCGTGCGCGCTGACGACCCTCGGGCACTGCGGGCGGGGGACCGCGCCAGGACCCTCAGCGGGGGAGCGCCTCGTCCTCGAGGGCGTCGCTGGAGGCGACCAGCGCCCGGGTCTCGGCGTACTTGCCCTGGATGTAGTCCTCCAGCACGGAGATCTCCACCCGCCACTGCCCGCGCCCACCGACCTTGATGGCCGGCAGCTCGCCGCTGCGGACCAGGGCGTAGGCCTGCGCGGCCGACACCTGGAGGGTCTCGGCCACGTCGGCGAGGGTCATGAAGCGCGCGGCCACCCCGGGATGGTCGCACGCCCCGGCGCCCCTCGGGCTGCCGTCCACAGCCGATCACCCGCTGTGACCAGGGGCTGCCCCCTGTGCCTCCCGGCACCCGAGCGCGGCACCGCGGGTCAGCCGGTCGAGCACGAGCGCCACCCGGACGGAGCGATCCGGCGCGCGCAGGCTCGGGTGACGACCCCTCCGGCTGCCACGCTCCGTGACGCCCGACCCGCACCACGCCCTCGCAGGAGCCACCATGGCCGCTGTCCGCCCGACCGCGCTCGTCCCCGCCCCGCCGCCGGCCTCGCGGCTGCGCGCCCCCTCCTGGCGCGAGCCCCGCCTCGTCGTGGGCCTGCTGCTCGTGCTGGCCTCGGTGCTGGCGGGCGCCCGGGTGGTCTCGGCCGCGGACGCGACGGTCCCCGTGTGGGTGGCGGCGCGCACCCTCGTGCCCGGGCAGGAGATCACCACCTCCGACCTGCGCGCGGTGCGGGTCCACCTGGACGGCGGGGAGGCCGGGTACCTGTCCGCGGCGCAGCAGCCCCCGGCGGGGGCGGTGGCGCTGCGCGAGGTGACCTCCGGTGACCTGCTGCCGCGCAGCGCCGTCGGCAGCGCCACAGAGCTGACGACCCGGCCCGTCGGGCTCCCCGTGACCGGGCCGGTGCCGTCGGGCCTGGTGGCCGGGGCCCTCGTCGACGTGTGGGTGACCCCCGCTCCTGCCCGCCCCGGCGCACCCGCCCTGACGGCCGGCAGCGGGACGAGCGCCGGCGGCACGGCCACCGCCCCCGGCGCCGCGGACGCCACCTCGGCGGCGCAGGACCCGACCGCGCCCCGCCAGCTCGCCGCGGGCGCCGTCGTCCAGGAGGTCGTCACCGACGGCGGCTCCTTCACCGCGGGCCGCGGAGCCCTGGTCCAGGTCCAGCTGCCGCCCGCCCAGCTGCAGGACGCCCTGCGGGCCCTGGCCTCCGAGGCGACCGTCTCGCTCGTGCTCGTGCCCGGCTCCGTCCCGGCGGGCCGCTGAGGTGGCCGGTGCCGCGCGCCACCACGGCGCCCCGCCGCTGCCGCTGCTCACCGCCGTCCCGGGCCCGGAGGAGGCCCAGCTGGTCGCCGCCCTCGGGCGCGCCCCGGGCGTGAGCGTGGTGCGCCGGTGCGCCGACCTGGGCGAGCTGCTCTCCGCCAGCGCCGCCGGCCACGGACGCGCCGCGCTGGTCTCCGGCGACCTGCACCGCCTCGACCGGGACGCGGTCGCCCGGCTGGTCGCCGCCGGCACGGCCGTGGTGGGCGTGCTGCCCGCCACGGGCGCTGCGGCGGCCGCCGCCCGCCTGGCCGCGCTGGGCGTCCCCCGCCACGTCGCGGCCGGCTCGCCAGGGGAGCAGGTGGCCACCGCGGTCACCGCCGCCGTCGCCGAGCTCCTCGCGGGCGGGTCCGCGGCGGGGGTCGCCGCGGCCGCCGCGACGGGCGCCGTCCCGTCGCCGTCGCCCACCCCCGCGCTCGAGCGTCTGCCCGCCGCGCTCGCGGGCCCGCCCGGGAGCCACCCGGCCGACGGCGCCCGTCCTGTCCCGGCCGGCGACCAGGAGCAGGAGGGTGCGGGGGCACCCGGAGACGCCGGACCTCCGGCCCGGCCAGGTCGCGTCGTGGCGGTCTGGGGCGCCCCGGGTGCGCCGGGCCGCACCACCGTGGCGGTGTCGCTGGCCGCCGAGCTGGCCGCCCTCGACGAGCACGTGGTCCTGGTCGACGCCGACACCTGGTCGGCCTCCGTGGCGCAGGTGCTGGGCCTGCTCGACGAGTCCGCCGGCATCGCCGCGGCGTGCCGGGCCGCTGCCGCGGGCACCCTGACCACGGGACGGCTGCTGCAGCTGGCGCCCGTCGTGCTGCCGCGCCTGTCGGTGCTCACGGGGCTCCCGCGCGCCGACCGCTGGCACGAGCTGGGCGCCGCGGCCCTGGAGGAGCTGTGGTCCACCTGCCGGTCAGCGGCGAGCTGGACGGTCATCGACTGCGCCTCCGCCCTGGAGCAGGACGAGGAGCTGGTGCTGGACACCGCCGCCCCCCGGCGCAACGCGGCCACCACCACCGCGCTGGCCGCCGCCGACGAGGTGGTCGTCGTGGGCCAGGCGGACCCGGTGGGCCTGCAGCGGCTCGTCCGCGCGCTGGGCGACCTCGCCGAGGCCCAGCCCGACCTCCTCGGGCGGCGGCGCACCGTGGTCACCAAGGTCCGCGCCGCCGCGGTGGGACGCGCCCCGGCGGCCCGCGTGGCCGAGGCGCTGGCCCGCTACGCCGGCGTGCGCGACGCGGTGCTCGTGCCCGACGACCGGGCGGCCTGCGACACGGCGCTGCTGACCGGCCGCACCCTGCGGGAGTCGGCGCCGGCCTCGCCGGCCAGGGCCGCGCTGGCCGGCCTGGCCGGCCAGCTGCTGGCCGCGGCGGCGGGCGGTGAGGGCTGCGCGGCCCCCGCGCGCGCCCGGTGGCGGCCGTGGGCCAGGATGCGCGGGTGAGCCCCTCCTCCGGCGGCGCCTCCGAGCGCGTCTACGCGGCCCTGTCGCCGCAGCAGCTCGCCGCGTGCCTGCGCGAGGGCCACCTGCCCGCCGGTGCGCCGGTGCACGCGGTCACCCCGGGCCTGCGCGAGCACTACACCGAGGGCGACGCCGAGGAGCTCGAGCTGGCGGCGATGCTCGACGCCGCGGACTCCTCCCTGCGCCTGCTCGCCGGTGGCGCGGGCGGCCCGGCCCGCCGGCTGGTGCTGGCCGCCGACGTCCCCGCGGCGCAGGTGCGCCCGCGACCCGCGGGCGAGGACGACCCGGCGGAGGCCCTGTCCCGGGTCGAGCTGGCCGGGCCGCTGCCCCTGTCGGCGGTGGTCAGCGCCCACGTCGACGAGGCGGAGGCCGTCCCCGACGTCGCGGCTGCGGCGGCCGCGCTGGCCGCCGCGGACGCCGGCGACGAGGACGCGTCCTTCACCGTCGACGGGGCGCAGGGCCACGACCTGCTCTGGTACGACGCCACCGAGCTCGAGGCGCTCGCCACCGAGCTCAGCTGAGCACCTGGGCGAGCTCGCGCTCCTGGTCGCGCAGCGCGCGCACCAGCGGCTCCTCCGCGGCCCGCTCGATCCTCCCGCCGAGCAGCGGCACCGAGGCGGTCAGCGTGCCGCTCAGCGAGTGCTCGGTGTGCACGCCGCGGCCCGGCACCACCCCCGTGCGCACCGGGCGCAGCGCCGTCGCCGCCGTGGCGCTGACGGGGGCGCCGGGCACCTGCAGCTCGGTGGTGCCGGCGCGCGAGCCGTCAGCGGCAGGGGCCTCCCAGGTGTCCACCTGGCGCAGCCTCATCGAGGCGCCCACGAAGCGGCGGGCGACGTCGGGCAGCTCGTCGGTGGGCAGCACCCGCTCGACCACGACGACGAAGCGCCCGTCCGCGGAGCCCTCGACCTGCACCTCGTGGGAGAGGGCGTCGCTGGCGGCGAGCAGCCGGTCCAGCACGGCCGGGTCGGCCAGCAGCGCCGCCACCCGGTGCGGATCGCCGGGGTAGCGGAGCAGGACGTCGAGGCGCACCCGCCCACCGTAGGGCCGGTGCCCCGCGACGACCTCCCGCGTGCCCCTAGGGTTGGCGCGTGCCGACCCTGAGCTCGCTCGTGCGCAGGCTGGGAGTGCTCGACGCCCACGACGAGGAGTGGCTGCACCTCCTGGTCGGTGACTGGCAGATGCTCTCCGACCTCTCCTTCGCCGACCTGCTGCTGTGGGTCCCCGACCGCGACGGCGGCTTCGTCGTCGTCGCCCACTGCCGCCCGAGCACCGGGGTCACCGTCCACGACGAGGACGTCGTGGGCACGCGGATCGCCCCCGGGCAGCGCGAGCAGGTCGACAGGGCCTACGCCGAGGCGCGCATCTGCCGCGACCACGACCCGGAGTGGCTGGACGGCTCCCCGGTGCGCGAGGAGACCGTGCCCGTGGTGCGCCAGGGCCGCGTCATCGCGGTGATGTCCCGCGACACGAGCCTGTCGGTGCCGCGCGCGCCCTCCCGGCTGGAGCGCAACTACCTGCAGTGCGCCGACGCGCTGGCGCGGATGGTCTCCGAGGGCGCCTTCCCCCACCAGGGCGCGCCCACCGGCACCCGCCGCGGCGCCCCGCGCGTCGGGGACGGCCTGGTGCGCCTCGACGTGGAGGGCGTGGTGGTCTACGCCAGCCCCAACGCCCGCTCGGACTACCGCCGCCTGGGCTTCACCGGCGACCTCGTGGGCCGCTCCCTGGCCGAGGTCACCGCCAGCTGCCTGGACAGCGCCCACCAGGTCGACGAGACGCTGCCGCTGGTGGTGACCGGGCGCGCGCCGTGGCGCTGCGACGTGGAGTCCCGCCAGGCCGCGCTGTCCCTGCGGGCGGTGCCGCTGCTGGAGGAGGGCGTGCGCACCGGGGCGCTGGTGCTGTGCCGCGACGTCACCGAGCTGCGCCGCCGCGAGCAGGAGCTGCTCACCAAGGACGCCACCATCCGGGAGATCCACCACCGGGTGAAGAACAACCTGCAGACCGTCTCGGCGCTGCTGAGGCTGCAGACGCGCCGCATCGAGTCCGAGGCCGGCAAGGCGGCGCTGGAGGAGGCGATGCGCCGCGTCAGCACCATCGCGCTCGTGCACGAGACGCTCTCGGCCGGCTTCGAGGAGGTCGTCGAGTTCGACGACGTCATGGACCGCGGGCTGCGGCTCATCGCCAGCCTCGCGGCCAGCTCGGGTGCGGCCAGCGCCAAGCGCATCGGCACCTTCGGGCAGGTGGGCGCCGAGGACGCGACAGCGCTGGCCCTCGTGCTGACCGAGCTCGTCACCAACGCCGTCGAGCACGGCCTGCGCGGCGGCGACGGGCGGGTGGAGGTGCGCGCCGAGCGGGAGGGCACCTCCCTGGTCGCCACGGTCGCCGACGACGGCGCCGGGCTCCCCGAGGACTTCTCCCCGCTGGCCGGCGGGCTGGGCACCCAGATCGTGCAGGCGCTGGTCGCGGGGGAGCTGCGCGGCAGCATCGTGTGGCGCAACCGGCCCGACGGCGGCGCCGAGGCCGTGGTCAGCGCGGAGCTGCGCGAGCCGCGCGGGGACCGCGCTCCCGCGGTCGCCGCGGTCTGAGGCGAGCGGGGTCCGCAGGTGCACCGACGACGAAGGGCCGCCCCCAGCGGGAGCGGCCCTTCGCGGCGCGTGCGTGCTCAGCCGGCGCGGCGAGCGCGCGCGGTGCGGCGCTTGAGCGCTCGGCGCTCGTCCTCGGAGAGACCGCCCCAGACGCCGGAGTCCTGCCCGTTCTCCAGCGCCCACTTCAGGCAGGTCTCCACGACGTCGCAGCGCCGGCAGATCGCCTTGGCCTCCTCGATCTGCAGCAGGGCAGGGCCCGTGTTGCCGATCGGGAAGAACAGCTCGGGGTCTTCCTCGAGGCACGCAGCGCGGTGCCGCCAGTCCATCAGTGAGCTCCTCGGTGCATCGGGGGTCGTCCGGTCGTCCCGCCTTGTGAAGCGGTTCACGAGTCCGAACACGTATATGGGGCGCTCAGCGGCGCCCCGTCCGCAGGTATCGTCACAGAGTCCGCTGTGTTGCACAAGGGTTGTGTGCGGCGAGTCACCCGCGGGGTGCCGGGCTCCGGTGTTCGTCGTGCTGAGAACTTCCGTGCTCTGGTCTGTCCAACGGTGGAGCACCGCAGACTGTTCCGCAATCGGGAACGGGTCGCACCAGGAGGACGTCGGTGGCGAGCAGCAGGGGTGGGCGCGCGGTCGGGGCGCAGCCGACGGGCCGGAGGCCGACCGCGCTGGTCGTCGCCGTGGCCGCCGTCGCCGTGGAGGTGCTCGCGCTGGCCGTGGTCGTGGTCTTCTACGCGGTCGAGCTGACCCGTGGCGCGGCCGCCCTGCCCTCGGGCGCCGTGGCCACCGCGGTGGTCGCCGCCGCCCTCGGCACCGGGCTCGCCGTGTGCTGCCGCGCGCTGCTCGCCGGGCGCCGCTGGGCCCGCGCGCCCGCGCTGACCTGGCAGCTGTTCCAGGTGGTGGTCACCGCCCCGTTCGTCACCGGCCGGCTCTGGCCGGTGGCCGCCGGCTTCGTGGCGCTCGCGGTGGTCGCCGGGGTGTGCCTGGCCTCGCGGCCGGTCTCGGTCTGGGTCGGCGACGACGAGGCCGTCCCCCCGGTCCACTGACCCAGCGGCCGCCGCGGCCGCCGCGGCTGGGCAGCGGCGCCGAGGCCGGGGGGCCCACCGACGGGCCGCCGGGCGCGGCTCAGCCGTGGGCGCCGTCGCCGAGCTCGGCGCGCATGGTGGCCAGGGTGCGCGACAGCAGCCGGGAGACGTGCATCTGCGAGATGCCGACCTCCTCGGCGATCTGCGACTGCGACATCCCCCGCACGAAGCGCAGCGCGATGATCCGCCGCTCGCGCGCCGGCAGCCGCGCCAGCAGCGGGCGCAGGGCCTCGCGGTCCTCCACCACGCGCAGCGCCTCGTCATCGGTGGCCAGCCACGCGCCGGGCGCGTCGACCTCCCCGGTGTCCAGCGGCACCGTCGTGTACGCCCCGGCCGACTCCATGCCCTCCAGGACGGCGTCCTCGTCCACCTGGGCCCGCTCGGCCAGCTCCGCGACGGTCGGGGCGCGGCCCAGCTCCTGGGTCAGCTCGGTGCGCGCGTCGGCCAGCGTCCGCGAGAGCTCCTGCAGGCGGCGCGGCACCCGCACGGCCCACCCGCGGTCCCGGAAGTGGCGGCGGATCTCCCCGAGCACCGTGGGGACGGCGAAGGCCGAGAACGGCACCCCGCGGTCGGCGTCGTAGCGGTCCACGGCCTTGAGCAGCCCGATGGTGCCGACCTGGACGAGGTCGTCCATCGGCTCGCCGCGGTCGGCGTAGCGGCGGGCGAGGTGGCGCACCAGGGGCAGGTGCGCCTCGACCACCCGGTGGCGCAGCGCGGTGCGGCGCGGGTCGTCCTCGGGCAGCCGGGACAGCTCGAGCAGCTCGGGCGGCAGGTCCGGGTGGGGTCCCGAGGCCTGCTCGGGCACGCCGGGGCGCACCAGCGAGGAGGAGGTGGTGCCCTCGGGTCCCTGCGCGCTCACGGCGGGCCGCGCTACCCGCGCCCGGGCCCGTCGTGGCGCAGGCGGATCCAGTGCCTCCCGGCCTCGTCCTGACCGGTCTGCAGGCCGCTGACCAGTGCCTCGAGCACCGCCCACGCAAAGCTCTCGCGGCTGGGCAGCGTCTTCGCCGGGCCGCTGACCTCCACCTGCAGTCCCGCGCCCACCAGCTCGAAGCGGGCCGTGAGCACCGGCGCCGCCGCGCCGGCGGCGCCGGCCCGCTCCACCGCGCCGGGGTCGGAGGGGGCGTCCAGCGCCTGGGGTCCCAGCACCAGCGCGCAGGCCTCGTCGACGGCGATGCGCAGGTCCTCGATCTCGTCGATCGTCAGGTCCAGGCGCGCCGCCAGCCCCGCCGTGGCCGTGCGCAGCACCGAGAGGTACTCCGGCGCCGCGGGCACCACGAGCTCGACGCGGTCGCCCGCCTGGGCGCCGGGGGGCCCACCGGCCGGAGCTGTCACGCCGTCGCCTCCTCGTGGTGCCTCGTCCGGTCCCCGGCGCAGCCGGGACGCCACCGCGTCGTCGTCCTGGACGACGCCGTCATCGTCGCACCTGCACGCCGGCGCGCGCAGGTGGGCCGGGCCCGGCCGCGTCCGCACGGGTGCGGGCCGGGGGCGGGCGGAGCCGGTCAGGCCCCGGCGCCGCCCGTGCCGCCGGGCGCGGCGGCGCCGGCGGAGGCTGCGAGCGCCTCCAGGCCCGCGCCGTCGAGGCGCCAGCGCGTCCACTCCTCCTGCGGCTGCGCGCCGATGGCGGTGTACACGGCCTGGGCCGGGGTGTTCCAGTCCAGCACCGACCACTCCAGGCGCCGGTGCCCGCTGGCGACCGCCTCGGCGGCCAGCGCAGCCAGCAGGGCGCGGCCCAGCCCCAGCCCCCGGTGGCGCGGCTGGACGAAGAGGTCCTCCAGCCAGGTCCCGTGGCGCCCGGTCCAGGTGGAGTAGGTGGTGAAGGAGATGGCGGTGCCGGCCACGACCCACGCCCCGTCCTCCTCGACCTCCGCGACCAGCGCCCGCACCCGGGCACCCGGGTCGAACAGCGCTGCGTGGAGGTCCTGCGGGGTGGCCTCCACCGCGTCGGGCTCGCGCTCGTAGAGCGCCAGCTCGCGGACCAGGCCGTCCAGGGCTGCCACGTCGGCGGGCTCGGCCCACCGGATCCTCGTCCTCGGCGCCACGCGCCCTCCCCGCTCGTCGTCCTGGGCGGTGCGCCGGCGCGCTCGGGCTGGGCCACCCGGGGGTGGCTTCCCGCGGGCGCAGCGCCCCGGGTGGCACCGTAGAGGGCGTGCAGCACGCGGGCGCCGACCCCGTCGACGTCGTCCCGCGGCGCGGCCCCTCGCGTCCCCCGGCGCGCTCCGCCGCTGCCCGCCGGCCCGCTGCGGGTGGTCCGGGCCGCCGGGTGCTGCCGCCGCCGGTGGCCAGCGCTGCGGCGCTCGCCGTGGTCGGCGCCGCGCTGCTCACCGCGCTGCTCACCGCGCTGCCCGGCGCGGCGGGCCTGGCCGGCCGGGTGCCACTGGCCCAGCTGCTGCCCTTCCGCGGCGTCCTGGCGATCGTCCTGCTCGCTGCGGCGCTGCTCGTGCTGGCCGCCGCGGCGCTGCTGCGGCTCGTGCGGCGCCGCTCCCGCCCGGCCGGGCAGCGAGCGCGCCGCGGCCTGAGCCCCTCCGGCCTGAGCCCCTCCGGCCTGCGCCCCTCGGTCCTGCTCGCCACCGGCCTGGCGCTGGCCGCCGTCGTGCACGCCGGGGTCCTGGCGCACCGCGGGGTGCTGCCTCCCGCCGCGGCGCCCGCGGCCGCCGACCTGGTGGTGCTCGCCCTCAACACCGAGCACGGCGGCGCCGCCCCGGGCGAGGTGGCCGACGCGGTGGCCCGCGCGCGCGCCGACGTCGTCGTCCTCCCGGAGACGCCCGCAGCCCTGGCGCAGCAGGTCGTGGACTCCCTGGGCACCGGCACGGGCGGTGCCTCCGCGTACGCCCTGGCCACGGCGAGCACCTCCCCGGAGCCCACCCACGCCACCAGCCTCCTGGTCGCCGCCCGGCTCGGGGCGCCCTCCCCGGCGCCGGCGCCCGAGGTCGCCCTGGCGGCCGTGGCCGCCACGACCCCCGAGCTGCCGGGCCCCGTGGTGGCGGTGCACCCGATCGCCCCGGTGCCGCGCGGCGGCATGGTGGAGCGGTGGCGGGCCGACGTCCCCCGGGCCGTCGCGGCGTGCACCGCGAGCCCGGGCGCCGTGGTGGCCGGGGACTTCAACGCCACCCTGGACCACCCCGCCCTGCGCGACCTCGGGCCCTGCGTCGACGCCGCCGCGGCCGCCGGCGCCGGGGGGCTCGGCACGTGGCCGGCCTCGGTGCCGGCGCTGCTGTCGGCCCCGATCGACCACGTGCTCGTCGACGAGCGGGCCTGGCGGGTGCTGTCCGCCGAGGTGGTGACCGTGGGGGCCAGCGACCACCGCGGCCTCGTCGTGCACCTGGCCCGCCGCTGAGGCTCCCCCCGGTGGGCCCGCGCGGGGCACCCGCGGTCGCGACCGCTGTCACGGCTGGGCGAGCTGGACGGTGAGGGCGGCCCCGGCGCGCACCAGGGTGGCCCGCCCGGGCGGGCCGCCGCGCACCGCGGGCGTGCGGGCGCCGAGCACCTCCGCGTCGCCGGGGGCCAGGGGGTGCAGCAGCAGGCCGCTGCGGTGCCGCCGCACGGACGCCGCCAGGCCCCGGTGCGCCGGCAGCAGGCCGCTGGTCCCCGCGACCACGACCGCGCACGAGGGGCCCGCGCCGTCGGCGAGGTCGAGCAGGACGGACTCCACCGGCGAGCCGAGCAGCAGCTCCGCGTCGTCGACCAGCACCAGCGGAGGTCCGGGCTGGCCTGCGGGCGGGCAGCCCGCGACCTGCGCGGCCAGGGCGCCCAGCACCGCCCTGGCCGCGTCGGCGTCCGTGCCGCCGACCACCGCGAGCCCCGGTCCCCGGAGCTCCTCAGCCCCCTGCGGACCCCCCGGCTGCCCGACCGGTCCGGGCGGGGTCCGCGGGCGGACCAGCACGCAGCCGCGGCCGGCGGACGCGGCCAGCGCGGCGAGCAGCCGCAGCGCGCTGGTCCTGCCCGTGCCCGCGGCGCCCAGCACGAGCGCGCCGGAGCCCGCCTCCAGGGACAGCCCCGCGGCAGCGCCCCGCAGGCCGCCCACGCCGACGAGCAGCTCGGCCGGGACGACCTGCCCGGCAGCGGGCCCGGGGGAGCGCCGGTGGACCAGGCGCGCGTCCTGGAGCGGCAGGTGCCCGGGCAGGGGCGGCACCCTCGGCACCCTCGGCGCGCTCGGCACGGTCCGCCCGGCGGGAACGGCCCCCTCCTCGTCCTGCGCCGCCGCCCTCGCGTCCCCCGCGCGGGCCGGGTCCAGCAGGGGCAGCTGGCACTCGCGCAGCGGTCCCGGGCGCAGCCGCAGCGCCCTGCCCGGGGGCCAGTGGACGGGAGCGGCCGACGCGGGCACCCCGGCGAGGACCGCAGCCGTGCGGTCGGCCGGAGCGAGCAGCAGCACCTCACGCACCCCCGAGAGCGCCCGGGAGGACAGCGCGGCGGTGTCGGTGGCCAGCACCACCGGTGCTCCCGCGGCGACCAGGCCGGCGAGCAGGTCGGCGGCGAGGTCGGCGGCGAGGTCGGTCCCGGGCCGCGACCCGCCGCCGGCGCGCCCGGCGAGCACCCGGTCAGCGCCGTCGACGAGCAGCAGCGGCAGCCGCTCCAGGTGGCCGGCACGCGCCCCGCCCCGCGCGCGCACCGCGCCGGTGAGGTGCTGCAGGACGCGCACGAGGTGCTCGCCATCGTCGGGGTCGACGGTGCTGGCCACCTGCGGCAGCGCCGCGAGGTCGGCCAGCTCCGCCGCGGCCCCCACCAGGTGCACCTCGCCGGGCGAGGCGACGGCCAGCCACCGCAGCAGCGCGGTGCGCCCCGACCCCGGACCGCCGCACACCGCCAGCGGCGCGGCGGCGTCCCAGTGCAGCGGGCGCTGCGCCGGCACCTCCGGCTCGTCCAGCAGCCCCAGCGGCAGACCGCCGCCAGCGCCCGGGACCACCGCCCCGGGGGCGCCGGAGGCGCCGTGGGCGCCGGGTGCGCCGTGGGCGCCGGGGACGTCACCGGGGTGGCGCCAGGGCAGCAGCTCGGGCAGCGCCGGCAGCCACGGGGCCCGGGGGCGGGGGTGCTCGCTGCGGCCGTCCGCGGCGCGTCGCAGGGACGCGACCAGCAGCGGCACCTCGTCGACCCCCGGGGCGTCCCGGCTCCCGCGCGCGGGGTCGGGCGCGGCGCCCCGGCCGGTGGGCAGCACGCGCACGGGCGCCGGCTCGTGGCGCACCAGGGAGGCGACCTGCACCGCCTCCAGCCCCCGACCGCCGCGGCGCACCAGCGCCGCCCCGGGCCGCTCCGGCGCCAGCGCCGCCGCGCCGGGGTCGTCCAGGACGTCGAGGGAGTCCGCCGCGTCACGCACCCGCAGCGCGACCCGCAGGTTCGTGCTGGCGCGGGCGTCCGCGCTGACCACTCCGGCGGGGCGCTGGGTGGCGAGCACCAGGTGCACCCCCAGGGACCGGCCGACCGCCGCCAGGCGCACCAGCCCGGGCACGAGGTCGGGCACCTCGTCGGCCAGGACCCTCACCTCGTCCACCACGACCAGCAGCCGCGGCAGCAGCCGCGCGCCGTCGGCGTGCGAGCGCAGCAGCTCCGCGCGGTCCACCGCCGCGTGCTCGGCCAGGACGCGCTCGCGGCGCCTGACCTCGGCGGTCAGGGACACCAGCGCGCGGTGGGCCAGGTGCTCGTCGAGGTCGGTCACCGTCCCCACCAGGTGCGGCAGGCCGCGCAGCCGTCCCGCGGTGGCGCCGCCCTTGTAGTCGACCAGCACCACCGACAGCTCCTCCGGCGGCGCGGCCGCCGCCAGCGCCAGCACCCACGCCACCAGCAGCGAGGACTTGCCGGCGCCGGTGGTGCCCGCCACCAGGGCGTGGGGCCCGTCAGCGTCGAGGTCCACCACCCAGGGCGACCCGTCGGCCCTGGTCCCCACGGCGACGGCGGCGCCGCCCCCGCCGGCGCGGGCCCAGCGCCGCCGGACGGCGGCGGCGTCGAGCGGGTCGGTGCCCGCTGACCGGGTGGTGAGCTCCACCAGCGACGGCGCCGGCGCCGGGCTGCTGCCCGCGGCGGCGGGCGTGCGCAGCGGGGCCAGGCGGCGGGCGACCTCCTCGGCCCAGGCGGTGGAGACCAGGTCGGCGACCAGGCGCGTGCGCGCGCCCGCCGCGCTCCACGTGGCGGCGCCGCCCGGCGCGACGCGCAGCTCCGCGGCCCCGGCCGACCCGGCGGCCGGCGGGCGCCCCAGGACGACGACGAGGTCGCCGTGCACGGCCCGCGACGCGTCCCGGTCCGCGTCCTGGTCCGCGCCTGCTGAGCCCCCGGAGCCCAGCGCGGAGTCGACGACGACCAGCACGGGCGCGTCCGGCGCCCCTGGCCCTCCCGGCTCAGCGTGGGGCAGCCAGCGCGTCCACCCCCACGCCGCAGGGTCGTCCGTGACCACCCGCAGCCGCAGGTGCTCCGGGGGGTGCAGGACCGCCAGCTGGCCGACCAGGGCGCGCACCGCGGCCCGGGCCGCGCGTCCGTCACCGGTCACGTGCACCCGCGGGGTCACCGCCAGGTCGACGACCACGGGGGCGCTGGGGTGCTCGAGCCGCTCCCGCGCGCCGCGCCGGGCGCCCCCGGCGCCGGGGCCGGCGTCCTCCCGGCCGTCGTCCCCGGCGTCGCCGTCCCCGCCGCCGCCGTCCTCGTGCTGCAGCACCACGTCGGCCAGGACCGCACCAGCACCGACCCGCACCGGCCACCGGGGGACCGCGCCGGCCCCGGGGGCCGCCCACAGCCGGTCCCCGCGCTGCTGCGCGACCTCGAGGACCACCGCCGGCCCGGGGTGGCGCCGCTCGCGCCGGGTGCGCTCGGCGGCCAGCTCCCGGGCCGCGCGGGCGCGGGCGCGGGAGCTGGCGGCGCGGTGCTCGGCCACGGCCGCGGCGTGGCGGCGCGAGCGGCGCCGGCGGTCGACGAGGGCCGACAGCACGGCGACCAGGGGGCCGCTGACCCCCAGGAGCAGCACCACCGGTGACCACAGCAGCGCCAGCGGGACGGCGAGGAGGGCCGGTGCCAGCACCGGGACCCACGCCACGGGAGCAGCAGCCGGGGGCACCGGGGGCGCCGGCAGCAGCACCTCCACGGGCGACGGCGGACCGGGCTCGGGCTCCGGCGGTGCTCCCGGGGCCAGCACCAGGCCGCCGCACCCGTCGGGGCGCACCTCGCGGGCCGCGGGACCGGCGGGCCGGGCGCACAGCTGCAGGACGCCGGAGCCGACGCCCAGCAGCGCGCCGTCCGGCAGCGGGGTCCAGGTGCGCGCCAGCGGGACGCCGTCGAGCTGGGCGCCGTTGGCCGAGCCGGCGTCGCGGACCCTGACGCCTGCGGGGGAGGCGTCCAGCTCGACGTGGCGGCGCGACGCCGCCGGGTCGTCCAGCACGAGCAGCGACCCCCGTCCCCGCCCCAGGTGCGTCCTGCCCAGGGGGACGCGGGCGCTGGCACCGGCCGCAGGGCCCGACAGCACGCGCAGCAGCGGCGAGGCGGGCCCGGGGTCCGGTTCGCCCGCGCCGCCCGGGTCGCCGTCCGGGTCGCCGTCCTGGTCGCCGTCCTGGTCATCGAGGCGGAGGTGGGGCTGGGCGCCGGGGTGGGCGAGCTCGACCACCGCGCCCCGCAGCAGCGGCGGGCTGCCCACCCGGGCGGTGGCGGGGACGGCGGCGCCGGCGACGCCCACGGCAGGCGGCGGCACCGGGGGCAGCCCGGCGGCCCGGGCCAGGTCGGGCAGCACGCGGGCGAGCGGTGCACCGGCGGGGGCCTCGACGACGACGTCCACGCCGGGTGCGGGGCAGCCGGCGCGGCGGACGGTGACCTCCAGGCGCACCCGCCGACCCTGCCCGCCCAGGGCGGTCCCGCGCCGGCACCGGCCCCGCACCTGTGGACAGCCGGGCGCGGTCGGGGCCGCGGGCCACCGCCGTGGAGGCTGGGGACGGGCGTCCGCTTCGCCCGTGCCGCACCGCTTCGTCCCGCGCCGTCGTGCTCCGTCCCGCTTCGCGAGGGATTGCGGTGGTCGAGCGGTCACTGCGCGTGACCATCCGGGGTCTGTGGGTCGGCGCGCTCCTGCCGCAGGGGCGGCCGTCACCCGCACGCCAGCGCCCGGCGCGCGGACCCGCCTAGCGTCTGCGCCGCGCCGTCCTGAGAGGCCCCGGGCCCTGGGACGGCGCCGCGCTGCGCCGGGCCCGCCGGGCCGCGGCGCCCACCGAGCACGACACCCAGCACGGGCACCCAGCACGGGCACCCAGCACGGGCACCCAGCACGACGACGCACACGAGGAGGGGACCGCCGTGGAGGCCACCACCATCGTCGAGGACGAGGTCCGCGAGCTGGTCAGGCGCCGCGCGCTGGACCCCGCCCAGGACGCGGAGGTCGTGCGCCGCCTCGTGGAGGAGGTCGTCGCCGACTACGACGAGCGCAGCCTGACCGGGTCGCTGCCCGGCCTCGCAGACCGCAGCGCCACCGTGCGCGCCGTCGTGGACGCCGTGGCCGGGTACGGCCCCCTGCAGGTGCACCTCGACGACCCCGAGGTCGAGGAGATCTGGATCAACGAGCCGGGGAAGGTCTTCGTGGCCCGCGGCGGCCGCTCGGAGCTGACCACGACGATCCTCACCGAGAGCGCCGTCCACGACCTCGTCGAGAGGATGCTGCGCACCAGCGGACGCCGGCTCGACCTCAGCTCGCCCTTCGTCGACGCGGCACTGCCCTCCGGCGCCCGCCTGCACGTCGCCATCCCCGACGTCACCCGCCGCCACTGGGCGGTGAACATCCGCAAGTTCGTCGTCAGGGCCTCCCGCACCGAGCACCTCGTGCAGCTCGGCACCATGACCGCCGCGTGCGCCGCCTTCCTCGACGCGGCCGTCGCCTCGGGTCTGAACGTGCTCGTCGCCGGGGGCACGCAGGCGGGCAAGACGACGCTGCTCAACTGCCTGTCGGCGGCGATCCCCTCCCGCGAGCGCGTCATCACCGTCGAGGAGGTCTTCGAGCTCGCCTTCGCGGGCCGGGACGTGGTCGGCCTGCAGTGCCGCCAGCCGGGCCTGGAGGGCACCGGGGAGATCACCCTGCGCCGGCTGGTCAAGGAGGCGCTGCGCATGCGCCCCGACCGCCTGGTCGTCGGGGAAGTGCGCCAGGCCGAGAGCCTGGACCTGCTGATCGCGCTGAACTCGGGTCTTCCCGGCATGGCCACCGTGCACGCCAACAGCGCCCGCGAGGCGGTGACCAAGCTGTGCACCCTGCCCCTGCTGGCCGGGCCCAACGTCACCGCCGACTTCGTGGTCCCCACCGTCGCCTCCGCGGTCGACCTCGTCGTGCACGTGGCGCTGGAGGCCGACGGCCGCCGCCGCGTGCGCGAGGTCCTGGCGGTGCCCGGCCGGGTGGAGGCGGGCGTCATCGAGACCGGCACCGTCTTCGGCACCGTGCTGGACGGCGGCGGGCCGCGGCTCGTGCGCGGCAGCGGCTCGGCCCCGCACGAGGAGCGCTTCGCCCGCGCCGGCTTCGACCTCGCGGCCCTGCTGCGCCAGGAGGCGTGAGTGGGCGCCCTCACCGGACTGCTGCTGGGCGCCGGCCTGTTCTGCGCCTGGTGGGCCTGCTGGGCCGAGCCGGACGACGACGACGCCGCGCCCGCGGCGCGCCCCGGGCTGCGCGCCCGCGCCGAGGACCTGCTGGCCGCCGCCGGAGCGGCCGGGCTGCCGGTGGCCGCACTCGGCGCGGCGTGCGCGGCGTGCGCCCTGGCCGTCGCCGCGGCCGCCCTGCTGGTCTCCGGGTCGGTGCCCCTGGCCCTGGTGCTCGGGGCCGGCGCGTCCTGGGGTCCGGTCGCGCTGCTGCGCGGGCGCGCCCGCGCCCGGGCCGCCGCGGTGCGCGAGCTGTGGCCCGACGCCGTCGACCACCTCGCCTCCGGCGTCCGCGCGGGGCTGTCGCTGCCCGAGGCGCTCGCGGCCCTGGCCGTGCACGGTCCTGAGCCGCTGCGGCCCGCGTTCGCCGACTTCGCCGACGACCACCGCGCCACCGGCCGGTTCCTGCCGGCGCTGGACCGCCTCAAGGACGCCCTCGCCGACCCGGTGGCGGACAGGGTGCTCGAGGCGCTGCGCCTCACCCGCGAGGTCGGGGGCAGCGACCTCGGCCGGGTGCTGCGGTCCCTGTCGGCGTTCCTGCGCGACGACGCGCGCACCCGTGGTGAGCTGCTGGCCCGGCAGAGCTGGACGGTGGCCACCGCGCGCCTCGCCGTCGCCGCCCCCTGGGTGGTGCTGCTCCTGCTGTGCACCCGCCCGGGGACGGTCAGCGCCTTCCGGGAGCCGGCCGGGGCGCTGGTGATCCTCAGCGGCGCCGTGTGCTGCGCGCTGGCCTACGCGGTCATGCGCCGGGTCGGGCGGCTGCCCGAGGACGAGCGGGTGCTGCGGTGAGCCCCCTCGGCGGCGCGCTCGGCCTGCTCGCCGGCGCGGGCCTGTGGCTGGCGCTGCTCGGGGTGCCCACCTGGTCGCGCCCGGCGCTGGACGCCCGGCTGGCACCCCACCTGAGCGACAGGCCGCGCGGCTCGCGCCTGCTGGCCCCCGGCCGCGCCCCCGCCGGGGCGCTGGCCCGCGTGCTCGGCACGGGTCCGGGCGGCCTGCTGGCCCCCCTGGCGCGCCTGGCGGCGCGCCGCTCGCCGAGCACCGCGGCCACCTGCCGCCGCCTCCTGCAGGCCGGCAGCACCACCGCGGTGGAGCACTACCGCGCCGAGCAGGTGGTGTGGGGCGCCCTGGGCGCCGGCGCAGCGCTGCTGACCGCCCTCGTCGTCGTCGCCCGGGGAGGCCCGCTGCTCGCGGCGGTGCTGCTGGTGCCGACCGGCGCCGCCTGCGGCGTGCTGGCGCGCGACCAGGCGCTGGGCCGGGCCGTCCGCCGCCGCGAGGAGCGCCTGCTGGCCGAGCTGCCCACCGTCGCCGAGCTGCTCGCCCTGGCCGTCGGCGCCGGGGAGGGTGCGGTGGGTGCCCTCGAGCGGGTCTCGCGCACGTGCCGCGGGGAGCTGGCCGGCGAGCTGCGGACCACCCTGGCCGACGCCCGCTCCGGCACGCCGCTGGTGGCCGCACTGGCGCGGATGGGCGAGCGCACGTCGGCCGCCCCCCTGGCCCGCTTCGTCGACGGCGTCGCCGTGGCCGTCGAGCGCGGCTCGCCCCTGGCCGACGTGCTCGCCGCGCAGGCCCAGGACGTGCGCCAGCTGGCCCGCCGCCGCCTCGTGGAGGCCGGGGGCGCAAGGAGCTGCTGATGATCGTCCCGGTGGTCTTCCTCGTGCTCCCGGTGACCGTGCTCTTCGCCGTCTACCCCGGCCTGGCCGTCCTGCGCCTGACGCCCTGACCGCCCCTGCTCACCTCTGACCGCCCCATCCGACACCCGCAACCCACCGGAGGACCCGTGCACCGCCTCGCCACCCTGCTCCTGACCGCCGCCACCGCCGCGTCCGGCGGCCTGCCGCACCTGCTCGGCGCGACCGCACCCGCTGAGCGCGAGCGCGGTGACGTGCCCGGCTGGGTGCTCGTCACCGTCATGACGGCGGGCATCGTCGTCGGCCTCGCGGCCGTGGCCGGCCCCATGCTCACCGAGATGTTCCAGGGCGCCATGGCGGCGGTCCAGGTCCCGTGACGCCCGCGCGACCGGCCCGGCGCCGCCCCCGCGGCGACGCCGGCGCGGCCGTCGCGGAGAGCGTCATGGTCATGGCGCTGGTCTCGGTGCTCTTCGCCAGCCTGCTGCAGCTGGCGCTCGCGCTGCACCTGCGCGGCACCCTGGTCGACTGCGTCGGGGAGGGCGCCCGCTTCGGCGCCCTGGCCGACCGCACGCCCGCCGACGGGGCCGAGCGCGCCCGGGAGCTGGTGCGGGCCTCGCTGCCGGCCTCCTACGCCGACGACGTGCAGGCCGCCCGGGTGCGCTCCGGCGGCCTGGACGTCGTCGAGGTGAGCGCCACCGTGCCCCTGCCGCTGGTCGGCTGGTTCGGCGGCGGCTCCATGACGGTGCGCGGCCACGGCCTGGTGGAGGTGCTCCCGTGAGGCGCCTGCGCGCTGCGCTGGGGTCCCTGCGCCCCCGCGCCCGCGCCGCGGGAGGGGCGGGCGCCACCGAGGGCGAGGCCGGCAGCGCCTCGCTGGAGTTCGTCGTCCTGGCGCTGCTCCTGCTCGTTCCGGTGGCCTACCTCGTGGTGGTCCTGGCCCGCCTGCAGGCCGGCGCGTACGCCGCCTCGGCGGGCTCCCGGGCAGCGGCCCGGGCCTACGTCACCGCCGCCGACCCGGCCGACGCCCCCGCGCGGGCGCAGGCGGCGCTCGACCTCGCCCTGGCCGACCAGGGCTTCACCCCCGCCGACGCGACCGCCGCCACCGCCTGCGAGGCGGCCGGGTGCCTGGCCCCTGACACCGCGGTGGTCGTCACCGTCCGCGTGGAGGTCCCGCTGCCGTTCGTGCCGCCGCTGCTGCGCCCCGCCGTGCCCGCGCAGGTGCCAGTCGAGGCCGCGGGCTCCGCCGTCGTCGACAGGTTCTCGGCGCTCAGGACCGGCCGGTGAGCCCCGGCGGCCAGCGACTCCGCGGCGACCGGGGGTCGGTGACCCCGCTGGTCGTCGTCGACGCCGTGGTCGTCACCGCCCTGGTGCTCGTGGGGGCCGCGGCCACCGAGCTGCACCTGGCCCGCACCCACCTGCTCTCGGTGGCCGACTCCGCCGCGCTCGACGCCGCCGACGCCCTGGACGAGGAGGCCTACTACCGCGCGGGCGTCCTGCCCGGGCAGGGAGTGCCCCTGGACGACGCCGGCGTGCGGCGCAGCGCCGCGGCGCTGCTGGCGCGCACGCCGCAGCCCTCCGACCTGGTCGGTCTGGCGGTGGTGGAGCCCACCGGCAGCCCCGACGGGCTGACGGCGGAGGTCACCCTGGCGGCCGCGGTGCGCCCGGCGCTGGTGCCGGCGTGGGTCGGCGACGGCGTCGTGGTGCCGCTGCAGGTCACCTCCCGCGCCCGCGAGGGCCTCGTCCTGCCCTGAGGCCCGCACGCCGCCGCCCGCCGCCGTGGAGCGCGCACACGCAGCAGCGCCCGCCCCCCGAGGGGAGCGGGCGCTGCGCGGTCGGCGCCGGTCAGCCGGCGGCGGACTGGTACTGCTCGAGCACCGTCTTGGGGATGCGCCCGCGCGCGGGGACGGACACGCCGTTGGCCGAGGCCCAGGCGCGCACCGCCTTCGCGTCGTAGTCGCCGCCGCCCGCGGAGGACGAGGCGGAGGTGCTGCGCGAGGTCCCGGTGCGGCGGGCGCCCGCCGCACCGCTCTTGCGCGCCACGGCCAGGAAGGGCTCCAGGGCCGCCTCGAGCTTCTTCTGGTTCTCCTCCGAGAGGTCGATCTCGTAGGTCGCTCCCCAGAGGCCGAACTTGACGGTCTCGGCGTCCGAGCTCCCGTCGAGGTCGTCGGTGATGTGCGTGATGGTCTTGGTGGCCATGCCGTCTCTCTCACGTCGCGCTGGGGTGGCTCGTCCACCGCGAGGAGGACGATCAGCGCCTTTATCGCACATGTCGTGAGGAATTCGCAATGCGAGGTCCCCGTGTCGTCTCGGGCGTCACCGGAACGGACCGCGAAAAGGTGTCCAGGACAATCGGGCTCATGCGCCCGCGGGCTCTTCCTCGGCGAACTCGGGCAGGAAGTCGGAAAGCACCTGCACCGCGGGCACCACACCGCCCAGCTGGCACATCACCCCGATGCCGCCGAACCACACCCGGTGGATGAGCACGTACTCCGGAGGCAGGTTGACCTTGAGGTTGATGGTCCACTCGGGCCGCTCGCGGTCGTTGACGTGGCGGAACAGCGACTGCAGCCACGCCCTGTCGAAGCGGAACTCCTCGTGGCGCAGCGGCTCCAGGAAAGGGTCCAGGTAGTCGAGCAGCGTTGCGGGGTCCACCTGGATGCGCTCGCGGATGAAGCCCTCCTCGCGCAGCCCGTCGGCGACGGTCTCGGAATCCCCGTCGAGGGCCGCCCCGAGCAGCCTGCCGATCGCGGGCGGCATTCCGTCGGGAAGGCGGTTCACCGCCCCGAAGTCGAGGATCCCGAAGCGCCCGTCGGGGGTGAGCCGGAAGTTGCCCGGGTGGGGGTCGGCGTGCAGGAGGCCGGCGCGCGCGGGGCCGAGGAGGAGCACCTCAAGGTAGCGGCGGGCGGCGAGGTCGCGCTGCTCCTGCGTGCCGTCGGCGATCACCTTCGACAGGGGCACCCCGTCGAGCCACTCGCTGACCAGCACGCGGCCAGTGGCCGTGACGACGGCGGGGACCACCACCTCCTCGTCGCCGGCGAAGGCGTCCGCGAAGGCCTGCTGGGAGGCGGCCTCGGCGCGGTAGTCCAGCTCCTCGGCCACCCGCTCGCGCAGCTCGGCGATGATCGGCCCGACCTCCATCCCGGGGATCCAGCCGGCGGCCACCCGCACCAGGCGGCCGACCTGCTCCAGGTCGCCCAGCAGCGCGTCCCCGGCCCCGGGGTACTGCACCTTCACGGCCACCGGGCGCCCGTCGGACCAGGTGGCGCGGTGGACCTGCCCCACGGAGGCCGCGGCGGCCGGCCTCTCCTCGAAGGTGGTGAACAGCGAGCGCCAGGCCGGGCCCAGCTCGGCGGCCATGACCGCGCGCACGGTGGCCGCCGGCATCGGCGGTGCTGCGTCCTGCAGCTTGGTGAGGGCGGCGCGGTACGGCCCCGCCTGCTCCTCGGGCAGCGCGGCCTCCAGCACGGACAGCGCCTGCCCGACCTTCATGGCCCCGCCCTTGAGCTGGCCCAGCACCTTGAACAGCTGCTCGGCCGTCGCCTGCTGCACCGAGGCCTGCACGTCGGCCTGCGAGCGGCCGCCGATCCGGCGACCCAGGCCGACGGCCTGGCGCCCGGCGAAGGCGGCGGGCAGCCCCGCCAGGCGCAGCCCCCGGCTCAGCGACCCGCGAGGGATGGCGCCGCCGCGCCGGCCGGCGCGCTCGTCGTCGTCCTGCTCGCCCGGACTGCCGTCCGGCTCGCGGTCCAGGGGGTCCTGCGCGGGTGCGTCCACCCCGCCATCCTGCGACGGCCGGCTGCTGCGCGCAGGCGGGGCCCGGCCGCACGCACCCGCGCCCGGCCACCTCTCCGGCCCACCCCTGACCCACCCCTGACCCACCCCGTCAGGTCACCCCGCCGGCCCACCCCCGTCCCAGGTGCACCCGCAGCGCGGGTGGGGCGCCCAGGGCCGCACGCCCAGGGCCCCGGAGCGGTCCACCTCGAGGGTCGCGTCCACGGCGGCGGGGTCGTGCCCGAGCAGGTGCGCCACGACCTGCTGCACGGCGACCGCGGCGACCAGGGCCGCGAGCTCCGGCGCCTCGGGCCGCCGGGGCCCGCCCGCGGGAGCGCTGAGCTGCGGCACCAGGCGCGGCCACTCCGGGTCCCGGTCGGCGCGGTGCAGGTCCAGGCAGCGCAGGCAGGCACCGCTGCCCGGCCGCACCAGCGGGCCGACCGCGGCGGTCGCGCCCCGGTGCAGCACCCCCAGGTGCACCACGCCCTCGCGGACCAGCGGCTCGCTGCGGCGCGCGTCGTGGGCCCCGGAGGCGAGCACGACGGCGACGTCGGGTCGCAGGCGCTCCTGGGCACCGGCCCGGGTGCGGGTGGAGGGGTGCCGGCGGGCGACGGCCCGTGCGGCGGCGGCGCCCCGCGGCAGGGCCAGGTCGGAGGGGTCGAAGGCGCCCGGGCCGACGTCCGCCCGCGTCACCGGCGCCTCGTCCTCGACCAGGACGGTGCCCGTCCCGGCCGCTGCCAGGCCCAGCGCGACGGCGCGCCCGGTGGGGGAGGCGCCCAGCACCACCGCGACGGCGCCCTCCAGCCCTCCCGGGCCGCCCGGGGCCGCGGGGGGCGCCTCCAGCGCGCCGGCGCCCTCCAGGGCCTCCAGCAGCGCGGCGGTGCGCTCCGGGGTGCCCCCGTGCAGGGCGGCCAGGCGGTGCAGGGAGGTCGCGTCGGCCCCGGTGGCGAGCGCGTCGACCACCAGCTCCTCAGCGGCGGTGAGACCCTCCAGCACCTGGGCCCCGGTGCCGACGCCGACCTGCAGCCGGCCGGGGGAGCGCCAGGCGGTGAGCAGGCCGGGGCGCAGCCTGCGGGTGGGAGGGGCCGTCACCCCTCGAGCCTGGCACCCGCGGCCCCTGGCCCGCTGGCGCCGTCCACAGGGAGCGGCGCCAGCGGAGCGGCCCTGCGGCGGCCCTCAGGCCTTGCCGAGGATGCGGTTGAGGTTGGTGCCGCACACGGGGCACTTCGCCTTGGCCATGCGGCGGCCGTTGGTCTCGACGACGCCGCCCTCGGCGTCGCGCTTCTCCTTGCACTTCACGCAGTAGAACGAGCCCGAGTAGGTCTCGGCCACGGGGGCCTCCTCGTGTCAGGCCCGGGCTGGGGCCCGGACGGGTGTGGCGGTCCGCGCCACCGTAGCGGCTGGTCCGGACACCGGTGCCTGGCAGCAGTCGTCCCCCGGTCGGTGGGCCGTGCCGCCTTCCCCTGCGGTGGGCCCCCCGACCGGAGGACTGCTCCTGACGGTAGGGCCGGCGCCCCCGACCGTCAACGCGGGGACGCCCGTCCGGCCCTGTCCGCCGGGGCGTGCGCCACCGCCCCGGCGGACGGCGCCACCAGCGGGTCCCCCACCTGGCCGCCAGCCGGGTGTCGTGGCCGGTGGAGGGGCGTGCGGGGCAGTAGCGTTGGCCCATGGCGGCGCAGGGGGCGCGAGCGGTCGGGACCGACCCCGCGCACGCCCCCGCGACCCCGCCGTCCGGCCCGCCGCCCGTGGAGGTGCGGCGCAGCGCCCGGCGCCGGCGCACCGTGACGGCCTTCCGCGACGGCGGCACCGTGGTGGTCTGCATCCCCGCCGGCTTCACCCGCGCCCAGGAGCGCGTCTGGGTGGAGCGGATGGTCTCCCGGCTCGCGGCGCAGGACCAGCGGCGCCGTCCCAGCGACGAGGCGCTCGCCCGTCGCGCCTCCGAGCTCAGCGCGCGCTACCTCGGGGGGCGGGCCCGTCCCTCCAGCGTGCGGTGGGTGGCCAACCAGACCACCCGGTGGGGCTCGACCACCACCGCCGACGGCACCATCCGCCTCTCCGACAGGCTCCAGGGCATGCCCTCCTGGGTGGTCGACTACGTGCTGGTCCACGAGCTGGCGCACCTGCTCGAGCACGGCCACGGCGAGGCCTTCTGGGAGCTCGTGGAGGCGTACCCGCGCACCGAGCGCGCCCGCGGCTACCTGGAGGGCTTCGCCACCGCCCGCGACCTGCCGATCGACGACGTCGACGACGGCGCCGACCCGGCCGCGCAGCTGCCCGGCTGACGCTGAGCGGCGCGCCGCCGCCCTTCCCGCAACCGGGCGCCCGGCTGCGCTTCCCGCCCACCCTGGAACCGCATCCGGGCGCCCGGCTGCGAGGACGGGGGAGGCTTCAGGCGCGCAGCAGCGCGGCCGCCCGCCGCAGCCGCGGTGGCACGTCGGGCGCGACGCCGCCCGGCAGCGCGTCGAGGGGGAACCAGGCCACCCTGTCGCTCTCGGCGCTGACCACCGGCTGGGCCCCCTCGGGAGCGGTGAGGACGAAGGCGACGTCGAGGTGCTCCCGGCAGCGCCCGAACGCCGCTCCGAGGGCGTGGCGGTGCAGGTCCACCAGCCCCGCGGCCGGGCGCAGCAGCGGACCGAGGCCGGTCTCCTCGGAGGCCTCGCGCACGGCGGCGGCGAGCAGGGAGGCGTCAGCGCCCTCGAGGTGGCCGCCCGGCTGCAGCCACGCCCGGGCCTTGCGGTGCAGCAGGAGCAGCGCCCGGGTGGCGCTCTCGTCCAGCACCAGCGCGGAGGCCGTCAGGTGGGCCGGCGGGCCGGCGCGGTGCAGGGCGCTGCCGGCGAAGCCACCGCCCGCGCCGGGGTGGGCGGCGAGCTGGGCGCGGTAGTCCGCGACCAGCGCGGCCTGCTCGGGGTCGGCCGGGCGCAGCCGCGCCAGCTCGGCGTCGGCCTCGGCGGGGGTCACCGGGCCGTCAGCGGGGCGGGCCGGCGGGCCCGCCGCCGGGGTGGCCGTCGCCCGGGTGGCCGTCGCCGGGCTGGCCGTCGCCGGGCTGCTCGGGACGCGGGTCGTCGCCGCGGGGGTCCTCGCCGCGCAGCAGCGCCTCCAGGGCGGCGTCGACGTCGGCCGAGGCGGCCTCCGCGTCGCTGCGCCGGGTGGCGTACCCGTCGGGGTCGTCCAGGTCGGCCGCGGTGGGGAGCAGGTCGGGGTGCGCCCACACGGCGTCGCGGCCCTCCGGACCGCGCGCCGCCTCGACCGCCGCCCACAGGCGGGAGGCCTCGCGCAGGCGCCGCGGGCGCAGCTCCAGGCCCACCAGGCCGGCCATGACGTGCTCGGCGGGTCCGCCGACGGCGCGGCGGCGCCGCACCGCCTCCCGCAGCGCCGCGGTGCTGGGCAGCGTCGAGCGGGTCGCGGCGTCGACGACGTGGTCGACCCAGCCCTCCACCAGCGCCAGCGCCGTCTCCAGGCGCTCCAGCGCCGCCTGCTGCGCGGGGGTCTTCTCCGGCTCGAGCACCCCCGAGGCCAGCGCCTCCTGCAGCGCGGTCGGGTCGGAGGGGTCGATGCTGCGCACCGCCTCCTCGATGCGGCCCGTGTCCAGGGTGATCCCCCGCGCGTAGGCCTCCACCGTGCCCAGCAGGTGGCCCCGCAGCCACGGCACGCCGGCGAACAGCCGCGCGTGGGCGGCCTCGCGCGCGGCCAGGAACAGGCGCACCTCTCCGGCGGGCACCCCGAGCCCGTCGGCGAAGGCGGCCACGCCGCTGGGCAGCAGCGCGGTGGTGCTCCCGGCGACCAGGGGGATGCCGACGTCGGTGGCGGAGACCACCTCGTGGGACAGCCCGCCCACGGCCTGGCCGAGCTGGGCGCCGAAGACCGTGCCGCCCAGGGAGCGCATCATCGAGCTGGCACCGGCGACCATGGCGCGCGCCTCCTCCGGCACCTGCTCGGCCATGGCCGAGGCGACGGCGTCGGCGACGCTGCTGGCCACCGGCTCGGCCAGGCGCTTCCAGGTGGGCAGCGTGGCCTCGACCCACTCCGCGCGCGACCAGGCGCGCCCGGCCGCGGAGGCGGAGGACAGGTCGGTCACCGGGTCGAGCCACAGGTCGGCCAGGCGCAGCGCCTCGGCCACCTCCCGCTCCTGCGAGGAGCTGGGCGCGGGGTCGCCCTCGGCGACGGCGGCCTGGCGGGCGACGTCGTGCGCCAGCTGCCAGTTCACAGGGCCGTCTCCGGCGGAGGCCATGAGCTGCTGCACGGCCGCCACCGCCTGCGCCATGGCCTGCGGGTCCTTCTGGAGCTGCTCGAACAGCTGGGCGGGGTCGATGCCGCCGGGCAGGCCGCCCTGGCCGCCCGGCCCGCCGAGCCCGCCCAGGCCACCGAGGCCGCCCAGACCACCGAGGCCGCCCGGGAGGCCGCCGGGTGCGCCGCCCCCGAGGGCGGAGAACAGCTGGGACAGGGGGTCCTGGGGCCCGCCGGAGGAGCCGGGGCTGCCCTCCTCCGGGTCCTCGTCGGGACGAGGGGGCGGCGGGGTGTCGGGCACCGGTCCTCCAGCCGCGGGTCGGGACGAGCGGTGGCGGTGCGGCGGCCGCCGCCGGGACGACGCGGCAGGATGTGCCTGGCGCCGTCCTCACCCACGGTACCCACGGGGAGCCGGTGGTGGCCGCCCCGGAGCGCCGCCGGCAGCGGGCGCCGCGGCCGGACCTGGTGGAGCGGAGGAGGATCGCTGGTGGCTGACCCGGTGGACGGCGCCGCGCGGGCCGCGCCGCCCGAGGACGGCCACGTCGTGGTCACCGGCGCGCAGTCGCCCGCGGGGCGCGCCCTGGCACGACGGCTCGCGGCCCGGGGCGCCGTCGTCGTCGCCCTGGAGGACACCGCGGCGCCGGACCCCGCACCGGGCGGCCGCCGGCCGGACCAGCCGGACGCCGACGCCGGGACGGGCGGCCGGCTGCGCCGGGTCCGGGTCGACCTCACCACCCCCGACGTGCTCGCCGCGATGTCGGCGGGCCAGCCCCCGGCGGCGGTGGTCCACGTGGCGCTCGACAGCGACCTGCGCGCGGCCCTGGCCGTGCCCGCGGCCACCCGGCGCGAGCGCGCCGAGGCGTCGGTGCGGGCGGTGGTGACGGCCGCGGCGGCGGCCGGTGCGCGCAGGCTCGTCCTGGTCAGCAGCGCCATGGTGCACGGCGCGCTGCCGGACGCGCCCGTGCCGCTGCCCGACGGCGCCCCGCTGCTGGCCGCCCCCGATGACGGCCTGGTGGGCGACCTGCTCGCGGTGGAGGAGGTGTGGGCGCGCGCGGCGCAGGCGATGCCGGGCGTCCCGACGGCCGTGCTGCGGCCCGCCGCGGTGGTCGGTCCGGGGGTCGACACGGTGGTCACCCGCTCGTTCGAGGTGCCCCGGCTGCTGGCGCTGCGCGAGCGGGCGCCGGTGTGGCAGTTCTGCCACGTCGACGACCTCGCCGCCGCGGTCGCCGTCGTCCTGCGCGAGGGGCTCACCGGGGCGATGGGCGCCGGTGCGGACGGCGTGCTCGTGCACGAGGCGCTGGAGCGCTCCTCCGGGCTGCGCTCGGTGGAGCTGCCCGCCCGCCTGGCCCACGCGACGGCGGAGCGCCTGGCACGCCTGGGGCTGCTGCCGACGCCCGCCGGCGACCTGGCCTACGTCGTGCACCCGTGGGCGGTCTCCTCCGAGCGGCTGCGCGCCGCGGGGTGGCGCCCGGAGCACGGCAACGAGGAGTGCCTGGCCGTGCTGCTGGAGGACGTGCGCGAGCGGCGGGCCGCCCGGCGCGGCGCCGCGACCGGCCCGCGCCTGCCGAGCCAGGCGGCGCTGGGCGCGGCCGGGGCGGCCGGGGCGGCGGTCGCCGTCGTGGCCACGGCGGCGGTGCTGCGCCAGGCCCGGGCCAGGCGGGGCCGGTGAGCGCGCCCACCCCGGAGCCCGCCGACGGGCTCGCGGCGGCTCCGGGAGCCGGCCCGGCGGCACCGGAGCGGGTGCGGGCCTCGGCGCGGGCGGTGGCCGCGCTGGTGTGCGGAGCGGTGTCCGTGGCGCTGGTCTCGGTGGTCGCGCTGGTGCCGGTGCCGTTCGCCGTGGAGAGCCCCGGACCGGTGCGCGACGTGCTGTCCGGCGAGGGCGACCAGCGCCTGATCACCATCACCGGGGCCCGCACCTACCCGACGTCGGGCTCCCTGGACCTCACCACGGTCCGGGTCAGCGGGGGACCGGGCAGGTCCCTGGACCTCGGTGGGCAGGTCGCCGCCTGGCTGGACGACGACAGCGCCGTGCTGCCGGCGGCCGCGCTGTTCCCCCCGGGCGCCACCGAGGAGCAGGTCGACCAGAGCAACGCCGCCGCCTTCACCGGCTCCCAGCAGGCCGCCACCGTCGCCGCGCTGACCGAGCTCGGCTACGACGTGCCCGTGCGGGTGGTGGTCACCGACGTGGTGACCGGCTCCGGGGCCGCGGGCCTGCTGCGCGACGGCGACGTCGTGACGGCCGTGGACGGCTCGCCCGTCACCGGTGCCTCCGCCCTGCGCGACGCGGTGCGGGCCGTGGGCGCGGGGGGCCGGGCCGGTGTGGAGGTGGAGCGCGACGGCGCCCGCCAGGACGTGGTCGTCCCCGTCGGCGCCGGTGAGGACGGCTCACCGGTGCTCGGCGTCCTCGTGAGCGAGCGCGCCGAGCCACCGGTGGACGTGCGCATCGCCGTGGACCAGGTCGGCGGGCCCAGCGCCGGGCTGGTGTTCGCCCTCGGCGTCGTCGACCTGCTGACGCCGGGGGAGATGACCGGCGGGCAGCGGTTCGCGGGCACGGGGACGATCGACTCCACGGGCGCGGTCGGCGCCATCGGCGGGGTCCGGCAGAAGATGCTCGGCGCCCGCGCCGCGGGCGCCGAGGTGTTCCTGGCGCCCCAGGCCAACTGCGCGGAGGTGGCCGGGCACGTGCCGGACGGGCTGCGCGTGGTGGCCGTCTCGACCCTGGCCCAGGCCCGGCGGGCCGTGGAGGAGGTCGGCAGCGGCGGCGGCCGCGACCTGCCCGGCTGCCCCTGAGCGCCCGGCCCGTCGACCGGCCCGCTGACCGGCTGGGCAGCTGGTCAGGCGGTTCCCAGCCAGCCGTGACCCTCCTGTGATCGCCCGGGGGCGGTCCGGGGGACCTGCGCCCCAGCGGGGCGTGCGACGATCTGAGCCCGCCCCGAGCCGCCCGTCGGAGCTCCGACGGGCTTGATGGAGGAAGAGCCCGGTGACGTCGCCACCGCCCCGCCCACCGCGCCCGGGTGCGCCCGGCACAGCCCGGGGGGGTCCGCAGCGCCGCCGTCCGCTGGTCCCGGTGCTCGTGGGCGTCGCCGTCGTCCTGCTGCTGCTGAGCCTGCTGACCAACGTCATCACCGAGGTCCTGTGGTTCCGCCAGGTCGGGTTCAGCCAGGTGTACCTGACCCAGCTGGCGCTGCGGGTGGTCCTCTTCCTGGTCGCCGGGGCGCTGATGGCGGCGGCGGTGGCGGCCAGCATGGCGCTCGCCTACCGCCACCGGCCGGTCTACGCCCCCGTGCCCGGCCCCGCGGCCAGCCTGGACAGGTACCGCGAGGGGCTGGAGCCGCTGCGCCGCGTGCTCACCGTCGTCCTGCCGCTGCTGCTGGGCCTGTTCGCGGGCTCCGCCGCCTCCAGCCGCTGGGAGACGGTGCTGCTGTGGTGGAACCGCACCAGCTTCGGGCAGGTCGACCCCGTCTTCGGGCACGACGTCGGGCTGTACGTCTTCACCATCCCCTTCGTGCGGTTCGTGGTGGGCCTGCTCACGGCCGTCGTGCTGCTGGCCGGCATCGCCGGCGCGGTGACGCTGTACCTGTACGGCGCCCTGCGCGTCTCCGGGCCGGGCGCGCGCACCACCGTCGCGGCCCGCGTGCAGCTGGCCAGCACGGCCGCGGTGCTCGTGGGCCTGCAGGCGGTGAGCTACTGGCTCGACAGGTACTCCACGCTGACCAACACCCACGCCCGCTTCGCCGGCGCCAGCTACACCGACGTCGCCGTCGTCGTCCCGGCGCGGGGGATCCTGGCCATCGCGGCCGTGATCTGCGCGGTGCTCTTCGTCGTCACCGCGGTGCGCGGCGGCTGGCGCTTCCCGGCCGCCGGGGTGGGCCTGCTCGTCGTCGTCGCCGTCGTGGCGGCCGGCATCGTGCCCGCGGTCGTGCAGCGCGTGCAGGTGGTGCCGAACGAGGCGAACGTCGAGGCGCCGTACATCGCGGACAACATCGAGGCGACGCGCGCGGCGTTCGGGCTCGCCGACACGGAGGTCACCCGCTACACCCCCGACCAGCAGGCGACGCCCGGCGCGCTGCAGGGGGACTCGGGCACCACGGCGAGCATCCGCATCCTGGACCCGGCCGTCGTCCCGCCCACGTTCGGGCAGAACCAGCAGGTCAGGAACTTCTACCAGTTCCCCGACCCGCTCGACGTCGACCGCTACCAGCTCGGTGACTCCAGCCAGGACGTCGTCGTGGCGCTGCGCGAGCTCAACCTCAGCGGCATCGGCAACCAGTCGTGGGTCAACACCCGGACCCAGTACACGCACGGGTACGGCCTGGTGGCCGCGGCCGGCAACGAGCAGGGCGGCAGCGGCCTGCCCCGCTACCTCGAGGGGGGCATCCCCACGAGCGGCTCCCTGCCGGAGTACGAGCCGCGCATCTACTTCGGGGAGAACAGCCCGGAGTACTCCATCGTGGGTGCGCCCGACGGCGCCCCCCGCCAGGAGATCGACTACCCGGACGACACGGCCGAGGGCGGGGAGGTCCGCTACACCTACACCGGCGACGGCGGGCCCAGCGTGGGCAACTACCTCGAGCGGGCGCTGTACGCGATCAAGTTCCGCGACGCCAACATCCTGCTCTCCAGCTCGCTGAACCCCGAGAGCCAGATCCTGTACGACCGCACCCCGCGCGAGCGCGTGCAGAAGGTGGCGCCCTTCCTCACCCTGGACGGCGACCCGTACCCGACGATCGTCGACGGCCGGGTCCTGTGGGTGGTCGACGGCTACACGACCTCCTCGGAGTACCCGTACTCCCAGCCGCAGCCCCTGGAGGCGGCCACCACCGACACCCTGACCACGGCGTCGGGCACGGTGGCGGCGCTGCCGCCGCGGACCGTCAACTACATGCGCAACTCCGTCAAGGCGACCGTGGACGCCTACAGCGGTGCGGTGCGCCTGTACGCCTGGGAGCCGGACGACCCGGTGCTGCGCGCCTGGGACAGGGCCTTCCCGGACGCCCTGCGCCCGATCTCGGAGATGACGGCCGACCTGGTCTCCCACGTGCGCTACCCCGAGGACCTCTTCAAGGTCCAGCGCACGGTGCTGTCGAGCTACCACGTGACCAACCCGGGCGCGTTCTTCTCCCAGCAGGACTTCTGGACCTCGCCCCCGGAGCCGACGGCACCGACCCAGCAGGGCACGACGGCGCCGGCCCAGCCCCCGTACTACCTCACGCTGCAGATGCCGGGGCAGGACGAGCCCTCGTTCTCCCTGACCACGACGTACATCCCGCGCAACCAGGCGGGGCAGGCGGGCCGGAACATCCTCACCGGCTACCTCGCGGTCGACGCCGACGCCGGCTCCACGGCCGGGCAGAAGGCGCCCGGGTACGGCGCGCTGCGGCTGCTGCAGCTGCCCACCGAGGGCACCGTGGAGGGCCCCGGCCAGGTGCAGGCGGAGATCAACGCCGACCCGAACGTCCAGCAGGAGCTCAACATCCTGCGCCTGGGCGGGTCGTCGGTGATCAACGGCAACCTGCTGACGCTGCCCGTCGGGGACGGCCTGCTCTACGTCCAGCCGGTGTACGTGCAGAGCACCGGTGAGACGGCCTACCCCGTGCTGCGGCGCGTGGTGGCCTCCTTCGGGGACAACATCGGCTTCGCCCCCACGCTCAACGAGGCCCTCAACGAGGTCTTCGGCGGCGACTCGGGGGCGCAGGCCGGCGACGTCGGCCAGGGCTCCGGCGACGAGCCGCCGCCCGGTGCGACCCCCGGCGACGGGACGACTCCCTCGCCGTCGCCCTCGGAGAGCGCTCCCAGTGCTGCGCCGAGCACGCCTGCGCCCTCGCCGAGCGCCCCCGGCACCCCGCTGCCGGCCGACGCGCAGGCGGCGCTGCAGGAGGCCATCCAGGCCGACCAGGACGCCCAGCAGGCCCTGCAGCGCGGCGACTTCGCCGCCTACGGCGAGGCACAGCAGCGGCTGCGGGCGGCCCTTGAGGCTGCGGCGGCCGCCGGTGGCGCCGCCAGCCCCTCGGAGGCCGCGGGCGCCACGGGCTGAGTCCGCGGCGCCCCGGCGCCGCTCCCACCTGACGGGTTCCCACCGCTGCGGCGGTGGGGACCCGTTTTGGCTCCCCGCCGGAGGTCGGGTAGTGTTCATCTCACCGACGCGGGGTGGAGCAGCTCGGTAGCTCGCTGGGCTCATAACCCAGAGGCCGCAGGTTCAAATCCTGCCCCCGCTACTCCTGGCGAAGGCCGTCGATCCTCTGGATCGGCGGCCTTCGTGCTGTCCAGGGTGTGCCGGCGCGGCCGCTGCGCCGGCCCGGTCGTCAGCGGCGCGCCAGCAGCCCGAGCACCTCGTCGTGCAGCAGGCCGTTGGTGGCCACCGCGTTCCCGCCGTGCGGGCCGTCCTGCCCGTCCAGCGAGGTGAAGCGCCCCCCGGCCTCGGTGACCACCGGCACCAGCGCCGCCATGTCGTGCAGCGCCAGCTCGGGCTCGCAGGCGATGTCGGCGGCGCCCTCGGCCACGAGCACGTAGCTCCAGAAGTCGCCGTAGCCGCGCGTGCGCCAGACCTTCCGCGTGAGGTCGAGGAAGCCCTCCAGGCGCCCCGCCTCCTCCCACTCCCAGATCTCGGAGTGGGACAGGCTGGCGTCACCGAGGGCGGAGACCTGCGAGACCTGCAGCCGCTTCGCCGAGCTCAGGCGCGGCCCGGTGTAGGCGCCGGTGCCCCGCGCCGCCCACCACCGGCGGTTCAGCGCCGGCGCCGAGATCACCCCGAGCACGGGCTCCCCGTCGTCGAGGAGGGCGATGAGCGTGGCCCACACCGGCACGCCGCGGACGAAGTTCTTCGTCCCGTCGATCGGGTCGACGACCCACTGCCGCCCCGAGGAGCCCCGGGAGGTGCCGCTCTCCTCGCCCACGAAGCCGTCGCGGCTGCGAGTGCGGCTCAGCTGCGACCTGACGATCTCCTCGGCGGCCCTGTCGGCGTCCGTCACGGGCGTCAGGTCGGGCTTGGTCTCGACCACCAGGTCGCGGGCCTTGAAGCGGGCGGAGGTGAGGTTGTCCACGGCGTCGGCGATGACGTGCGCGAGCCTCAGGTCGTCGTCGTAGAGAGGCACACGGGGCACCGTAGCGGTCCCGCCTACCCTGGGTGACGTGGTCCCCGCACCTCACGGCAGCACGAGCGGCAGCACCGACGGCGCGATCGGCGAGCCGCTGCAGCAGGCCCTGGCGGGGCGCGAGAAGGTGCTGCGGGCCTTCCTGGACGCCGACGGCCGGCTGACCAGCATCCCCGCCAAGCGCGCCAAGCGCCTCGTGGTGCTCGACCTCATCGCCAGGGTCTTCGAGCCGGGGGAGCGCTACCCCGAGCTGGAGGTCAACGCCCTCCTGCGGGCCTTCCACGACGACGTCGCCGCCCTGCGCCGCTACCTCGTCGACGAGGGCTTCCTCGACAGGGCCGACGCGGTCTACTGGCGCACCGGCGGCTCGGTCGACCTCTGACCCTGCGCGAGCACGGGGCCCGGCACAGGATCGGGGCGTGCCCCTGCAGCCCTACGCCGCCAGCCCCGCTCGCCGCGCCCGCCAGGTGACCGCCGACGTCGCCGTCCTGGTCTGGGCGGTGGTGTGCGTCGTGACCGGGGTGGTGGTCCACGGCGCCGTCGCCGCCCTCGCCGACCCGGCGCGCTCCCTGTCCCGCGGCGCGGGCGGCCTGAGCGACCAGCTGGGCGGCGCCGCCGATGCCGCGGGACGCGTGCCGCTGGTCGGTGACGAGCTGGCCTCGCCCCTGACGGGCGCCAGCGGCTCCGCCGGCGACCTCGCCACCGCCGGCGCGGACCTCGCAGCGACGATCGGCCACCTGGCGACCGTCCTCGGGCTCGCCGTCGCGGTGCTGCCCGTGCTGCTCGTCGTGGCGCTGTGGCTGCCGGTGAGGCTGCGCTTCGCCCGGCGGGCGGGGGCCGCGCGGGCCTGGCTGGACGGCGACGCCGACGTCCAGGGCGAGACCCGGCGCAGCCGCACCGAGCTCCTCGCCTGGCGGGCTCTGGCGAGCCAGCCCCTCTCGGCGCTGGCGGCCGTCAGCCCCGACCCGCTGGCCGACGTCCGCCGCGGCGACCCGCGGGCCACGCAGGCCCTGGCCGCTCTCGAGCGCCGCGCCCTCGGCCTGCCGGATGGCCGTCCCCGGCGGTCCTGATGCCCGGACGTGCTCCGGAAGCCGGTGACCCGGGCAGGCTCAGCGCAGGTCGGCCTCCCCGGAGCGGCTGCGCAGCAGGCGCCGCAGCGAGTCCAGCCGCGCCGGACCGGCCTCCCCGGCGGCGCCGGAGGCCACGTAGGCGTCCAGGGCGCACTCGGTGGTCACCGCGTCGTCGTGGGTGCAGCCGCGCGGGCACTCCGCCGTGCCCGGCTCGAGGTCGCCGAAGGCCCGCAGCAGCCGCTCGGGGGTCAGGTGCGCCAGACCGAAGCTGCGCACGCCCGGGGTGTCGATGACCCAGCCGGCCCGCGCGCCGTCGCCGTCGCGCAGCGACAGCGCCACCGCGGAGCTGGAGGTGTGCCGTCCGCGCCCGGTGCTCTCGTTCACCGTGCCGGTCGCCCGGCCCGCGCCCGGCACCAGCGCGTTGACCAGCGTCGACTTGCCCACGCCGGACGGCCCGACGAGCACGCTCTCGTGCCCGGTCAGCCGCTCGCGCACGGCGTCGACGCCGTCCAGCACGCGGGTCCCGTCCTCCAGGACCCGGCGGCGCACCACGAGCACCGGCACGTCGAGCGCCGCCCACGCCGCGAGCGCCTCGGCGGGGTCGCCCAGGTCGGCCTTGGTCAGCACGAGCACCGGCTCCAGGCCGCCGTCGTAGGCGGCGGCCAGGCACCGGTCCACCATGCGCTGCACGGGTGCCGGGTCGGCCACGGCCGTCACCACGAGCAGCTGGTCGGCGTTCGCCACGAGCACCCGCTCCACGGGGTCGGTGTCGTCGGCGGTGCGCCGCAGCACCGAGCTGCGCTCCTCGATCCTCACCACCCGCGCGAGGGTGTCGACGGCGCCGCTGGTGTCGCCGACCACGCCGACCCGGTCGCCCACGGCGATGCCGGCCCGGCCCAGCTCGCGGGCGCGCATCGCCACGACCTGCCGCTCGTCGTCCTCGCCCTCCCCGACGAGGACGGTGATCCGGCCCCTGTCGATGGTGAGCACGCGCGCCGGCACGGCCTCGGCGTGGTCGGGGCGGTCCTTGGTGCGCGGGCGCGACCCGCGGCGGTTGGGCCTGACCCTGACGTCGCGCTCGTCGTAGCCGGAGGCGCGCCGGCGGTCCTCGGCCATCAGCGGGCGAGCATCCCCGCCCACAGGCCCGTGAAGCCGGGCAGGGTCTTGGCGGTGGTGCCCACGTCGAGGACGACGACGCCGGGCACCACCAGGCCCAGCACCGCCGCCGCCGTCGCCATCCGGTGGTCTCCGTAGGTGGAGAACCTGCCGCCGTGCAGCGGCCGCGGCCGGATGAGCAGCCCGTCCCCGGTCTCGGAGACGTCGCCGCCGAGGGCGTTCAGCTCCGCGGCCAGCGCCGCGAGCCTGTCGGTCTCGTGGCCGCGCAGGTGGGCGATGCCGCGCAGCCGGGTGGGGGTGTCGGCGAGCGCGGCGACCGCGGCCAGCACCGGGGTGAGCTCCCCGACGTCGTGCAGGTCGGCGTCGATGCCGGAGACGCCGTCGCCACCGCGCACGGTGAGGCCCTCGGGGGTGAGGTCGACGTCGGCGCCCATCTCGTCGAGCAGGTCGCGCAGCGCGTCACCGGCCTGCGTGGTGCGCTGCGGCCAGCCCGGCACGGTGACCCGTCCGCCGGTGACCAGCGCCGCCGCGAGGAACGGCGCGGCGTTGGACAGGTCGGGCTCGACGTCGACGTCGAGGGCGCCCACCCGGCCGGGCGCCACCCGCCACCGCGTGCCCGAGGCGCCGCCGCTGGCGGGCAGGTCGGACTCGACCTCCACCCCGGCGTCGCGCAGCACCTGCTCGGTCATCACCAGGTGCGGCGCGCTGGGCACGGGCGGTCCTTCGTGGACCACCTCGACGCCGGCGTCGGTGCGGGCGCCGGCCAGCAGCAGCGCGGAGACGAACTGGCTGGAGGCGCTCGCGTCGAGCACCGTCCGCCCGCCGGGCAGCCGGCCGGCGCCGTGCACCGTGAACGGCATCAGGCCGCGGCCGCCGTCGTCGAGGTCGGCTCCCAGGTCGCGCAGGGCGCCGACCAGGGGCGCCATGGGACGGGTGCGGGCGTGGGCGTCGCCGTCGAAGGTGGTGTCGCCGCTGGCCAGGGCGGCCACCGGCGGCAGGAAGCGCATCACGGTGCCGGCCAGCCCGCAGTCCAGCGGTCCGGCGCCGCGCAGCGCCCCGGGCTCCACGCGCCAGCCGGGGACGGCGTCAGCGGGGCCGGCAGGCAGGTCGCTCACGCGGGCGCCGAGGGCGGAGACCGCGGCGGCCATGAGGAGGGTGTCGCGCGAGCGCAGCGGGGCCCGCAGCTCCGAGGGTCCCTCGGCGAGCGCCGCCAGGACGAGGTAGCGGTTGGTCAGGGACTTCGAGCCCGGCAGGCGGACCTCGGCGTCGACGCCGGCCTCGCTGGTCGGGGCCTCCCACTCCGGGGGTGCGGTGGCTGCCGTGCTCGTGGAGGCGCTCATCGCCGCCGAGCCTACGGCGGTGCCGGCGGGCTGGCGACGAGCCGGACCCCGTCCGCGCCACCCCCCGCGCCCCGGCGGCGGCGCCCCAGCACGGCGGAGGACGACGACGGGCCGGGTCCTGCGGTGCAGGACCCGGCCCGTGCCGGTGCCCGCCGCGCGCGCGGCGGGCGGGGTGGTTCAGCCGCGGGCGTCGAGCCGCTTCTGGGCGCGCTTGGCGCTCTTGCGGGCCTTCTTCTGCGTGCGCTTGGCCACGGCCGTGCCGGCGGCGGTGACGGCCTTGGCCGAGCGCTGGGTCTGCTTGGCGGCGTGCTGGGCGCGCCAGGCCAGGCCGGGCTTGCCGTCGAGGTCGACCGCGGCGATGAGCAGCCCGCCGAACAGCGCCGCGTTCTTCAGGGCCTGCACCAGCTGCAGCTGGCGGGTCTTGGGGTCGGGCGCCTCCCAGAACCGGTGCCCGGTGAGGGTGGTGGGCACCAGGGAGGCGGCGAGCACCGCCGAGGAGGCCCGCGGCGCCTTGCCCAGGGCCAGCGCCACGCCGGCGGTGGTCATCAGGGCGCCGTTGAGGCGGACCAGGCCGGCGTCGTCGCTGGGCAGGGTCACGGGGCCCACGGCCAGGCCCTTGAGGGCGGGGATGATCGGGCCGCCCCCGTCGGTCTTGGCGGAGGGCTTGCGGAGCTGGTCGATGCCGCCGTGGATGAACGGGGCCGCCAGCAGCGGTCGGGCGAGACGACGGACGAGGCTCATGCAGCCGTCCTACCGCACCGGCCGACGGCCCGCACCACGGGCGGTGCCCGGCCGGCCACCGGAACAAGCCCCGGACGGGCGGCGTTGCACGGCGTGGCGGACGCCAGACCCGCCGGAGCAGGAGGAGCGCGTGCTCGTCGCCGAACCGCTTGGAGAAGCCCTCGTCCCACCCCCGCGACTATCGTGGGGGGCGATGAGCGACGACCCCACCACCAGTGCCGCGACCGCCGGTGAGACCACCGACGACGCGTCGGAGAGCACGGTGCGGGCTCCGAGGAGACCACCGAGGAGCGCACGGCCCGCTTCGAGGCCGAGGCCCTGCAGCACCTCGACCAGCTGTACTCCGCGGCGCTGCGCATGACGCGCAACCCCGCCGACGCCGAGGACCTGGTGCAGGAGGCGTTCGCCAAGGCCTTCGCCAGCTTCCACCAGTACCGCCCGGGCACCAACCTCAAGGCCTGGCTGTACCGGATCCTCACCAACACCTACATCAACACCTACCGCAAGAAGCAGCGGCAGCCGCAGCAGGCGGCCACGGACGAGATCGAGGACTGGCAGCTGGCGCGCGCCGAGGCGCACAGCTCGACGGGCCTGCGGTCGGCGGAGACGGAGGCGCTCGACCACCTCCCCGACTCCGACGTCAAGAGGGCCCTGCAGGCCGTCCCGGAGGACTTCCGGATGGCGGTCTACTACGCGGACGTCGAGGGCTTCGCGTACAAGGAGATCGCCGAGATCATGGGAACGCCGATCGGCACCGTGATGTCGCGCCTGCACCGCGGACGCCGCATCCTGCGCCACCAGCTGGAGGACTACGCGCGGGACCGCGGGCTCATCCCCGCCGCCAGCGCCGCCGCCGCGGGCACGGGGGAGGCGTCGTGAGCGCGGAGTGCGACGGCGTCCTGGAGCGCATCTACTCGGTGCTCGACGGGGAGGCGACCGTCGCCGAGCTCGCCGACATCCACCGGCACCTGGAGGCCTGCCCGCCCTGCCTGGAGGAGTACGAGGTGGAGGCGGCGCTGAAGGCCCTCGTGCGCCGGTGCTGCGTCGAGCAGGCCCCGGCGGACCTGCGCGCGAAGATCGTCGCCTCCATCACCAGGGTGCAGACCGTGCAGACGGTCACCGCGCGCTCCGCGGAGGGCACCTCGGTGGTCACGCGCGTCACCCGCACCACCACGGTCGAGGGCTGAGCACACCCGCCACCGCACCGCCGGCGGGCGGGGCGCAGCGACGAGAGGCCGGGACCCGACGGGTCCCGGCCTCTCGTGCTGCCAGCAGCTGTCGCTGCCCGCTCCCTCAGGAGTTGGGGCGCTTGCCGTGGTTGGCGCCACCCTTCTTCCGGTCGCGGCGCTTGCGTGCGCGCTTGCTCATGGCGGGACCTCCTCACCGTCTCGGGGCTGCGCTGACGTCGTCAGGCTCACCTCGATGGTCCCACAGGCTCAGGTGCCCGCCGCCACGAGCCGATGGCCACGGGGTGACCCAGGTCAGCGACGGCGCGCGCGTCCCCGCCCAGAGCCACCCGGCCCCCGGGCCGTCGACGCCGCCGTCGACGCCGCCGTCGACGCCGCCGTCGACCGTGCAGCAGTACCTGCGCGCCCTGGTCGAGCTGTCCGGCTCCGACCTGCACTGCAAGGTGGGCTCCCCGCCGCGGATCCGCATCGACGGTCGCCTGCGCAAGCTGCGCGCGCCCGAGCTGCTGCCGGCGGACACCGAGCAGATGGTCGCCGAGGTGCTGCGGCCCGACCTCGCCGACGACTTCGCGCGCACCAGCGAGGCCGACTTCGCCTACTCCATCGCCGGCGTCGGCCGCTTCCGCGTCAACGCCTACCGCCAGCGCGGCTCCGCGGGCCTGGTCTTCCGCCGGGTCTCCACCACGCCGATCGGCCTGGAGGAGCTCGGGCTGCCCGCGGTCATCTCCTCGCTGGCGCTGGAGCCGCGCGGGCTGGTGCTGGTCACCGGGCCCACCGGCTCGGGCAAGACCACGACGCTGTCGAGCATGGTCGACCACATCAACAGCACCCGCGAGTGCCACATCATGACCCTGGAGGACCCCGTCGAGGTCCTGCACCCCGACAAGCTGGGCATGGTCAGCCAGCGCGAGGTGCGCGTGGACACCCGCGACTTCGCCACGGCCCTGCGCGCCGCGATGCGCCAGGACCCCGACGTCATCCTCGTGGGGGAGATGCGCGACGCCGAGACCGTGCGGGCGGCGCTGTCGGCCGCCGAGACCGGTCACCTGGTGCTCTCCACGCTGCACACGACCGACGCCACCGAGACCGTCTCGCGCATCGTCGACTTCTTCCCGCCCCACGAGCAGCAGCAGGTGCGCCTGGGGCTGGCCGGCTCGCTGCGCGGCATCGTGTGCCAGCGCCTCGTGCAGCGGGCCGACGGCCAGGGGCGCGTCGTCGTCCTGGAGGTGGCCGTGGGCACCCCGCGCCTGGCCCAGGCGGTGGCCGAGCCGGCGCTCACGGCGGGCATCCACGACCTCATCGCCGACGGCGCCTTCTACGGCATGCAGACCTTCGACCAGGCCCTGGTCGCGCTGGTGCGCGACGGCGTGGTCAGCGAGGAGGACGCCCTGGGCGCCTCCAGCCACCCGCACGACCTGGCCGTGGAGCTGCGCCGGCTCGGCATCAGCAGCTGACCACCGGTCACGACGACGACGACGGCCGCGGCGGGTCGGCGGCTCCACCGCCGCGCGCGCACGCCCGAGCGGGCAGCATGGGGGTGTGAGCACCGTGGTCCCCCGAGCGCGGCGCCGGCCGGCCCCGCCGGCGTGGCGGGAGGTGCTGGCCGCGCTGCCCTGGGCGGTGCGCACCCAGCTCAGCCGCCAGGACCTGCTCCTGCACGGCGCCGCCGTGACGTTCTACGCGGCCATCGCCGGCGTGCCGATGCTCATGCTCGCCGTCCGGCTCTCCACCCTCGTCGTCGGCGAGGAGCGCATGCGCTACCTGGCGACGACGCTGGAGGCCGCCCTGCCGCGCAGCTCCGGCGCCGGGGCGGTGGCCCGCACCGTCATCGAGCAGGCCGCCTCCACCAGCTGGTTCGTGGCGCTCTTCGCCGCCTTCGCGGCCAGCCTGTACGGGGAGGGGCTGCGCCGCGCCTACGGCTCGCTGGACCGGGTCACCGAGCGGCGCACCGGCTGGCGCGGCCGCATCGCCGTCCTGCCCGTGCTGGCCGCCGCGCCGCTGCTGCTGCTGGCGGTGCTGGGGATCACCCCGATGCTGGCCACGCTGTTCAGCGAGGGGCGCGCCGCCGCCACCGCGCTGGGGGTCTACGTGGCCCTCAACGTCGACTGGATCGCCGTGTCCGTTCCGCTGGCGTGGTCCTTCCGCGTGGTGGCGCCCGACCCGCCGTCCTGGCGCCTCGCCCTGGTCGGCGGGTTCGCCACTGGCGCGTTCATCTCCGGCTTCCTGCAGGGCTTCACGCTCTTCCTGTGGCTGCCCATCGACCTGGGCGCGCCGTTCGGCGGCAACCAGGCCGTCGGCGGCTGGACCGCCGTCCTGCTGTGGGTCTGGCTGCTCCACCTGGTCGCGCTGCTCGGCTACGTGGCCACCCAGCAGGCGGCCCGGCTGCTGGCCACCCGGCGCGAGGTGGCCGAGCTGGTGCGCCCGGGCGAGCCCGTGGCCTGAGGGCTAGCGTGGCCGGGGTGCTGGCCGCCCGCGCCGTCCGCAGCCCGGACACCCCGCCGTCGACCGAGCCCGGGGACGACCCCCTGGAGCACCTGGAGGTCGCCGAGCGCGAGCCGGCCCCCGTGCCCGAGGGCTGGGTGCCCGTGCAGGTGCGCGCCGCAGCCCTGAACCGCCACGACCTGTGGACGCTGCGCGGGGTGGGCGTGCACCCCGAGGCGCTGCCCGTGGTGCTCGGCTGCGACGCGGCAGGCACCACCGAGGACGGGCGCGAGGTCGTCGTCCACGCGGTCCTGTCCGACCCGGGCTGGGCGGGGGAGGAGACCCTCGACCCGCGCCGCACCCTGCTGTCCGAGCGCTGGCCCGGCACGCTGGCCCCGGTGGTGCGGGTGCCGGCCCGCAACCTCGTGGACAAGCCCGCCGAGCTCTCCTTCGAGGAGGCCGCGTGCCTGCCGACGGCGTGGCTGACCGCCTACCGGATGCTCTTCACGGGCTCGGGGACGGCGCCCGGGGACACCGTGCTCGTCCAGGGCGCCGGCGGCGGCGTGTCCACGGCGCTGGTCGCGCTGGCCGCTGCCGCGGGGCTGCGGGTGTGGGTGACCAGCCGCAGCGAGGAGCGCCGCGCCCGGGCGCTGGAGCTCGGGGCGCACGCGGCGTTCGAGCCCGGCCAGCGGCTGCCCGAGCGCGTCGACGCCGTGATGGAGAGCGTCGGGAGGGCCACCTGGGGGCACTCCCTGCGGTCGCTGAGGCCCGGCGGCACCGTGGTGGTGTGCGGGGCCACCACCGGCGACGCCCCGGCCGAGCTCACCCGCGTCTTCTTCACCCAGCTGCGCGTGGTCGGCTCCACGATGGGCAGCCGCGAGGAGCTCGGGCGCCTCGTGCGGCTGTGCGCGACGACGGGCGTGCGTCCCCTCGTGGACGACGTGCTGCCGCTGGCCGAGGCCGCCGAGGGGCTGCGCCGGCTGGAGGCCGGCGAGGTGTTCGGCAAGCTCGTCATCCGCCCCTGACCCCCTGCTCCCGTTCCGCAGCCGAGCGCCTGGTTGCGGTATCTGGGGTGGTGGAACCGCAACCGAGCGCCTGGTTGCGGTATCTGGGGTGGTGGAACCGCAGCCGAGCGCTTGGTTGCGGCTTTCGGTGGTCAGGGGGTGAGCGGCAGGCCCAGCCAGGCGTGCCAGCCGCCGTGCAGCACGAGCCAGGCGAGCAGGCCGTAGCCCACCTGCCCGGGGTGCACGCCGTCACCGGCCTCCAGGTCGGCGATCCACTGGTCGTGCGCGAGCAGCGGCCCGAAGCAGTCGACGTAGGGCACCCCGCGGCGACTGGAGACGTCGGCCCAGCCGCCGGCCAGCTCGGCCACCGCCGCGCGCAGCGACGGGTCGAGCGGCGGCGGCGGGCCGACCACGAAGGCCGGCACGTCGGAGGCGGCCGCGGTGTCCAGCACGTCGGCGAGGTTGAGCCGGCTGCGCGCCAGGGAGGAGCCCGCGGCGGCGTCGGCGGTCCCCAGCCCGATGACGAGCCGGTCGTCGGCGCCGCCCCAGCGCCGCGACGCCTCGGCGTGCCAGCGCTCGCGCAGGCGGGAGGTCGACTCCCCGGGCACCCCCAGCGCCATCACCGTCGCGGCGACCGCGTCGTGCTCGGTGCGGGTCCGGGCGGCGACCCGCCCGACCCACCCGAGCGCGCGCGGGTCGCCCACCCCGGCGACGAGGTCGTCCCCGACCACGCAGACGCGCGTGGCCGGAGCCCTCACCGCCGGCTCAACGGTCGAGCGCTTCCGCGACCAGGCTCTTCTGCTCCACCGCGTGGGCCTTGGACCGGCCGGTGGCCGGCGAGGCCGACGCGGGCCGGCTGACCCGGCGCACCGACCTGTCGGCCAGCACCTCCGCCAGCGCGTACCCGAGGAACGGCCACGCGCCCTGGTTGGCCGGCTCCTCCTGCACCCACACGAGCTCGGCGGAGGTCGGGAAGGCCGACAGCACCTCGCCCAGCCCGCGCGCGTCGAGCGGGTAGAGCTGCTCGAGGCGGACGACGGCGGTGCGCCGGTCGCCGCGCCGCTCCCGCTCGGCGAGCAGGTCGTAGGCGACCTTGCCCGAGCACAGCAGCACCCTGTCCACCGACGAGGCGTCGACGGCGCTCGGGTCGTCGCCGAGCACGGTCTGGAAGCCGCCCTCGGTGAACGCCGACACCGGCGAGCTGGCGGCCTTGAGGCGCAGCATCGACTTGGGCGTGAAGACCACCAGCGGGCGGCGCGGCCGCGCGTAGGCCTGGCGGCGCAGCAGGTGGAAGTGCGACGCGGGGGTCGAGGGCATCGCCACCGTCATGTTCTCCTCCGCGCACAGCTGGAGGAACCGCTCGATGCGCGCCGAGGAGTGGTCGGGCCCCTGCCCCTCGTAGCCGTGGGGGAGCAGCAGCACCACCGAGGAGCGCTGCGACCACTTCTGCTGGGAGGAGGAGATGAACTCGTCGATGATCGTCTGGGCCCCGCCGGCGAAGTCGCCGAACTGGGCCTCCCACATCACCAGCGCGTCCGGCCGCTCCACGGAGTAGCCGTACTCGAAGCCCATCGCGGCGTACTCGGACAGCAGCGAGTCGTACACCCAGAAGCGCGCGTCGCCGGTGGCGAACTTCTGCAGCGGCGTCCACTCGTCGCCCGTGACCCTGTCGATCAGGACGGCGTGGCGCTGGGCGAAGGTGCCGCGGCGGCTGTCCTGGCCGGCCAGGCGCACGCCGGTCCCCTCGGACAGCAGGGAGCCGATGGCCATGAGCTCGCCCATGGCCCAGTCGACGCCGCCCTCGCGCGTCATCTGGGCGCGCTTGTCGAGCATCGGGCGCAGCTTGGGATGCACCGTGAAGCCCTCGGGCAGCTCGGTGTGGGCTGCGCCGATGGCCTGCACCAGCTGGACGTCGACGGCGGTCTGCGAGGGGTCGGCCACCGACTCGTCGCGCTGGGAGGCCGGCCGGTCGAGACCGGCGTTGGTGCCGTCACCGGACGGGCGGGCCGGGGGCTCCGCGCCGTCCTTGGTCTCCTCGAAGGCGCGCTCGAGCTGCTGGCGGTAGTCGTCGAGGACCTTCTCCGCCTCCTCGAGCGTGATGTCGCCGCGGCCGATGAGGGCCTCGGTGTACAGCTTGCGGGTGCTGCGCTTGGCCTCGATGAGGCCGTACATCAGCGGCTGCGTCATCGAGGGGTCGTCACCCTCGTTGTGGCCGCGGCGGCGGTAGCAGACCATGTCGATGACGACGTCCTTGGCGAACTCCTCGCGGAAGGCGAACGCCAGCTTGGCCACGCGCACGCAGGCCTCGGGGTCGTCACCGTTCACGTGGAAGATCGGCGCCTGCACCATCCGCGCGACGTCGGTGCAGTAGAAGGAGGACCGCGAGCTGGCCGGCGCCGTCGTGAAGCCCACCTGGTTGTTGATGACCACGTGCACCGTGCCGCCGGTGCGGTACCCCCGCAGCTGGGACAGGTTCAGCGTCTCGGCCACCACGCCCTGGCCCGCGAAGGCCGCGTCGCCGTGCACGAGGACCGGCAGCACCGGGAAGCGCGAGCCGCCCAGGTTGATGCGGTCCTGCTTGGCGCGCACGATGCCCTCGAGCACCGGGTCGACCGCCTCCAGGTGGGAGGGGTTCGCGGCCAGGTAGACCTTCGTCTCGGCGCCGTCCTCGGCGGTGAAGACGCCCTCGGTGCCGAGGTGGTACTTCACGTCGCCGGAGCCCTGCACCGACTTGGGGTCCTGCACGCCCTCGAACTCGCGGAAGATCTGCGCGTAGCTCTTGCCGGCGATGTTGGCCAGGACGTTGAGGCGGCCCCGGTGGGCCATCCCGATGCCGACCTCCTCGATGCCGGCGTGGGCGGCCTCGGACAGCACCGCGTCGAGCAGCGGGATCACGGACTCCGCGCCCTCGAGGCTGAACCGCTTCTGGCCGACGTACTTGGTCTGCAGGAAGGTCTCGAAGGCCTCCGCGTCGTTGAGGCGCTTGAGCACCCGCAGGTGCCCCTCGCGGCTCAGCGGCGTGTACGGCCGCTCCACGCGCTCCTGGATCCAGCGGCGCTGCGCCGGGTCCTGGATGTGCATGTACTCCAGGCCGACGGTGCGGCAGTAGGAGTCGCGCAGGACGCCGAGGATGTCGCGCAGCTTCATCAGCGGCCTGCCGCCGAACCCGCCGGTGGGGAACTCGCGGTCGAGGTCCCACAGCGTCAGGCCGTGGTTGCGGATGTCCAGGTCGTGGTGGCGGCGCTGGCGGTACTCCAGCGGGTCGGTGTCGGCCATGAGGTGGCCGCGCACCCGGTAGGCGTGCACCAGCTCCACGACGCGCGCGGTCTTGCCGATCTCGTCGTCGTGGGACACGGAGATGTCCTGCACCCAGCGGACCGGCTCGTAGGGGATCCGCAGAGCGGTGAAGATCCCGTCCCAGAAGTCGTCGCCGAGCAGCTTGCCGTGCACCAGGCGCAGGAACTCCCCGGACTGCGCGCCCTGGATGATCCGGTGGTCGTAGGTGCTGGTCAGCGTGAGGGTCTTGCTGACCGCCAGGCGGGCGAGGGTCTCGGCGGAGGCGCCGGAGTACTCCGCCGGGTAGTCCATGGCGCCGACGCCGATGATCGTGCCCTGGCCCTGCACCAGGCGCGGCACCGAGTGCACGGTGCCGATGGTGCCGGGGTTGGTGAGGCTGATCGTGGTGCCGGCGAAGTCCGGAACGCCCAGGGCGCCGGAGCGGGCGCGGCGCACGAGGTCCTCGTAGGCGGCCCAGAAGTGGGCGAAGTCGAGGGTCTCGGCGTTCTTGATGGAGGGCACCAGCAGCTGGCGCGAGCCGTCCTTGGCGGGCAGGTCGATGGCCAGCCCGAAGTTCACGTGAGCGGGCTGCAGGACGCCGGGCTTGCCGTCGACCTCGGTGTAGGCCCAGTTCATCTCGGGCATCTCGCGCAGCGCCTCGACCACCGCGAAGCCGATGAGGTGGGTGAAGGAGACCTTCCCCCCGCGGGCCCGCTTGAGGTGGTTGTTGATGACGATGCGGTTGTCGATGAGGAGCTTGGCCGGGACCGTCCGCACGCTGGTGGCGGTGGGGACGGTGAGCGAGGCCTCCATGTTGGTGACCACGCGCGCGGCCGGGCCGCGCAGGCGCACCGCCGTGGGCTGGTCGCCGTCGCCGCCCGCGGCGGTGCGCGGGGCGGGCGCACCGGCCTGGGCGGGCGTGGGGGTGCTGCCGCGGGGGGCGGGGCGCTCGGCCGGCCGCGAGGGGCCGGGCGCGCCGGGCGAGGCCGGCACGTCGGTGCTCGAGGCCGGTGCCTTCGCGGGGGCGGTCGCCCTGGCGGGCGCCGGCTGCGGCGGGCTCACCGGCCGGGACGGGGCCGCTGCGGCGGCACCGCTGCCCGAGCCGCCGCCGCCGGAGCCGTTGCCCGACGCGCCGGCCGGGCCGCTGCTGGAGCCCGCCGCCGCGGAGCTGCGGCCGGGGGCGTCCCCGCCCCGGGCCTGCTGCCCCGAGCCGTTGGAGCCCTCCGGGGCCTCGGAGCCCTTCGCGGCGTAGCCGGCGAAGAAGTCCCACCACGCGGGGTCGACCGATGACCGGTCTGCGAGGTACTGCTGGTAGAGGTCCTCGACCAGCCATTCGTTGGCGCCGAACGCGGCAGCGGGGTCGAACCCCGGCCCGTCCTGGCGTCCACCGGTCGTCGGTGTCTGCGTCACGGCGAGGATCGCCCACTTCCACGTGTCGGCGCTGGCGAAGTCTTGCTGACCAACCCTACCCGCCCGCCGCGCGCCCGGAGGAGCGAGCCGGGCACCGCCCGGCCACCCCTCGGCTACCCTGGGTCCACGTGCGCTTCCTGCCCGGCCACCGGCCCGCGACGGACCTGACCTACAACGACGTCTTCCTCGTCCCCTCGCGGTCGGCGGTCACCTCGCGCCTCGACGTGGACCTGTCCAGCGACGACGCGACCGGCACGACCGTCCCCGTCGTCGTCGCCAACATGACGGCCGTCTCCGGCCGGCGCATGGCCGAGACGGTCGCCCGCCGCGGCGGGGTGGCGGTGCTCCCGCAGGACCTGCCCCTCGACGTCGTCCGCGAGGTCCTCGCCTGGGTCAAGGGCCGCCACCCGGTCCTGGAGACCCCCGTCGAGCTGTCGCCCACCGACACCGTCACCGACGCGCTGCACCTGCTGCCCAAGCGCTCCCACGGGGCCGCCGTCGTGCTCGACGCCCAGCGCTCGCCCGTCGGGGTGGTCACCGAGGCCGACTGCACCGGCGTCGACAGGTTCACCCAGGTCGGTGAGGTGATGACCCGCGAGCCCTTCGTGCTGCGCGGCGGCGAGGTGCTCGGCGAGGGCGGCCTCGAGCGGGCGTTCACCGCCCTGGACTCCTCCCGGCGCTCCTTCGCGCCCGTCGTCGACGACGACGGCCGGCTGCTCGGGGCGCTCACCCGCACCGGGTGCCTGCGCTCGCGGATCTACGCGCCGGCCCTGGACGCCTCGGGCCGGCTGCGCACCGGCGTGGCCATCGGCCTGGGCGGCGACGTCGCGGCCACCGCGCGCGCCGTCCTGGAGGCCGGCGCCGACGTGCTGGTGGTCGACACCGCCCACGGCCACCAGGAGCGCATGCTCAGCGCCCTGCGCGCCGTCTCCTCGGTGCGCGGGGCCTTCCCCGACGTGCCCGTGGTGGCGGGCAACGTGGTGACCGCCGAGGGCGTGCGCGACCTCGTGGAGGCCGGCGCCGACGTCGTCAAGGTCGGCGTGGGGCCGGGGGCCATGTGCACCACGCGGATGATGACCGGGGTCGGGCGCCCGCAGTTCTCCGCCGTGCTGGAGTGCTCCGCGGCGGCGCGCGAGCTGGGAGCGCGGGTCTGGGCCGACGGCGGGGTGCGCCACCCCCGCGACGTCGCGCTGGCGCTGGCGGCCGGGGCCAGCCAGGTGATGGTCGGCTCCTGGTTCGCCGGCACCCACGAGAGCCCCGGCGACCTCATGGTCGGCCCGGACGGGCGCGCCTACAAGGAGAGCTTCGGGATGGCCTCGGCGCGCGCGGTGGCGGCGCGCACCCGCACCGACAGCCCCTTCGAGCGGGCGCGCAAGGCGCTCTTCGAGGAGGGCATCTCCAGCTCGCGGATGCACCTGGACCCGCGGCGCCCCGGTGTCGAGGACCTGCTGGACCAGATCACCTCGGGCGTGCGCAGCGCCTGCACCTACGCCGGGGCCCGCGACCTCGCCGAGCTGCGCGAGCGCGCGGTGGTGGGCCTGCAGTCCGACGCCGGGTACCAGGAGGGCCGCCCGCTGCCCGCGGGCTGGTGAGCGCGCGCGGAGCGCTCTCGTGCCCCGAGCGGTGGCGCGCCGGCGCGGCGTGTCGCGCCGTTGCACGTCTGTGACCTGCGGCGAACGACAGTGGTGCAACTCCTTTTCCACAGGAAGTCCCGAAGTCCCCGACCTGCGGGTGCCTTTCTCCTAGGCTCGCACTCGTCGAAGCCCCGGCCGAGATGCTCCGCTGCACGTCAGCGGGGCAGCGCGGCCGTGGGTCGCCCGCTGCCGAGCCCCGTGGAGGTCCCGCTGTGCCGTCCGACCGCGGAGCCGGGGCAGGGCTCGTCGAGCCCTCCGGGGCCGCCGTGGACGTCCGCGAGCGCCCCGGCTCGGGCTCGGCGCGGGCCAGCTGGCCCGGCAGCCGGGCCTCCCGCGGCGAGGCGGCACCGCTGCGCGGCCGCCGGTCCGCGCTGACCGACGCCGGTGGGCCGTCGGCCCTGGCGGCCGTGCCGGGCCAGCGCTCCACCACCGCCCTGGCCACCCCGCCGGACGGGCTGGCCGAGCTGGCGGCGCTGCTGGGCCTGCCGGGCCAGCGCAGCGCCCCGCCGTCGTGGGCCGGCGACTGGTCCGACGGCATGCCGGCGGCGCACCCGTCCGCGCCGGTCCCCGCGCCGGCCGCCCACCCGTCGGGACCGGTGCCCGCCCTGAGCGGCTGGCCCACCACCGAGGAGATCGCCGCCCTCGAGGCACCGCTGCGCCGCCGCCGTCGTGCGGCCTCGCTGCCGGCCGCTGCCCCCGCCGCCCCCGCTGCCTGGGCGGCAGCGCCGCCGGCGGCTCCCGCCGCTCCGGCGCCGGCGCCCTCGGACCCGGCCGTGCCGCTCACCCGCCGGGCCCGCCGGGCGGCCTCCGGCCCCGCCGACCTGCAGCCGCGGTCGACCGAGCCCGCGCGCCCTGGCAGCCGCCGGGCGCTGCGCGAGCAGGCGGCCCTGGCCGGCCAGCTCCCCGGAGCGGCCCTGGCTGCGGCCCCGACCCCGGCACCCGCCGCCCCGGTCCGGGAGGGCAGCGCGGAGCAGCCGACCCGCTCCGACACCGACGTGCTGGCCCAGCTCGAGGCCCTGCTGGCCGAGCCGACGGGCGCTGACGAGCTCGACCTGCGCACCGACCCGCTCTTCCCCGGCCTGGGCTGGACGCGGCACCGCCCCGAGACCGGCGCGCCCGCCGCGCCCGTCGAGGAGGTGCCCGCACCCGCGCCGCGGCCGGCGGCCCCCGTGACCCGGCCCGTCGGCATCACGCCCGTCGTGCTGGCCCCCGCGCCGGTCGCCGCCGCCGTCGCCGAGGCCCTGGCCGAGCAGGACGAGGCGGCCGCGCCCGGCCCGGCCTTCGCCCCCCGCCGCGGACGTGGCGCCCACCGCCTGCCCCGCCGCGTGCGCGTCGCGCTGCCTCACGTCGCGGTGGTCGGCGCGCTCGGCGTCGCCACCCTCGTCGCCCCCCTGGTCGGCACGCACCTGCGCGCCGAGGCCGACACCACCACCGGCAGCAGCGCCGACGCCGGGGCGAGCACCGCGAAGGCCGCCGCGGCGGCCGGGCTGTCGAGCGCCACGGACCTCGTCGCCGAGCGCGCCGCGCAGGCCCTCACGCTCTCGCGCACCTCGGCCCGCGAGGCGGCCGTGCAGGCCGCCACGGACCGCGCGGCGGCCGCCCAGGCCGCCGCCGAGCAGGCCGCCCTGGCCCAGCAGCAGGAGCTGGAGCGCCAGCGGGCCGAGCAGGAGGCCGCCGCCCGGGCCGCCGCGGAGCACCAGGCGGCGGTGGAGCGGCTCGTCGGCCAGTGCAGCGGCACCCGACCCGACACCAGCGGCACCCGCAACGGGCGCCTGACCGACGGCCAGATGTGCGACCTGTGGGTCGGCGGCCACCAGCTGCGCTCGGACGCCGCCGTCGCCTTCGCCGAGCTGAACCTCGCCTACCGCGAGCACTTCGGCAAGGACATCGTCATCACCGACTCCTACCGCTCCTACGCCGCGCAGGTCGCGGTGCGCCGCCAGAAGCCCCGCCTGGCGGCCGTGCCGGGCACCAGCGAGCACGGCTGGGGCCTGGCCGTCGACCTCGGCGACGGGGTGCAGAACAGCGACGAGCACTACGACTGGCTCATCGAGAACGCCCCGAAGTTCGGGTGGGACCACCCGGCGTGGGCGCGCAAGGGCGGCAGCGGCCCCTACGAGCCGTGGCACTGGGAGTTCGTCGCCGGGGAGTGAGCCCCGTCAGCGGCCCCCGGGTGCGCTGGTAGTCTCAACGGGCCGCGCCAGCGGCAGCCGCCCCCGTAGCTCAGGGGATAGAGCACCGCCCTCCGGAGGCGGGTGCGCAGGTTCGAATCCTGCCGGGGGCACCCCCGGGCGGCAGCCCCGACCACGACGTCCTCCATCACGGCCCCGCTCGCATGCCTGCGAGGCATGCCGGCGGCCCCTCGCAGGCACTGGACAGCCACCGGTGGCCCCGTCCAGGCTCGCCGGGTGCACGACGGCGCCGTCAGCACGGCACGGACACCGCGGCGACGGCGGACGCGGTGCCCGGCGCCCGCGGTCCCGGGGTCGCCCCCTCCCGAGGCGCTCTGACACGCTGCGCCGCGAGAGCACCGGCGTCCTCACCGACGCGCCACCGACCCCAGCACCCGACGAGCGCACCGACAGGGAGCACGCATGAGCACCACCAGCGAGTACCGGGTCGTCAACCCCGCCACCGGCGAGGAGCTGGCGACCTACCCGACCGCCACCGACGCCGAGGTCGAGGCGGCCATCGCCGCGGCGACCGACGCGCACCGCGGCTGGTCGCGCGCCAGCACCGCCGCCCAGCGAGGGGAGCTGGTCCGCCGGGTGGCGCAGCTGCACCGCGAGCGCCGCGAGGAGCTGGCCGACGCCATCGTCCGCGAGATGGGCAAGCCGCGGGAGGCGGCGCTCGGCGAGGTCGACTTCGCCGCCGACATCTACGAGTTCTACGCCGACCGGGCCGAGCAGCTGACGGCCGACCAGCCGATCGAGCTGCTGGGGGGTGAGGGCAGCGCCGTCGTCCGCCGCGCCTCGCTCGGCCCGCTGCTGGGGATCATGCCGTGGAACTTCCCCTACTACCAGGTCGCCCGGTTCGCCGGCCCCAACCTCGTGGTGGGCAACACGATCCTGCTCAAGCACGCCCCGCAGTGCCCGGTCTCGGCCGAGCTCATCCAGAAGGCCTTCGACGACGCCGGCGCCGAGCTGGGCGTGCCCCGCGGCGCCTACGTCAACGTGCGCCTGTCCAACGACCAGGCCGCCGCCGTCATCGGCGACCCGCGCGTGGCCGGCGTCTCGCTGACCGGCTCCGAGCGCGCCGGCGCGGCCGTGGCCGAGGTCGCCGGGCGCCACCTCAAGAAGGTGGCCCTGGAGCTGGGCGGCTCCGACCCGTTCGTGCTGCTGTCCACCGACGACCTCGACGCGGTGGTCGAGCAGGCCGTCGCCGCGCGCCTGGACAACACCGGCCAGTCCTGCAACGCCGCCAAGCGCTTCATCGTGGTCGACGACCTCTACGAGCCGTTCGTGGAGAAGCTCACCGCCGCGATGGCCGCGGCCACCACGGGCGACCCGTTCGCGGACGGCACCGACCTCGGCCCGCTCAGCTCCCTGGCCGCCGCCGAGCGCCTGGCCGACCAGGTCGAGCGCGCCGTGGCCGCCGGCGCCACGCTGGTGACCGGCGGCACCCGCGACGGGGCGTTCTTCGCGCCGACCGTGCTCACCGACGTGGTGCCGGGCAACCCGGCGTACTCCGAGGAGCTGTTCGGCCCGGTGGCGGTGGTCTACCGCGTCGCCGACGAGGACGACGCCGTGGAGCTGGCCAACGACACCGCCTACGGCCTGGGCTCCTACGTCTTCACCACCGACGCCGCGCAGGCCGACCGGGTGGCCGACAGGATCGAGGCCGGCATGGTCTTCGTGAACTGCGTGCTGGCCGACTCCCCGGAGCTGCCCTTCGGCGGCGTGAAGCGCAGCGGCACCTCCCGGGAGATGGGCACGCTGGCCGCCGACGAGTTCGTCAACAAGAAGCTCATCCGCGTCGCGGGCTGACGGCCGTCTGGCCGCTCCACCCGGCGTGGTCATGGGCGGGGGCCCCCCCCCGCCGGGGGGGGGGCCCCCGCTCAACCCCCGGGGGGGGCGCCCCCCGCCGCAAGGCGGGGCGGGGGGGGCGCCCGCCCCCGCCGCCCCCCCCCCGCCCCCGGGGCGCCCGTGGGCCGCGTGGCGGGCGCCCCCCCCCCCCCGCCCCCCCCCCCCCCCCCCCCCCCCCCCCCCCACCCCCGGTGGTCAGTCGAGCAGCGCCCACCCGAGGTCGCGCAGCGCGGCCTCCAGGACGGTGCGCGCCGCCGGCAGCACGGAGACCTCCGCCAGGCCCACGGGCTGCCCCGGGGAGTGCTCCAGGCGCAGGTCCTCCAGGTTCACCCCGGCCGCGCCGACGTCGTGCAGCAGCCGCGCCAGCTCACCGGGGGCGTCCGGCACCAGCACCGTCACCACCGCGTACGACGTCGGCGGGGCGCCGTGCTTGCCGGGCACCCGGGCGCGGCCGGCACCGCCGTCGGCGATGAGGCGGGCCACCGCGGCCAGCGCCCCGGGGCTGTTCGCCGCAGCGTCGGCGGCGTCCTGCACCGTGTCGAGCTGCTCCAGGGCGGCCAGCACGGCGTCGAGGTCAGCGCGCAGGTCGCGCAGCACCGCCGCCACCGGGCCGGCGTTGGCGCCCAGGATCTGCACCCACAGCGCCGGGTCGGACTCCGCGATCCGCGTCACGTCGCGCAGGCCCTGCCCGGCGAGCTCGACGGCCGGCTCGGGGGCCTCGCGCAGCCGCGCCGCCACCAGCGAGGCCGCCACCTGCGGCACGTGGGAGACCAGGGCCACGGCCTCGTCGTGGGCACCGGCCTCCATGACCACCGGCACCCCGCCGAGGTCGTCGGCGAGGTCGCGCACGGCCGCCACCGCCTGGGCCGAGGAGGTCGGCGTGGGGCACATCACCCAGGGCCGGCCCGCGAACAGGGTCCCGCGTGCGGCGACGGCCCCGGAGCGCTCCCGCCCGGCCAGCGGGTGGCTGCCGACGTAGCGGGCCAGGGCCCGCTCCCCCGCGGTGCCGGCCAGCTGGCGGCGCAGGTCGGCCAGCACCGTGAGCTTGACGCTGGCGACGTCGGTGACCACGGCCTCGGGCCAGCACGCCAGCTGCTCGGCCACCACCGCCCCGGTGACGTCCGGCGGGGAGGCGACGACGACGAGGGCCGGCGGTCCGTCACCGGGCTGGCGCAGCCGTCCCGCGCCGAGGTCGCGGGCGAGCGCGGCGGCCGTCGGGGAGGGGTCGGCCAGGGTCGTCTCGACCCCGCGGGCGCGCAGCGCCAGCGCGGCGCTGGTGCCCAGCAGGCCGGTGCCGACCACGTGGACGGGTCCGCGCGTGCGCGCGTGCAGCGTCGTCACCGGCGGCGCGCCATCAGCGGCCGCCCTGGCGGCGCTGCTGGCCGCCGCGGGCCTTGGCCGCCTTGGCGTTCTTGGCGGCGCGGGTCGACTTCGAGGAGGCCGCGGTGCGCCGCGCCGCGCCGGTGACCATCTGGATGCCGCGCCGGTCCGGGGCCTTGGCCACCGGGCGCTGGCCCTTGGGCCGCGGGGTGCGCGCCCCCGGCTGCGAGCCGGGCCCGGCGCTGCGCAGGGTGGAGACCTCCTCGCGGGTCAGCGAGCGGGTCACGCCGGGGCGCAGGTCGCCGAGCTGGATCGGGCCGATGGCCGTGCGCGCCAGGCGGATGACGGGGTAGCCCACCTCCTCGAGCATGCGGCGCACGACGTGCTTGCGGCCTTCGTGGAGGACCACCTCCACGAAGGCCTTGCCGGGCGCGGAGTCGACCAGGCGGAAGGAGTCGGCCCGGGCGAGGCCGTCCTCGAGCTCCACGCCGTCGCGCAGGCGCTTGCCGATGCCGCGCTCCACGGGGCCGTGGACCTCGGCGACGTAGGTGCGGGGCACCTCGAAGGAGGGGTGCTGCAGGCGGTGGGCCAGGTCGCCGTCGTTGGTCAGCAGGATGAGGCCCTCGGTGTCGACGTCGAGCCTGCCGACGTGGAAGAGGCGCACGCCCTGCTCGGTGCGGTCGTCGAGGATGTCCGCCAGCGTCAGGCGGCCCTCGGGGTCGGACATGGCCGACAGGTACCCGCGGGGCTTGTTCATGGCCAGGTAGACCTTGCTGGTGTCGAGCTGGAGCAGCATGCCGTCCACCTCGACCTGGGCGGTGGCCGGGTCGACGCGGACCCCGAGCTCGGTGACGACCTCCCCGTCCACGCGCACCCTGCCGCGGGCGATGAGCTCCTCGCAGGCGCGCCGCGAGCCCATGCCGGCCCCGGCGAGCACCTTCTGCAGCCGCACCCCGTCCGGGTCGTGCACGTCGTGCTCGCCGCGCCCGTCGCGCTGCTGTCCTCGCTGGTCCCGCTGCTGGCTCACTGCTGCTCTCCTGCTCCGCCGCGTCTCACGGCCCGTCGTCCAGGGCGTCGAGGATCGCGTCGATCTCCGTGTCGTCCGGCAGGTGCGGCGCCAGCGGAGGGAGGTCCTCGAGGCTGTCGACACCGATCTTCTCCAGGAAGGCGGTGGTCGTGCGGTACAGGGTCGCACCTCCGGGGCCCTGGCTGCCCGCCTCGGTGACCAGCCCCCGCGTCAGCAGCGTCCTCACCACGGAGTCGACGTCGACCCCGCGCACCGCCGCCACCCGCGCCCGCGTCACCGGCTGGGTGTAGGCGATGACGGCGAGGGTCTCCAGCGCGGCCCGGGACAGGCGCGCCGAGGCCGCCTCGCCGGTGAAGCGGGCCACGAGGTGCGCGGCGTCCGGGCGGCTCCAGATCCGCCAGCCCCCGGCCGCTGCCCGCAGCTCGAAGCCGCGCTGCTCGTCGCGGTAGGCCGCCGCCAGCTCGGTCAGCGCCCGCCCGACCCGCTCGGGCGGCACGCCGAGGCCGTCGGCGAGGTCGTCGGTGGGCATGGGGGCGTCGACCACCATGAGCACCGCCTCCAGCGCCGCGCGCAGCCCGCCGGGCAGCCCGTCGACGCCGTCGTCGTCCCGCTCGGTCCGGTCGGGGGCGCTCACGCGCCGTCCCCAGGGCGCTCGCGCAGGTCCGGCGCCCCGCGCCAGCGCACCAGCAGCGGGCGGTCGGGGTGGGCCTGCTCCAGGTCGAGCTCGCCGCGGCGGTACAGCTCCAGCACCGCCAGGAAGCGCCCGACCACCAGGGCCACGCCCACCTGGTCGGCGTCCGCGACGAGGTCGGCGAAGGCCACCGGCTGCGGACCACCCCCGCCGCAGCCGGCCGCGAGCCGCTCGCGCAGCAGCGCCACCTGCTCGGGGATGCTCACCGCGGGGGCGTGCAGGTGCTCCAGGTCGACCCGGGCGGGCAGCGGGCGCCTGCCCCGCGCGGGCGCCGTGAGCGCGGCGGCGGCCAGCGCCGCCAGCTGCTCCGGCGTCGTGGCCAGGACCAGGTCGGGCAGCGCCCGCTCCACCAGCGGGTCGGCGGCGCCGGTCCCGCCCGGCCGCGGCGCGCTGAGCGCCCCGGTGGCCAGCCGCTGGGCCAGCACCGCGGCCACCTCGGCGTAGGCGCGGTGCTGCAGCAGCCGCGCGAACAGCAGGTCGCGCGCCTCCACCAGCGCCGCGGACTCCGCGTCGAGGTCGTCGCCCTCCTCGCCGGGCAGCAGCCGCGCCACCTTGAGGTCGAGCAGGGTGGCGGCCACCACGAGGAAGCCGCTGGCCTGGCCCAGCGCTGCCACCTCGGCGGCCGGGCCGTCCTCGGGACGGGCGTCGGCGGCGGCCAGCATCCGGCGCAGGTGGGCGATGAACTCGTCGGTGACCGCGGCCAGCGCCACGTCGGTGATCTCCAGGCGCCGCCGGGAGATGAGGCCGAGGAGCAGGTCGAAGGGACCCGAGAAGTTCTCGAGGTGGACGTCGAAGGCGGGCGCGTCGCGGTCGGTGAGCACCCCGCCGGGAACCCCGGGCGGCGGCGCGGCGGGCGGCCCGGCGGGCGGCGCCGCAGCGGTGGGGCCCGCGCCGGGGCCGGCCGGTCCGCTCTCGGACGGGCCAGCGGCGCGGGGCGCCGGGAGCACGCTCGGTCCGGCGCGCTCAGGCCGCGGCGCCGCGCGCGACCAGCTCGCGCGCCAGGCGGCGGTAGGACTCGGCGCCGGAGTGCTCGGGGGCGTAGGTGGTGATGGGCTCCCCGGCCACCGAGGCGTCGGGGAACTTCACCGTGCGCCCGATGACGGTGTCGAACAGCGTGGAGCCGAAGGCCTCCACCACGCGCGCGATGACCTCGCGGGAGTGCAGCGTCCGCGCGTCGTACATCGTGGCGAGGATGCCGTCCACGGCGAGGGCGGGGTTGAGCCGGTCCTGCACCTTCTCGATGGTCTCCACCAGCAGCGCCACCCCGCGCAGCGCGAAGAACTCGCACTCCAGCGGGATCACCACGCCGTGCGCGGCGGTCAGGGCGTTGACGGTCAGCAGGCCCAGGGAGGGCTGGCAGTCGACCAGGACGACGTCGTAGTCGTCGGTGCCGGTGCGCAGCGCCCGCACCAGCGCCTGCTCGCGGGCCACCTCACCGACCAGCTGGACCTCGGCCGCTGACAGGTCGATGTTGGCGGGCAGGATGTCGACCCCGGGCAGGCGGGTGGGGACGACGACGTCGGCCACCGTCGCGCGCCGGTCCATGAGCAGCGTGTAGACGGTGTGCTGCAGCTCGTGCGGGTTCACGCCCAGGCCCACCGACAGCGCGCCCTGCGGGTCGAAGTCGACCAGGAGCACCTTGCGGCCGTACTCCGCGAGCGCCGCGCCCAGGTTGATGGTGGTGGTCGTCTTGCCGACCCCGCCCTTCTGGTTGCACATGGCGATGATGCGCGCCGGACCGTGCCCGGACAGGGCCGGCGGGACGGGGAAGTCGACCAGCGGACGGCCGGTGGGACCGAGCAGGCCCTGCTTGCCGCTCTGCTGGCCGCCCTGCTGGCCGACCTGCACGCCGCGGGCCTGCAGGTCGCTCGTCATGGTCGGGAACACTACCGCAGCGGGGTGCTCCGGACGGGTGAGAGCGGGCCGGCCCGACGGCGCGGCGGCGACGCTGCGTGGCGGCTCAGCCGAGGGCGCGGGGGTGCGCTGCGGCGTAGACCTCGCGCAGCGCGTCGGCGGTGACCATCGTGTAGATCTGCGTGGTGGTGACGCTGGCGTGGCCCAGCAGCTCCTGCACCACGCGGACGTCGGCGCCGCCCTCGAGCAGGTGCGTGGCGAAGCTGTGGCGCAGCGTGTGCGGGGTGACGGGGTGCTCGGGGCTGCCGACGCCGGCGCGCTCGGCGGCGGTGCGCAGCACCGCCCAGGCGCTCTGGCGCGAGAGGCGGGCTCCGCGGCTGTTGAGGAACACGGCGCCGGCGCCGGCGGCGTCCTGCGCGGTGCCGGCGGCGGCCAGCGCCGGGCGGGCGCGCACGAGGTAGGCGGACAGGGCCTGCACGGCGTAGGAGCCCAGCGGCACCACCCGCTCCTTGCCGCCCTTGCCGCGCAGCCGCAGCAGCGCGGCCCGGCCCCCGCCGTCGTCGCGGGCGCCGTCGCCGTCGCCGTGCTCTCCGAGCACCTCGTCGGGCAGGTCGTCCACGTCGAGGCCGACGGCCTCGGAGATGCGCGCCCCAGTGCCGTAGAGCACCTCCAGCAGGGCGCGGTCGCGCACCGGCACCGGGCCCTCGCCGAGGCCGGAGGCCTCCAGCAGCGCCAGGACGTCGGCCACGGGGACCGCCTTGGGCAGCCGGCGGGGCGCGGAGGGCGGGCGGACGGCCGCGGCGGGGTCGGCCGGGGTGGCCCCCTCCAGCGCCAGGAAGCGGTGCCAGCCGCGCACCGCGACCACGGCGCGGGCCGCCGAGGAGGCCGACAGCGGCGGCCCCGCCTGCCCGGGGGCGGCCTCCGGCGGTGCGGTGGCGGCGCCGGTGCGCAGGTCCTGCAGGTGCGCGGCGACGTCGGCCTCGCCCACGGCGGCGAGGTCGGTGCGCCCGCGGCAGCGCAGCCAGGTGGCGTAGCGCTCCAGGTCGCGGCGGTAGGCGGCCAGGGTGTTCTCGGCCAGGCCGCGCTCCACGCGCAGGTGCGCCAGGTACTGGCCCAGGGCGCGGGAGAGGGCGTCGGCAGGGGGCGGGGCGCCGGGGCCCGGCGGGGCCTGCGGCGAGACGAGCACCTCAGCCCCCACGCACCTCACTGTAGGCGGGCGGCACGCGGCAGGCTGTCGGTGTGCGAGAACGACGTCACGGGCGCCCTGGCGGGCGTCCCGACACCTCCGCCCCGGTCGAGGGGACCTTCACCACGAGCACCGGGCAGGCGGCCTGGGTGCCCGAGCACGACGGGTCCTGGACCCTCTACGTCAACGGCGTGCCCAGCTCGCCGGTGCGCGTGGGCGACCCGGCCGCGCTGGACTTCGAGTACCTGCAGTGGATGGCCGACGCGGTCCGGCTGGTGCTGCCGCCCCCCGGTGGCGCCGCGGAGCCGGGGCGGGTGGAGCCGGGGCGGGTGGAGCCGGGGCGGGTCGCGCCGCTGCGGGCGGTGCACCTCGGCGGCGGCGCGTGCGCCCTGCCGCGCCACCTGGCCGCGGTGCGCCGGGAGGCGGGCCAGCCGGTGCGCCAGGTGGTGGTGGAGCTGGACGCGGAGCTGGCCGTCCGGGTGCGCGAGTGGGTGGACCTGCCGCGCTCCCCCGAGCTGCGCATCCAGACCGCCGACGCCCGCGCCGGCCTGGCGGCGCGGCGCGACGCCTCGGCCGACCTCGTGGTCCGCGACGTCTTCGCCGGTGACTCCACCCCCCGGCACGTGAGCACGTGGGAGTTCCTCCTGGACGTCGCCAGGGTGCTCGCCCCGGGCGGGCTGTACCTGGCCAACACCGTGGAGCGGACCTCGCCGGTGGGCCTGAAGGCCGAGGTCGCCACGCTGCGCTCGGTGTTCGCGCACACCGCGGCCGCCATCGAGCCGGGCGTGCTGCGGGGTCGCCGGCACGGCAACGCGGTGCTGCTGGGCAGCGCCTCGCCGCTGCCGCTGGCGGCGCTGACCCGGGTGCTGGGCGCAGGGGCGGCGCCGGCGCGGCTGCTGCACGGGGAGGCGCTCGAGCAGCACGCGGCCGGGGCCCACGTGGTGCTCGACCCCCTCCCGGCCGCTCCCACCCCGACCGCCTGACGCCCAGACAGGTGGCGGACGCCCATGATCACGGCAGACCGTCCGTGATCATGGGCGTCCGCCACCTCCGCGGGCCCGGCTGCGCAGGGGGTCAGACCGCCTGCAGGTGCACCAGCGTCACGGTCAGCGGGTGGCGCCGCGGCAGCACCAGCCCCACCGAGCCGAGCACCGCGCCCGGCAGCGCGGCACCGCCCAGCGGGCCGTCGGGGTCGACGTCGCCCGAGCGCCAGCCCAGCGCCGCGTTGGCGCGCGCGCCGCGGTCGGGCTCGGGCACCGGCCCGACCCAGCGGGCGCGGTAGCGCAGCTGCGGCTCCAGCCCGGGGTCGCCGGGCCCCCAGGCCACCGGCAGCCGCACCGGGACCGGGTGCTCCACCCAGGACTCCCCCAGCTGCACCTGCGCCACCAGCGCCTGCGAGCCGTCGAGGGCGACCACGCCGTGGCTGCGCACCGCCGGGTCCGGGGAGTCCGCGCGCCACGTGCGCCCGGAGTGCAGCAGCCCGCGGTGCTCCTTGAACACCGCCACCCACGCGGCCAGCCGCGCCCGGTCCTCCTCGGTGGCCGTCGAGACGTCCCACTCGACGCCGAACGCGCCGAACAGCGCCGTCGCCGCGCGGAAGTCGAGCGGGACCGTGCGGCGGGTCTGGTGGGAGACCGGTGCGGAGACGTGCGCGCCGAGGTGCTCCGGCGGCGCCTGCTGCACCATCCAGCGCTGGACGTCCTGGCGCGCCACCGCGTCGGTCATGTCCGAGGTCCACACGCGCTGGACGTGCTGGAGCACCTCCAGGTCCACGCGGCCGCCGCCGGAGGCGCAGCTCTCCCACTCCACGCCGGGGTGCAGCGCGCGCAGCTCGTCGAGCAGGCGGTAGTACCCGGCGGTGTGGGCGCTGACCACGGGGCGGCCACCGGCGGCGACGCCGCCGGCCTCGAGCAGGTCGCGGTTGTGGTCCCACTTGACGTAGTCGACCTCGACGGCGTCCAGCACGGCCGAGACCGCGTCGCGCACGTGCTCGCGCACCTCGTCGCGGGACAGGTCCAGCACCAGCTGGCCGCGCTCGAGGGTCGGCGTGGTGCCGCGGGCGGCGAGCACCCAGTCGGGGTGGTCGCGGAACAGGTCGGAGTCGGGGTTGACCATCTCCGGCTCGAACCACAGGCCGAACTGCATGCCGTAGCCGTGCACGGCGTCGGCCAGGGCGGGCAGCCCGCCCTGCGAGGCCGGCCAGGCGTCCTCCGAGACGGTCCAGTCGCCCAGCCCGGCGGTGTCGTCGCGGCGGGCGCCGAACCAGCCGTCGTCGAGCACGAAGCGCTCGACGCCGATCGAGGCGGCCAGCTCGGCCAGGTGCAGCAGGTGCGGCAGGTCGTGGTCGAACCAGACCGCCTCCCACACGTTGAGCGTCACCGGCACCGGCCGCCGCGGCGCCGCGCCGGTCTGCTCGCCCACGGCGCGCAGGAAGGTGTGGTTGGCCGCCGCCAGGCCGTCCAGCCCGCGGGTGGAGGAGCCCAGGTACAGCCACGGCGTGGTGTACGTGGCGCCGGGGTCCAGCACCACCTCCCCGGGCAGCAGCAGCTCACCACCGCCCAGGGTGGTCTGCGTGGACGGCGAGCGCTCCAGGCGCTGCACGGTGTTGCCGCTCCACCCGACCGAGGCGCTGCGCACCTCCCCGGCGTCGAAGCCGAAGCCCGGGGTGCCGACGACGACGTCGCCGGCGGCGTCGTGCCCGGTCTTGCCCGTGCGGTTCTCGCGCAGCCACAGCCCGTCGCGCACCGGGGCGCGCTGCGGCACGCGCTCGTGCAGCCAGCCGCCGGTGTGGTCGAGCACCTCCGCCGCCTCGTCCGGCAGCGGCACCAGCACCTCCAGGCCCTCCAGGGAGTACGGCGAGGCGCCGGCGTTGGTCAGCGCGTGCCGGGCGCGCAGCAGCCCGCCCGGCAGCGCCTCGAGCTCGGTGCGCAGGCCCAGGCCCGCCACCGGGTCCTCGGCGAGGACGACGACGCGCGGTGCGGCCACCCTCGGCGCGCCGCCGTCCCCCTCCTGCTGCGGGGCGTCCAGCTGCAGGTCGGCGAGGCGGAAGGCGGTGGACCAGGCCGGGTCCTCACCCGGCGCCGGCCGGGGGCGGTGCCCGCGCAGCGCGGGGCGGGCGTAGCTGCCGGTGGAGTGCTCGGGCAGGACGGCGAGCCCCTGCACGCCGAGCAGGCCCCGGCGCACCGCCACGACGTCGTCGGCGCTGGCGCCGGCGACCTGCGAGGCCGGGCCCCACCACACCGCGCGGGGCAGCGAGCCGTCGGCGGGCACGGCCAGCGCCAGCGCGGCGGCCTCCGCGCCGGCGTCGGGACGGGTCAGCAGGACGGCGGTGGGGTGGGCGGGCACGGGTCCTCCCGGGACTCGGGTCAGGTGGGCGGGGCCGGCGGACGGGCTGGGGGAACCGTGCCGCAG